>CAWUHY010000063.1:0-13049 GCA_963922215.1 uncultured Gammaproteobacteria bacterium | reverse complement strand
ACTCAAGCCGGAACTGATGCCTGTTCTCGACTGACACCGTTTTCGCCTGGAGGAATCTCAGCGTAACGGCTCAGAAACCCATCGTCCCTGCGAGCTGAACAGAAACGACCAGGAAAATAATTCCCGCGGCGAACAACTTGATCAGCAGCGGTCCGACGAAGCGCACCCAGGCCGTGTAGGGAATGCGACCCAGCGCCAGCGCCCCCATCACGAGCGCACTGGTCGGGACGATCATGTTCGTCAGTCCATCGCCGAACTGGAAGGCAAGAACTGCGGTCTGCTGCGGCACGTCGGTCAGCGTCGCGAGCGGGCTCATGATCGGCATCGTGACGAATGCCTGACCCGAGCCTGACGGAATGAACAGATTGCAGATCGTCTGCACGGCCAGCATGCCGATCGACGCGACTTCCGGCCCGACGTTTTCCAACGCGCCGGCAATGCCGTAAACGATAGAGTCCATGATCTGGCCGTCTTTCAGAACGACCTCGATCGTCCGTGCAAAGCCGATCAGCAGCGCCGCCGCAGTCATCTCCGATGCGCCGCGAATAAATGTCCGGCTCGTTTCGCCGGCAGACATGCGGGCGATAATTGCTGCGATGAGACCAACACCGAGGAAAACGGCATTGAGCTCCTTGATGTACCAGCCCTGCAGTTTCACGCCGACAACGAAGCCAACGATGCCGAGCACGAAGACAATCAGCACCGCGATTCGCTGGCCGGTCATCGTTGTATCTTCCGGAGCCTCGAAGCCCTCGCTGTAGTCGACGTGCGCGACAAGACTCGTCGAGGGATCCCGTCGCACGCGCATGGCGTAGCGGTACAAGTGATGAAATGCGATGGCGAGGAAGACAACGAGAATAATGAAGCGGAAACTCATGCCGGACGTTAGCGGCACGCCCGCGATGTTCTGCGCGATCAGTACGCCAAACGGGTTCGTCCCGGCCGCAGCCCAGCCGATGCCGTAGGGCACCCAGACCATGCCCATCGCCACGATGGCATCCATGCGCATCGCGAGTGACATCGACACGATAATCGGAACCAGGGGTACGTATTCTTCGCCCATGCCAATCGTAAAGGCGCCCATGCTGAAGATCACCAGGCATCCCGCGATCAGTATCCACGGACTGCCGCCCAGTGTTGCGACCGCGCGATGCAGTGCCGCGTCGATCGCGCCGGTTCGGCGCAGAACAGCGATCACGCCGCCGACGAGAAAAACGAGGAAGATGATGTCCTGCGCGGCCGCAAAGCCGTCGCTGATTGCGAGCAGGAAATGCCAGGGCGCCATCGTGACGACCTCGTCGCCCTCGGCCGCCGCGTAGGTTCCCGAAACGACGAGTTCACGGCTCGGGTTGTCTGGATAGGGCACCCGGTCGAACGAACCCTGCGGGATGACGTAGCTCAGTAATTGCGCAACGACGATGAACGAAAAAATCAGGACGAGTGAGTCGATCGACCAGCGGCTCTTGTTCATTCGGGAATCTTTCTTTGGGAAGACTTGGGGACGAGCCTACCGAAGGCTCGCGCACAAAAAAAGCCGGCGACCGCTGGCGGTGCCGGCTTTGAGCGTCCGGAGGGGGATTGGAACCGGACGCTCGCTCGTGCTTTTCTGACTAGCGTCGACGGTTGATGCGCTCGCCCTTGCGGTCCAGTTGCCGGTTGCGCTTCTCGCCGCGTCGGTCGAGACGGCGGTCGGCCTTATCACCTTTCCGGTCCAGCCTGCGATCCGCACGATCGCCGCGCTTGTCGAGCTTGCGGTCGATGCGATCGCCTTTGCGGTCGAGTTTTTCTGCGGCACGATCGTGTCCGTTCTCTGCGGCGACGTCCGCCCGACGGTCGAGACGACTGTCGATGCGATCGCCCTTCTCGTCCAGGTGACGATCAATGCGGTCGCCCTTGTTGTCGAGGCGGTCGTCGATGCGATCGCCGCGACGGTCGAGTCGATCCTCGATGCGATCACCGCGATTGTCCAGAATTTCTTCGGCGCGGTCGCCTTTGTCGTCTGCCAGTGCAAAACCGCTCAGCGTCACGGCCAATACTGTAATGAGTCCTCGTTTCATTGGTCACTCCCTGTTGGTGTTACAGGGATCAACGCCCGGACAGACGTTCGGTTGACACGCAAACGAAGAAAAATGGCGTACCAGGCAGTCGACGGCCTGCCACCTATTAGAATCGAGTTAGCCGTGTACCGTCAGGACCGGCAGTTTGGCCTCGTAGATCAGGAATTCGCTCGTTCCGCCAAAAACGATCTGGCGCCAGCGGCTGCGGCTGTAAGCGCCGAACACCAGGAGATCCGCCTGAATCTCCTGCGCGGTATCCATGATCTCGGACTCAATCTGCCGCCCTTTCGTTTCGACCCGCGTCGATTTCACGCCGTGATGCGACAGGAAGGCGGCCAGCTGCGCGGCCTTCGGGCCCGGGCGATCTTCTCCACCGCAAGTCAGGATTGTGACTTCATCCGCCGTTTTCAGAATCGGCAGCGCGCCCTTGACCGCATGCGCAACTTCCTTGCTCTGGTTCCACGCGATCAGAACGCGTTTGCCGACTGTCTTGCGGCCCGCTGGCGGCAACAACAGCACCGGCGAAGAGCCATGGAACAGCGCCGCGCGCAGGAACATGTCCGCGACACCGCCGGCTTTCGACGGTCGTGACAGGACGAGCAGATCGCTGACCGGCCCGTCGATGCCGAGTATTTTGTCCGGTGAGCCGACGCGCTCGTTCCACAGGGCGCAGCCATCTTTCTGCGCGCGACGCCGAAGTTCGAAACCGTGGCTCTCGGCAACACTCTCGAACAGCGCCTTTGCCGCGGAGGGCGCCTTCTTCGTACTTTTTTTCAACCACGCGGCTTCCGCGAAGTCGGCGGACAACGAGACCTTGGACGTGCGATGCGGCCGGATATGCGTCCCCTTCACACTCGCGCCGAGTCGCTCGCCGAGCTGGAACGCTACCTTGAGCGCGCGTGCGCACTCGGGACGGTCCGCAACCGGTGTCAAAATCAGTCCCATGCCTGTCTCCTTATCCTGTTTGGTTCAATCTTAACCTGCGGCGGCAACGAACGCAGTGTGTGCTACCTTTCCGCCATGAGCACGCGAGTCCTTGCCGTCACCGAAGGCGCCGACCGACCGACGACGGAGTCGTTTATCGGTCTCCACAATCGCGGCGTGGCGATTACTGTCGTCTGTCCCACCACTCACCCGAACCACGAACGCCTGACCCGCGCGGGCGTACCCGTTCTCGATATCCCGCTCGCCAAGGATTTCGATTCCCAGGGTCAAAATCTATTACGGAAAGAACTTATTCGCGGCGACTATCAGATTCTTCACACGTTCAACTCCAAGGCTGTCACGAATGGCATCGCCGCGGCCAAAGACCTGCCCGTGAAGATCATTTGCTATCGCGGCATCGTCGGCAACGTCAGCTTCCTCGACCCGATGTCGTGGATGCGCTACCTCAATCCGCGCATCGACCGGATTGTCTGCGTTTGCGACGCGATCCGTGACTACTTCCTCGCGATGCGACCGAAGTTCCTGCGCATGCCGGAGGAACGCCCCGTCCGCATCTACAAGGGCCACAAGCTCGAGTGGTACGACGCCGAACCGGTCGACCTCGCCGAGTTCGGCATTCCTGAAGGCGCGTTCACGATCGCCTGCACGGCAAGCTATCGACCGCGCAAAGGAGTTGAATATCTCGTCGATGCGATGGGATTGCTACCGAAAGACGTCGACGCACATTTGCTGCTGATCGGGCACATGGATGCCGCGCGTTTGACGAGACGCATCGCGAGAAGCCCGGCCGCCAAGCGAATTCATCGCGCCGGCTTTCGCAACGACGCGCCGGCTGTCGGCGCAGCCTGCCAGGCGTTTTGCCTGCCGTCGACGAAACGCGAGGGTTTGCCACGCGCGGTCATCGAGGCGATGGCTTACGGTGTGCCGCCGATTGTCACGGACAGCGGCGGCAGCCCGGAACTGATCGAACGCGGAAAAAGCGGCCTCGTCGTGCCGGTGAAAAATTCAGCCGCGATTGCGTCGGCGATCGAATGGCTGTATCGCGACGACGCGCGTCGCCGGGAAATGGGCGCGCATGCCCGCGCGCGTATCGGTCGGGATTTCCGCAACGAAGACACCGTGACAGAGACGATCGGGCTCTACGAATCCTTGCTGGCGGAGTAAGCGCGAGAAGCTTTCCTTTATTGCCCAAGCAAAGTTCGCGCGTAGAACGACGAACCGAGCAGTCCCGGCTGCCGATGCATGATGAGCTGTGTCGGAACACGCTCCATGATCGTGCGATAACGACCCTTGCGCTCGAAGCCGGTGCGGAACAGGCTGTTCGTGACCAGCTCGGGGTAGCGCTGGGCGATCCCGCCGCCGATGTAGATTCCGTCGAACGCACCCAGCGACAAGGCAAAGTCTCCGGCGAATTGACCGAGAGCTTCGAAAAACATCTGTACGGACTCGACGGCCATCGTGTCGGAATTCTCCTGCGCCGCCTGGAAAATCTCCGCGGGTGACAGGTGAATGCGTTTTTCGTTGTGAATCTGCGTCAGCGCCCAGTAGATGTTCTCGAGGCCGGGCCCTGAGACCAATCGTTCACTCGAGACGCGATCGAAACGGTCGCGCAATACATTGAGAACCTCGATCTGAACGGCAGTTTCCGGTGCGAAGCCACCGTGGCTCGCCTCGCCCGGCAGTGGAATCAGCATGCCCTGATGCTTGTGCAGGCCGACGGCCCCGAGACCGGTGCCGGGACCAACAATGCCGAGCATGTAGTCGTCGTCAGGAAGCGGCGGAGCAATCGGCAGTCCGATCGGCAGAAGATCGTCCGTTTCCATGAACGGCATCGCATACGCGATCGCTTCGAAGTCGTTGAGCAGGCGGACCTTGTCAATCGAGAACGTTGCCTTTAATTCGTCCGCCGAAATGATCCAGTGGTTGTTCGTAAAGCGTACGCGCTGGTTGACGATCGGTCCGGCGGCGGCGAGGCTGATGACGTCCGGCTCGCCGCCCTCGACCTCGTTCATGTAGTGCCGGATCGCCGCGTCGGCCGACTCGTAGTCGTTACACTTCAGCGTGATCTCGTGCGAAAAGCCAGGACCGTCCGGATCTGCGAGCGCGAAGCGCGCATTCGTCCCACCGATGTCACCGACCAGCAAACACTGCTTGCTCATGTTTCTTTACGTCCCGAATTCGATTGCCTGAGTGTAGCCGCTCTGGTGGTAACTGTGCGACCAGAGGTGCCGTCGAAGGAGACTTTGGATCAAGTCATCTCGGTAAAGACCGTTGCGCCGGCCTCGGCATTCGTCGTCGCATGCCGGAAGCTTGAGAACAGCTCCCTGCCCATGCCGTTGTGACTGTCCGTGAGGTCGGGAATCACAAGCTCGCGCGCGTCGAGCGGCTCATCACTGTCGACGTGCAGCACGCCCGCCTGTGCATCGATGCTGACCATGTCGCCGTCGCGGATCAGTCCGATGCTGCCGCCGTCTATCGCTTCGGGCACGACCTGAATCGCCGACAAAACTTTTCCGGACGCGCCGGACATGCGGCCATCGGTCAGCAGCGCGACCTTGAAGCCGCGATTTTGCAGGACACCGAGGTAGGGCGTGAGCTTGTGCAGTTCCGGCATGCCGGTTGCTTTCGGCCCCTGGAATGCGAGCACCGCGACAAAGTCGCGCTCGAGCTCGCCGTCGTTGAACGCCTCCGCAAACTCCGCCTGCGAATGGAAAATGCGGGCGGGTGCCTTTATCGAGCGATGATCTTCCGCGACTGCCGACACTTTCGTAATCCCCCGGCCGACATTGCCGTGCACGAGCCGCAGCCCGCCTTCCCTGGCAAACGGATTGGACGCGGGCCGGACGATGTCTTCGTCCAGCGATTTGTCAGTTACCGGCCGCCACTTGAGCGCCTCTTTCTCGATGAACGGCTCTCGGCAGAACTCGCCGAGGCCCGGGCCGAGAATCGTCTGCACGTCGTCGTGCAGCAGACCCTTGTTAAGAAGCTCCGTCATCACAAATCCGAGCCCGCCGGCGGCATGGAAGTGATTCACGTCGGCCGTGCCGTTCGGGTAGACACGTGCGAGCAATGGAATGACGCCCGACAGTTCGTCGAAGTCCTTCCAGTCAATGATGATTCCCGCGGCGCGCGCCATCGCAACGAGATGGATCGTGTGGTTTGTCGAACCGCCGGTGGCCAGCAGACCGATAATCGCATTGACGATCGCCTTTTCGTCGACGATCTGTCCCATCGGGATGTAGTTGTCGCCGAGGTGCGTGCTTTTGAGAACTGTGCGCACAGCTTCACGCGTCAGGTGATCGCGCATTTCCGTGCCAGGGTTGACGAAAGAGCCGCCGGGGAGCTGCAAGCCCATAAACTCGAGCATCATCTGGTTGCTGTTCGCGGTGCCATAGAACGTGCAGGTTCCGGCGGAATGGTAAGCACCTGACTCCGCCTGCAGCAGCTCGTCGCGACCGATCTTGCCCTGCGCAAATTCCTCGCGGACTCGCGCCTTCTCTTTGTTCGACAGGCCGGAGACCATTGGTCCTGCCGGCACGAACACCGTCGGCAGGTGACCAAACGCCAGCGAACCGATGAACAGTCCGGGCACGATCTTGTCGCAGATGCCGAGACACAAGTTCGCGTCGAACATGTTGTGGGACAGCGCAACGCCGGTCGACATGGCGATAACGTCGCGACTGAACAGCGACAGGTCCATTCCATCCTGCCCCTGGGTAACGCCGTCGCACATTGCGGGCGTTCCGCCGGCGAACTGCGCGACCGCGCCCTCGCTCGCCGCTGTTTCCTTGATCAGTCCGGGATAGGTTTCATAGGGCTGGTGTGCGCTCAGCATGTCGTTGAACGCAGAGACGATTGCGATGTTCGGTACTTCGCGTCCGGAGAGCAGATCCTTGTCCGACTTGCGGCTCGCAGCCATGCCGTGCGCGAGGTTGCTGCAGGACAGCGCCTTGCGATTCGGTCCGTCTTCCGCGGCCTTCCCGATCTTGTCGAGATAGCGCTTGCGGGTCGACGCGCTGCGCTCGCGGATGCGGTCTGTCACTTTATCGATTGTTGCGTGCATGGTGTTGGACCTCATGGTGCCCAGAATACGTGGATCGGTGCCCGCTTCTGCCGGATCAGCGCGGAGACCGGATATTTTCCTTTGTGTTTCCTCGCGTCTTCGAGGACTGCCTTTTTCGCCTCACCAAAGATCAGCAGAGCGATCGCATCACTGCGCGAGATCGCCGCAAGGGTCAGGCTGACTCGCGGATGCGGACTTGCCGCGGTCTTGACGGGCAGGCAGTAGTTCGACGTGTCTCCGTCGAGACCGACTTCGAGGTTGTCAGCGTCGGGAAACAGGGATGCGAAATGCCCGTCTTCACCCATGCCCAGAAGAGCGGCCGAAAACGGTACGCCGATCGGGCCGAGCGTCTCGTCGAGCCGTTCGCACTGCTCTTCGATCGACACATCGTCGGCGTACATCGGCGTCAGGATCGCACCGGCCGCCTTGTCCTTGAGCAGCGTTTCGCGCACCAGCCGCTCGTTGCTGTCTTCGCTGTCGGGCGGCACCCAGCGCTCGTCACTCAGGACGATGTTTGTCCGGTTCCAGTCCAATTCCTTTTTGGACAATGCCTCGTAGCAATCTGCCGGCGAGCTGCCGCCGGTGACGATCAGCGAGGCGTGGGGCTGTCCCTCCAGCCGGCGCTCGAGATGCTCTGCGAGAAATTCCGCGGCCGCCTCGGACGCGAGGCGACTGTCGTCGAATACGTGTTCTTCCATGCTGGTTCGCTTTTCTTGTGTTGAATGTCAGTCTTCGTCGGTAAGCCAGGTGCGGCCATCGCGGTCGAGCAGCATGGACGCTGCAGACGGACCCCACGTGCCGGACACGTAGCTCTCGACTTTGGTTTTCGTGCTTGCCCAGCCTTCGATGATGGAGTCGCACCAGTGCCAGGCCGCCTCGACTTCGTCGCGACGCATGAAGAGCGCCGGGTTTCCGCGCAACACTTCCATCAAAAGGCGTTCGTACGCGTCCGGGTAGCGGACGCCGAAGGTCTCTTCGAAGCTCAGGTTCAGCGACACGGGCTTCAGGTCGAATCCGCCCGGCCCCGGCTCTTTCGCCATGACGGACAGCTTCACACCTTCGTCGGGCTGCAGGCGAATTGTCAGTCGGTTCGGCTGCACGTTGTACTGCTGCTCCGGGAAAATTGAATGCGGGACGTCCTGGAACTGGACAACGATTTCCGAATGCTTTTGCTTCAGGCGTTTGCCACTCCGGATGTAGAACGGCACACCGGACCAGCGCCAGTTTTCAATCTCGAGTTTCAGCGCAACGAAGGTTTCGGTCTGGCTCTTGTTGCCGCCGAGCTCCTCCGCATAGCCGGGGACTGTTTCGCCGTCGATCGCGCCGGCTGAATACTGGCCGCGAATCGTGCGCTCGCGGACGAGGCCGGCGTCAATCGGTTTGAGCGCACGCAGGACCTTGATCTTCTCATCGCGCACGGCGTCGTGGTGCAGGCTGCTCGGAGATTCCATCGCGACGAGACAGACGAGCTGCAACATGTGGTTCTGGACCATGTCGCGCAGCGTGCCGATCTTGTCGTAAAACTCGATGCGGTTGCCTACCCCTAGGTCTTCCGCAACGGTGATCTGGACGTGGTCGATCGCACCGCGGCGCCACAGCGGCTCGAACAGTGAGTTGGCGAAACGCAGCGCGAGAAGGTTCTGGACCGTTTCTTTGCCGAGATAGTGGTCGATGCGGTAGACCATGTCTTCGCGGAAGCAGGCGCCAACGGCGTCGTTGATCTCTTTCGCGGAGTCGTAGTCGTGACCGAGCGGCTTCTCCAACACAATGCGGCTGGTCGGTGTAATCAGCTCGTTCTGCTTCAGGCCCTGCGCGATGGGGCCAAACAGGCTGGTGGCCGTGGCGAGATAGTTGACGCGAATCTTCTGTTCCTGACCTGCGAGCATGTCGCGCAATCCGTGCCACTGGTCCGGCGCGAAGGCATCGATATGCACATAGTGAACGCGGGCCGCAAACGTCGACCACTGACCTTCGTCGAATTCGCCCTCCTCCAGATTCGCACGCAGAGCTTCTTCGACGAGCGCGAGGTAGTCGTCGCGCGAATGCTCGCTGCGGCTCGCCGCGATGATGCGGCTCTCGCCGACGAACTGTCCGTCACGGTCGCGGTGATAGAGCGACGGGAGCAATTTGCGCATCGCAAGGTCGCCGGTACCACCGAAAATAATCAGGTCGAATTCATCGACGGGCACAAAGTTAGCCAAGAGCTGATCCCCTGAGGTGTTTTGAAAGCGGGACGCGTCAGCCACACACCGCTCTATCTTGCTAGACGTGGCACGACTGCCACTCTGTGACCAAAAGACGCCGTAACGCCCGGAGCAAAGCCTACCCGCTCCTCTGATCGCTGTCCCGGTCGACCGCAGTCCGACCGACGGTTTGTAATTTTACTACGAATTGGCCGCAATCACAGCAAATATTGAAGTTTTTCGTGCGTTCTTCGGCGTTTTTCTGTAATTTTTCTACATGCTTGCCCTGATCGAACAGCATCTGGACTCCTTCAGCCCGGCCGAACGCCGTGTTGCGGACTGGGTGCTCGCCCATCCGGATGAGGCGCGCAGCCTGACGCTGGCAGAGCTTGCACAGACCTGCGGCACCAGTCAGCCGACCATCATCCGCTTCTGCCGCCACGTCGGGCTCGCAGGGTTTCGGGAATTCGGCCTGAAGCTGACCGAAGCCTTGAGCCGTCCGCATAATCTCGTGCATCGGGCAGTCCGCGAGGGTGATTCACCCGCAGCCGTTTCGGAGAAAGTCTTTGACTCCGCGGTGCAGGCGCTAATGCAGCAGCGTAAGGCTCTGCGAGAAATCGACATCGAGCGAGCCGTCAAGCTGATGGCGGCAGCGCGCCAGATCGTGTTCGTAGGCTTCGGAAGTTCGGGCCACGTTGCCGACGATGCCCGCCACAAGTTTTTCCGGCTCGGTATTCCCTGCTCCGCGATGACGAATAGCCCCGGGGTTCGTCAGCTTGCGTCGATTGCCGTGGAGAGTGATCTCTTCGTCATGATTTCCAACAGCGGACGCTGGGAGGCCCTTGCCGAGGCTGCGAGGCTCGTGACCGAGCGCGGCGCCCACGTAATTGCAATCACAAACCCGGCCTCGGAGCTCGCACGATTCAGTTCCGTCGTCCTCGCGAGCGGGGAACACGACGAGACCAGCGTCTACACCCCGATGAATTCCCGAATTGCGCAGCTCGTCATTCTCGACGTGCTGCAGGTCGCACTCGCGCTGGAGCTTGGCGACGCGGCCGTGACCAATCTGCGCCGGACGAAACAGGCCCTGACCGGCGATTTGTCGACTTGATCGCGAGCAATAGGCTATTGTTTTGGCCTCGCCGCGACGGATCGCGGCAGACCGCTGAGACGACAAGTCCAGGCGGTGCTCTCGAAGGACAGGCTCGGGGTCACAATGAAGGTCGAAAATCCAACGTCTCGCGACATTGCGGATATCGCGGGCGTTTCGCAGGCGACGGTCTCCCGCGCGCTGCGCAACAGCCCGCTCGTCAAGAAGGAAACGCGCGACCGAATTCAGAAAATCGCGCGCGAACTGAAGTATTTCGTTAACCGGAATGCGGCCGGCCTGCGCACGCACCAGAGCAACACGCTTGCGCTTTTGATGTTTGAGGACGCAAACGAAGCCGGCGAGCCCTCGCAAAGTCTCTTCCTGCTGACGATGCTCGACCACATCACGCGCGCTGCGGCGAGCCACGGCTACGACGTCCTCGTGTCACTGCAGCAATTGCACAACGACTGGCACATCGAATACCAGGCGAGTCATCGCGCGGACGG
Organism: uncultured Gammaproteobacteria bacterium; assembly: GCA_963922215.1. GTDB lineage: Bacteria > Pseudomonadota > Gammaproteobacteria > Steroidobacterales > Woeseiaceae > UBA1847. Next base: position 2,205 of record CAWUHY010000063.1, on the reverse strand, counting down.
CCTTATTCTTTTGGGTTATGGCGACTATCTCGAGTACCGCGAAAAACTCGAGGCACTGTCGGAGGCACATACCCGCTTCATTATCTGGGGTCCGACCATCGATGATCAGCCGGGCCACTCCTTCGGCTGCGATAACTTAAGCGGCGGCTACCAGGCGACGCAGCACCTCGTTTCGATCGGTCGCAAACGCATCGCGTTCTTCGGCAGCCGCTCCCGTCGCATGCCGGAACTCGCAGATCGCTACAAGGGCTACCGCCGCGCACTGGACGAAGCGGGACTCGGCGATGCACCCGATCTGTTCGTCGATGCGCTGAATTCGGAACAGCAGGGTTACAACGCGACAATTTCGCTCATCGAATCGGGCCACCCGTTCGACGCGATCTTCGCAGTCACCGATCTGATCGCGATCGGCGCGCTGCGCGCGCTGAAAGAGCGTGGTTTCGTCGTCCCACGCGATGTGTCAGTCGTCGGCTTTGACGACATGCCGCTGGCCAGTCACGTGTCGCCGGCATTAACTACCGTCGAGCAGAACGCACGGACCGGCGCAGAAGGGCTGGTCCAGGGCATCGTCGGGCTGATCGAGGGTGAACCGTTCACCTCGCGTCTCGTCGCCCCGAAACTCGTCGTCCGCGAATCCTGCGGCGCGAAACAATAATTCGAAGAATTGTCGCCTACTATCCTCCGACAGGTTCAGCGTCGCGATCGACGAGCATGATGGCCAGTCCGGCAACAACCATGAGCGCGCCGCCGATGACATAAGCGTAGATTGCCTCGCCGTTGAACAGCAAGCCGACGATGAGACCGAGAATGCTGGCAGCGACCAGCTGTGGAATCACGATGAAGAAGTTAAATATACCCATGTAAACCCCCATCTTGTGCGACGGGAGATTGCTCGAGAGCAATGCGTAAGGCAGTGACAGGAGCGAAGCCCACGCAATTCCGATACCGATCATGGGCACAAGCAACCAGACCGGATCACGTATGAAATAAAAACTGATGAGGCTTGCTCCGCCGATGCACATGTTGATGAGGTGACTAAGACGGCACCCGAATCGGTGCGCCAGATACGGGATAGCAATCGCCGCCACTGCAGCGAATCCGTAATATGCACCGAACAAGACGCCAACCCAGTCCGCACCGTCGTTGTACGCCGTTGAAGTGACATCGGTTGCGCCGAAATGATGACTTGTGACTGCGGGGGTTCCGTAAATCCACATCGCGAACAGCGCGAACCACTGGAAGAACTGCACGACGGCGAGCTGCTTCATGACTCGCGGCATATGAAACAGGTCATGCATGATTTCGTAGAGCCCGTTTTTCGTCCGGCCGGCGTTTTGCAACCCGCCAGCAATAACCTGCAGAAGTCCGAACGCGAGAATGCCGCCTGCCAGGATATAAAGTTCTTTCTTGAGTCCTAGCGAGGCGATTAGTACCCAGCCTGCGGCACCGACTACAGCCCAGATAATGCCGCCGCCTAGATACTTCGATGCCTTGCGTAGCGTTGTGTCAATCTGGACGTGTTCCTGCGGCCTGGCCGCATCGAATGCTTTTAATTCTTCCGGCGAATATTCGCGGCTGCGAAAGACTGTCCACATCACGGCTCCGAAAAACGCGATACCACCAAGGTAAAACGACAGGCGCACCGATTCCGGTATCACGCCGGGGGCCGCGGTGTTCGAAACATCGAACCAGTTTGTCATCATCCACGGAAGAAAAGATGCGACAACCCCACCAATGCCGATAAAGAAGGACTGCATCGCGAAACCCTTTGTACGCTGGCTCTCGGGCAAATTGTCGCCAACAAAAGCGCGAAACGGCTCCATCGAGACGTTGATGCTCGCGTCCATGATCCAAAGCATGCCGGCGGCGATCCACAGCGTCGGTGAATTCGGCATCGCAAAAAGCGCGAGCGACGCAAGAATGGCACCGACCGTAAAATACGGTCGCCGGCGACCGAATCGACCCCAGGTGCGGTCGCTCATGTAACCGATGATGGGCTGAACGATCAGCCCCGTCAGCGGTGCGGCGACCCAAAGTATCGGCAGCTCTTCGACTTCCGCGCCAAGTGTTTGAAAAATTCGGCTGACGTTTGAGTTTTGCAGTGCGAAACCAAACTGGATACCGAGAAATCCAAAGCTCATGTTCCAGATTTGCCAGAATGAAAGCGCGGGTTTTTGCTGCATGGGTCGCTCCGTTCAGAACGTT
>CAWUHY010000062.1:0-13154 GCA_963922215.1 uncultured Gammaproteobacteria bacterium | reverse complement strand
CCCTGGGGCGGCGGTGGTGGTAACCCCGAGCTTGAGCCCTGGGTTGCCAATGCGCTGGACATTTCCTACGAGAAGTACTTCGCAGATGGCGCCGGTTACTGGTCGCTTGCGTACTTCTTCAAGGACATTGAGCAGTTCGTCGTAACGATCCCGCAGATTCGTGACTTCTCGGGCTTCCCGGTTCCGACCGATCCGATGACCGGTCAGCCGTACGCGATCAACACAACCGAAGGCTTCGTCAGCATCCCGTCTAACGGCGAAGGTGGCGAGATCTCCGGCTTCGAAATCGCGTTCTCGCTGAACGGTGAGCTACTGAACGATCGGCTTGCGAACTTCGGCATCGTCGGTAACTACTCGCAGACGGACAGCTCAATCCAGCCGCTGCCTGATGGTCCGACGATCGCGATTCCGGGTCTCTCGGAAGAAGTCGCGAACCTGACGTTGTACTGGGAAAACGACTCGTTCTCCGCGCGCATCAGCAATCGTTACCGGTCTGACTTCCTCGGCGAGGTTGGCGGATTCGGCGGCGGTCGATTCTTCAAGGACATCAAGTCCGAATCGCTTGTCGATGCGCAGATCAGCTACAACTTCTCCGGCCGACTCGAAGGCCTGAGCCTGTTGTTGCAGGGCTTCAACCTGACTGACGAGCCGCTGATCACGTTCGCTGATGACGATAATCTGATTATCGATTACCAGCGCTACGGCAGCTCGTACATGATTGGTGCAGCCTACACGTTCGAATAAGGCGTCACCCCCGAGCCTTATCGAGCCCCTGCCGGGTCACCCCGGCAGGGGCTTTTTTTTCATGGCATGCCAAGCCGCGCGTCGCGCGGTTGCGGTAAGCTCGCTCGACGCAAAGGAAGAGCCATGAGCGACAAGATCGAGAAAATCGTAATCGCCGGCGGCGGCACTGCAGGCTGGATGGCCGCGTCCGTGTTGTCCCGGGTCATGGGACCACTCGTCAAGATCGAACTCGTCGAATCGGACGAGATCGGCATCGTTGGCGTCGGCGAAGCAACCATCCCGCAGATCCGGCTGCTGCTCGGCGTACTCGGTATCGACGAGGCGGATTTCCTGAAGAACACCGAAGGCTCGATCAAGCTTGGCATTCGCTTTAACGATTGGGGACAGATCGGCGACAGCTACATCCACGCTTTCGGCGATATCGGGCGGCCGCTTGGCATGCTGAGTTTCTATCCCTACTGGCTGCGAGCGAATTCTCTCGGTCACGACAGCAGCCTATGGGACTTCAACCTGAATGCGGTTGCGGCAGACAAGAATCGCTACGAGCCGATGGACAACTTCGGCGACACGGGTCTGACCGGCCTTGTCCCGGCCTACCATTTCGACGCAACGCTCGTCGCCCGCTATCTGCGCCACTACAGCGAAGCGCAAGGCGTGACTCGCACCGAAGGCAAGATCATCGACGTCGCAACGGACGGCGAGACTGGTTTCGTGACGGGCGTGACGCTCGAGGACGGCAAGACTGTGAGCGGCGAACTGTTCATCGACTGCACGGGGTTTCGGGGCCTGCTGATCGAGCAGACGCTGGAGACCGGCTACGAAGACTGGACAGAGTGGCTGCCCTGCAACCGAGCCGTGGCCGTGCCCTGTGCGTCGGTGGAGCCCTTGACGCCGTACACCCAGGCCACTGCGCGTACCTCGGGCTGGCAGTGGCGCATTCCACTGCAGCACCGTATCGGCAACGGGCACGTCTACAGCGACGCATACATGAGCGAGGACGAGGCGACTTCCATCCTTCTCGACAACCTCGACGGTGAAGCGCTCGCCGAGCCGCGGCACATTCGTTTCACGACCGGGCGCCGTCGCAAATTCTGGAATCGCAACGTCGTCGCACTTGGGTTGGCGAGCGGCTTCCTGGAACCCTTGGAATCGACGAGCATTCATCTCGTCCAGGCCGGCATCGATCGCCTGATCAAGTTGTTCCCGTCCCGGGAATTTGCGACATCAACGATTGACGAATACAACCGGCAGTCGATCGCCGAATTCGAGAGTGTCCGCGACTTCATCATCCTGCACTACTACGCGAACGAACGGACGGACAGCCAGTTCTGGATCGACAGGCGAGAGGCGAGCGTGCCTGACCGTCTTGTAGAAAAGATCGAACTCTTCCGCGAGACGGGTGCGATCACCGAGGAATCAGAAGATCTCTTCAAGGAAGTCGCGTGGTTGCAGGTCATGCTTGGCCAGCGCATCGAACCGAAGCGGTTCCATCCGATGGCGGAACGCATTACACCGGCGCAGTCCGACGATTTCCTCGGTGGCTTGCGAAAAGTAATCGCGCAGCGTTCGGAAACGCTGATGGAGCATCGCGCGTATCTGGATCGTTTCTGTCCGGCAAGCGAACGGGTTTCGTGACGACGTTTCAGGCCTGATCGGCCAGCAAAAACTCCAGCGGAATCTGCACGCGTTCGCGCCACCAGGATTCATTGTGTCCGGTGCCTTCAAAAACGCGTGTGACCCAGTCGTTGCCGTCGACGTAGCCGAGCTCGCGCATCGCGGCATCGACCATTTCCTGCAACCGTCCATAGCTTGCGTCCAGTTCCGTGGTCCCGTGATCGAAGTAGATGCGGGATTGCCCGGGCTCGGGAAACGCGTCGCGAAACGCTGCGACGACTGCGTCTTCCTGGCCGACAAGGTGCTCCGGGAACAGCGCGGGCCAGTGAATCGACAGGCAGGCTGCGGCGGAGAAGGTCTCCGGATGCCGGATCAGCGCTTCCATCGATATCAGGCCGCCCATGCTCGAGCCCATCAGGAACGTCGCGTTACGACCGGTCTTCGTGCGGAATCGCGAATCGATCGCGGGCTTCAGCTCGTCAACAATGTATTTCAGGTAGTCGCCCGAGCGAACGCTGCCGCCGAGCATCTCCTCGACAGTCGCGACGCTGTCGGCGCCAAGCGCGCTGTAAGTCGTCATTGGCAGGTAGTCGCGCCAACGCGTTTCGGAGTTCCAGATACCGACGACGATGGTTTTCTGCACCTTGCCTTCGTCGATCAGCGACTGCAGCGCCTCGTCCACACCCCAGTCGACTCCCGTGTAGGCCATGTCCGGATTGAAGAGATTCTGTCCGTCATGCATGTACAGCACAGCGTAGGGATCGTCGTCATTCTCGTAGCCTTCGGGCAACCAGACATCCACGTTGCGAGGCAGCAGATCGAATTGCGATGAAACGGGATCGAGACGAACGATGTCCTGTCGCCCGACGCGCAACACCGCAGACTGCAGAGCCTCGAGGCGGAGGTGCACACGGCCTTCGCCGCCGTCGACAATCAACTCGGCCTCGTCCGCGTCGCGCAGCTGGTGGGACAGGCGGTAGCGACCGTCGCTCAGTGACCATTCGCCGACAATCTCCGCAGGTAGTTTCAGCGTGAAGTCTGCTGCGTCGCCGAAGTTGCTGACGACGATGAGTCGCTCATCGTCCTGCCAGCGGACGAAAGAAAACAGGCGCTCGTTGTAGGCGTCGTTGCTTTCGCGGTTGTACAGGTGGAGGTCACGGTAGGCGCCCTGCATTGCCGGGTTCGTTGCACTGAATGACAGCAGGCGTTCGTAGAAGTCGCGTAGTGCGAGTTCTTCTACGGTCGATCGGCCGCCATCGAAGGCGCCGTCGTTCATGTAGCGCTGGTGCGCGGGAACGCCCCAGTAGTCGAAAATCGTCGTCCGGGTCGGATCGCCGAAGCCTGCGTCGTCGTCGCCCGGTTCGCCGACGTCCTGGCCGAAATACAGCATGGTCGGCGAGCGGCTGATCAGTGCAGACACGACCATCGCGGGCCTGCCTCGTTCGGCGTCGCCCGCGAACGGCTCGCTCGCGATGCGCTGCTCGTCGTGATTTTCCAGAAAGTGCAGCATGTGTTCGGCGACGTCCGCGATCTCGGCGTGAATTGCGACGAGGGCGTCGGTGCTGCCGGCGCCCTGCATAATCGGTTTCAGGGTGTCGTAAAAACCAACCTTGTCGTAGAGATAATCCATCCGGCCGAGTTGCAGGTAGTCGCGGTAGAGGTCCGGGTTGTAGACCTCGGCCAGCAGGAAGGCATCCGGGTTTCTCGCCTTGATCGCGGTGTTCAGGTAACTCCAGAACTCGATCGGCACCATCTCGGCCATGTCGTAGCGAAATCCGTCGACGCCCTTGTCGATCCAGTACAACGTAATGTCGAGGAACTTGTCCCAGCTGTCCGGCACGTCCTTGTCGGCCCAGAACGCGACGTGCTCGGCGTTCGTCCAGTCGCGCGCTTCAGCGGGCAGCGTCGGGAAGTCGTAACTGCCGTCGGGCCTGACGCCGTAGTTGACCTTTACTGTCTCAAACCAGTCGTTGAAGTCCGGCTTCGGCGCGCGCGCACCGTTGCCAGTCCATTTCGCCGGCGATTCCTCGAATTTACCGTCGGCGAGCGGATGCGGATCGCCGCCGAGCGGCGCGTAGCCAGGCGGGGAGTCAGGAACTTCAAAGTCCGATCCGGGAACGTAGTAGAAATTGTTGTCGCGCGCGTACTCGACCGAGGTGTCGTCGCTCGCGCCGAAATCCTCGACACCGTCGGGCTTCGCAAGCGACTCGTAGTTCCGTGCGACATGGTTCGGCACGATGTCGATCATCACGCGCATGCCGTGTCGGTGCGTTCGCTCGATCAGCGCTTCGAATTCTTCAAGACGTTTTGCCGGATCCGTGGCGAGATCCGGATTGACCGTGTAGTAGTCCTTGACGGCGTAGGGCGATCCGGCGCGCCCCTTGATGACGTCGGGGTCGTCGTCGGAGATGCCGTAATCGGTGTAGTCACGGATCACACCGTGATGCGGAACACCGGTGTACCAGATGTGCGTTGTCCCGAGGTCACGAATGCTTGCCAGCGCCTCGTCGGTGAAATCCGCGAACTTGCCGACACCATTTTCCTCGATCGTGCCCCAGGGCTTGTTCGTCGTGTTCGTGTTGCCGAAGAGTCGCGTGAACACCTGGTAGACGACGGGCTTGCCGGTGATCTCCGGGAAGTCAGTGGGGGTGTCGGTCACCGCTGGCTCCGGTTCACCGGAGCCGCCGCAGGACACGACTGCGAGCGTTAACAGGAAGATGAGGAGAGTTCTTGGCATGAGCGTGCCTCACTGTAGAAAAAGGGTGGTGTCGCTGTGGTCCCAGTCAAAGCGAACGCGCAGCGTCCCGGTTTTCGCGTTCCACGCTGCAGCCTGACCGCGGCGCGGCAGCTTGCGGCGCACTTTCTCTGGCTCGCCGTTTAACGCAACGCTGACCGGAGCTGCATCCAGGTGATGAACGACGAGCTCGATTGTGCGCGTCTGAGGCTGTACCGCGTAGTCATGGGTCCGGCTTAGCGTCAGTGCGAGTCCGTCTTCATTCTGTTCAGCACGAAACTCCAGACGCTCGTAGTCGCCACGCTCGATCGTTCCGAAGGACTCACCGTCGTCTTCGAACATGTGGCCTTCGGCATTGGCAATACTCGCGTCGGAGTAATAGTGAAGCTCGAGTTGCTCGCTCGAGTAATCCTTGGTCGTCTGCACGAGCTCTGCCATCGGGACGAAAGACCCGGCGCGAACGAAGACCGGCAACGTTTCCATTGTCACAGACGTACTGATCGTCTGGCCTCCGACGTGCCGTTCGCCGTCGAAGAAATCGAACCAGACGCCGTCTGGCAGCGAGACCTCGACATCGGTGACGCCGGGATCTGTGACCGGTTTGACCAAGAAAGCATCGCCCCAGAGATAGGTATCGCGCACATCCACAAGTGCGAGATCAGTTTCATCTTCAAAGAAAACAGGACGCATCAGCGGCATGCCGGTCGTCGAGTTTTCAAAGGCCATCGTGTAGAGGTACGGCAGCAGGCGGTAGCGCAGCTCAATCGCGTCGCGCACGAGACGTTGCGTCTCCCGATCATGAAAGACGGGCTCCGGGGGAATGTGTTCCTGGGCATGCGGCCGGTACACCGGCTGGAAGACGCCGTACTGCAGCCAGCGCGTATACATTTCCGCATCGAAAGTTTCGCCGCCGGCGAAACCGCCCAAATCGGAGTGCGTCCAGGCGAGGCCGAGCAAGCCCATTTGCAGGGAGAGTTCGACCTGTGGTTTCAGGCCACCCCAGCTCCGATCGACGTCACCAGTCCAAGGAATCATGCCGTAGCGCTGCGAGCCAACGAAGCCGGCACGCATCATGACGAGCGGGCGTGTCGTCGGCATGGCCTCGCGCTGGTTCTCGTAGACCATCTGCGCCCAGCGATGCCCGTAGGCGTTGTGCACTTCGTCCGCTGTAGCTTGCTGTCCGTCGACGTTGTGCAGCGTATCCGACGGATGCACCTCCGGTTCGCCGAGATCGCCCCAGTTGCCGGCGACTCCCTGGTCGTAGAGACGGTTGTAAAAGCTTGCGAACCAGTCGCGGGCCGGTTCGTCGAACACGTCGATCAACCCCGTGTTGCCGAAATAGAAATCGAAGCGGCGCGGTTCACCGTTGACGCCCTGCGCCAGCGCGCCCGCCGTCACGGCGTTATCCCATTCCGTAGAGCTATTCAGAATGAAGGGCTCGGTGATCGTGATTGTTTTGACGCCGTCCTCTTTAAAGTCGGCGATCATGTCTTCTGCGTTCGGGAACGCGGTGCGGTCCCAGTCGAGATTGCCCATGTGGCCCTTGATGTCGGGCCCGAACCAGTAGAGGTCGAGAATGACCGCGTCCAGCGGAATGCGTGCCTTGCGATAGCGGCGGACCACGTCGCGCGTCTGCTTTTCCGAGCGATAGCCGAAGCGCGATGCGAAATTGCCGAGCGCCCAGCGCGGCGGCAGCGGCTGCCTGCCCGTTGCATCGGTCAGGTTTTCGATCAGCGTCGGGTAGGACTCGCCGGTGACGACAAGATAGGCCGTGCGGCCGGCCACCGCTTCGAATTGAAGGACGTCTGACTCGGTCTTCCCGATATCGAGATGGCCGGTTGCGCTGTTGTCGAAAGCAATCGCGTAGCGGTCCGTCGACATGACCGCCGGCAATCCGTAGTACATCTGCTCCGACTGCGTCGTGTAGCCGTAATGCGCCCGGTTGTAGAGGGGCAGGCGATGTCCGCGCCGATCCATGCCCAGTACACGTTGCCCGCCACCAAGGATTTTCTCACCGTCTTCGAGTTCGAAGCGAAAGCCGCGCAGCGTTTCCGTTGCGAAGTAGCCAAACTCTTCGGCGACAAGCGGCTCACGGTTGCGCAGGAATTCGATTCGCGCCGAGCTTTTCGAGATCTTGGCCGTTATAAGGTCTGTCCCGAATTCGATGCTGTCTGCGCCGTCGTGCACGGCGGTAGTAACTGCCTCAATCGCCGGGTCGAGCGCGAAAGATGGCAGCTGCTTGACGCCGTCCTCGACGTAGTGAACGTAGATCGCGCCGTCGTCGACGGCTGTGAGCCTGATGGTGCCGCGGCTCGTTTCGATCGTCAGCGACTGCCCGCCGATCTCATGCGCGAGGTAGTCACCAAAATCTGCATCGGCTGTGCCGCAGAAAATTGCCGAGAGTGCGAGCGCCCTGACGAGGCTACGCATCAGCGATTCCCCGGACGAGTGATGTCGAGGATGTGGACCGACATCGGCTCAAGGACGAGAACATCGTCGAGCATAAACTGTTTGCCGTTCATGATGTCGGTCGCCGTGTCCTTGCTGTTGATGCGTTCATAGAAGCGATCCAGCTCGAGGCGTTGCGTCTCGTCGCTGCGATTAAAGACGACCATAACGGTGTCGTCCTCGTCGTAGCGAAAGTACACGAACGTATCGCCGATCGGTGCGTACTGCATGTAGCGACCGTAGTGCACGACGTCGCGGTTTTTTCGCCAGTTCAGCAACGTGCGAACGAATTCCTGCGCCGACCGTTCAGCGTCTGTGAGCCCGTCGCCGGTGAAGGCGTTCGACGATCCGCCCTCGAATCCGCCCGGCATGTCCATCCGGAGCGCACCGTGACTGCTGGTGCCCGTATGCGACATCAGGATCTCGTCGCCGTAGAAGAACTGCGGGATGCCGCGCATCGTCGCGAACAGGGCGATCGCTATGCGGAAAAGATTCTCGTCCTCGTTCAGCTGCGTGAAGATCCGGTCCATGTCGTGGTTGTCCGGAAAAATGACAATGTTCAGCGGATCCGGATACAGGATGTCGTTCGCCAGCGATTCGTAGACGCTCGTCCACGGGCTCTGCCACTCCGGGCCGTCCGTCGTCAGTGCTTTCACCACGGCGTCCTGGAGCGGGAAGTCGAACACGCTAGGCAGGTGTGAGACGTAGCCGTCCGGATTGACCTTGCCCCGCTGCCAGTAGGAGACGATGACGGGGTTGGTGCTCCATTCCTCGCCGACGATGTTGAAGTCGGGGTATTGCTGCATGATGCGCCGCGCCCACTCCGCCATGAAGTGCTTGTCTGGATACGGCCAGGTGTCCTGGCGAATTCCGGACAGGCCGACGGTCTCGATCCACCAGATCGAATTCTGGATCAGGTAGTCGGCAAGCAGCGGGTTGCGCTGGTTCAGGTCCGGCATCGATTCCACGAACCATCCGTCCGTATGCATCATGCGGTCATATTCCGATGCGTATTGGTCGAGATTGACGGTCCGCGCGTGCGAGGTAATCGTCACGTCGTTTTGGAAATTCAGCCAGTCTTCGGTCGGCAGGTCGTCCATCCACCAGTGGCCGATGCCGATGTGATTGACGATCTGGTCCATGATCATGCCGACGCCCATCGAGCGCGCCTGATCCGTCAAGGCCTTGAATTCGGCATTCGTGCCAAAGCGCGGGTCGACGGCGTAGTAGTCGGTCGTCGAATAGCCGTGATAGGAGGCGCGCTCAACCTTGTTTTCGAGAATCGGATTCAGCCAGAGCTGGGTGAAGCCCATGTCGGCGATATAGTCCAGGTGCGCTGCGACACCGGCGAGGTCGCCGCCGTGGCGTCCGTAGTCGTCATCGCGATTGAGCGGGTCGCCCATGCCTTCGACGGTATCGTTGGCCGGATTGCCGTTTGCGAAGCGGTCGGGTGTGACGAGGTAGATCGCGTCCTTCGCCGAAAAACCGACAGCGTGGCCGGGGTCGGAGTTCTTCGCCTTCAGTTCATAGTTGTGCGTCAGGATGTCGCCGTCAGACTCGAATCGAAGTTCCAGCGTGCCCGGCGCTGCGTCTTCCGCAATGTCCAGGTAAACAAACAGGTAGTTCGGGCTGTCGCCGCGTACCACGCGCGCGATCGTTACATCATCGTGGCGGACTGACGGCTCGTTGCGGCCGATCCCGTCGCCGTGGATCATGAGCTGCAACTCGCGATGTTCAAACCCAACCCACCAGTTCGGGGGTTCGACCCGTGCGATCGACTCGGCGAGACTTGCGTGCGCGGCAAGAAGAAGGGCGAGGGCGGTAAGAATCAGACGTTGCATGCGTGCTCCCGTTGATGGATACCAGTTCGGGAGCTCGCGTGTCCGCCAGACAATATTCGATCCCCCATTCGCCATTCTAGGCGATTGACCATTCTAGACGGCTGAAAGCATTGAATACACGCTGAATACGTATTCATGGCGGGCGCCAAGCCGTTGTTGTTAAAATCTTTTTACGTCCTGCGGGGGTAGGGCAGACTGACAGCACGACCGTGTTGTTTCGAACTAAGGCTATGACGGGTAACACATGACTGGATCGGGGGACGGTCTTCGGCACATTGCCATCATCGGCGGCGGATCGGCCGGCTGGATGACGGCGGCTGCACTGGCGAACGCGGTGCGGGGCAATATGAAAATCACGCTGGACGAATCGGATGACGTGGGTACGGTCGGCGTTGGCGAGGCGACGATTCCGCCGATCCGCCTGTTCAACATGCGTCTCGGCATCGACGAGTTCGAATTCCTGAAACGGACGCAGGGCTCCTACAAGCTGGGCATCGAGTTCGTGAACTGGGGCCGCGAAGGCCACCGCTACTTTCATCCTTTCGGCCCCTACGGCGCCGACTTCGACATGGTGCCGCTGCACCACCACTGGCTGAAGGCGCGGGCGAACGGCTATGACGCGCCGCTCGACGAACACTCGATGGCCTGGATGGCGGCGAAGGAAGGGCGTTTCGATCGTCCGCTGCGCGACCCGCGCATGGTGCAGTCGACCTACGACTACGCCTACCACTTCGACGCCGGCATGTACGCAAACTTCCTGCGCGAGTATTCGGAAAAGCGCGGCGTCACCCGCATCGAGGGCAAAGTCGAGTCCGTTTCCCAGAATGCCGAATCCGGCTACGTTGAGAGTGTTCAGCTCGACAGCGGCGAACGCGTCGAGGCGGAATTTTTCATCGACTGCAGCGGCTTTCGCGGACTCCTGATCGAGGATGCACTCAAGACCGGCTACGAGGACTGGACGCACTGGCTGCCCTGCGATCGAGCGGTCGCGGTGCAGTGCACACACGGTGGCGAGTTTACGCCGTACACGCGATCCACGGCGCACGCCGCCGGCTGGCAGTGGCGCATTCCGCTGCAACACCGGATCGGCAACGGTTACGTGCACTGCAGCCGTTTCATCTCGGAGGACGAAGCGTCTCAGACCCTGCTCGACAATCTTGACGGTGAGCCGATCACGGACCCGCGCGTCCTGCGCTTCACAACCGGTCGTCGCAAGAAATTCTGGAACAAGAACGTGGTCGCGATCGGTCTGTCTGCGGGGTTCATGGAGCCGCTCGAGTCGACGAGCCTGCATCTCATCCAGACCGGCATCACGCGACTCCTCGCACTGTTTCCGGATCGCAACGTCGACCCGCTGGCCGTCGAAGAGTACAACCGCGTCACAACGCTGGAATACGAAACCGTCCGTGACTTCCTCGTCCTGCACTACTGCGCGACCGAGCGCGACGACGCGCCGCTGTGGCGCGAGTGCGCGGCGATGGACATACCGGAGTCGCTCGACTACAAGATCCGGCATTTCCGTTCCTACGGGCGCATCGTGTCGCCCGGTATCGAACTGTTCCAGAATCCGAGCTGGCTTGCCGTCTTCATCGGGCAGTTTGTGACACCCGAGCGCTACGACCCGCTGGCCGATCAACGCACTCACCTCGATGCCGTCAAGCAACTCTCGGGTCTGCGGCGCATCATGGCCGAGTCGGCAAAGCAAATGCCGACGCATCGTGACTTTCTGAACAAGCACTGCAAAGCCGCATCGCAATGAGGCTTTTGGCTATCTGGCTGTTGCTCGTATCGGCGCTCTCGTTCGCCGACACGACGCACAGTCCGGACGGCCGCATCGCCTTTACCGTGGCGCTCGAAGACGGCCGCGCGTTGTATGCCATCAACGTCGACGGCAAGCCCGTGATCGAGCCGTCCGGTCTCGGTCTGCAGTTCGACAACGCTCCCGACCTCGACGCCGGTTTTCTGCGCATCGAACACCGCGAGTCCCGGCATCGCGGCCGTTGGGAGCAGCCCTGGGGCGAAGACCGCCTGGTTCACAGTCACTATTCCGAGGGCGTCTACCGTCTGCTCACAGCGGACGGCGCACTGACGCTTCGGGCGCGTGTCTACGACGACGGTGTCGGTTTTCGCTACGAGCTATCGAGCCACGATGATTCCGAAACGCTTCTGCTGACCGATGAGGTCACCGAGTTTCGCTTTGCCGAGGGTGGCACGGCTTTCTGGCAGACCGGTGCGGGCGACAAAAAATACGAACACCTGTATCAGGCGACGCCACTAGATGCAGTCGAGGTTGCGCACACGCCGGTAACGATCCGCCTCGACAGTGGAATTCACGTGTCAGTGCATGAAGCCGCGCTCGTTGATTATGCGGCCTACCGCCTGCGTCCCTTAAGCGACGGCGCCTTCGTCACCGACTTGCGGCAGTGGTCGGACGGCATCGCAGTGCGCGCGTCGCTGCCGATGAAGACGCCGTGGCGCAGCCTGCAGATCTCGGACTCCGCGACGGGGTTGCTGAATTCACGGCTGATCCTCGACCTCAACGAGCCGAACGCGCTCGGCGACGTGTCCTGGGTCGAGCCCGGCAAGTACGCCGGGATCTGGTGGGAAATCCATCGCGACTTCGGCACCTGGGGCGTCGGTCCGCGGCACGCGGCCACGACCGCTGCCGCGAAAGCGAAGATCGATTTCGCCGCGAAACACGGCTTCGACGGGGTGTTGGTCGAAGGCTGGAATCTCGGTTGGGACGAGGACTGGATCGGCAAGCCGGTCTTGAGTTTTACGGAGCCTGCGTCGGACTTCGATCTCAAGGACGTCGCGGACTATGCGTTGAAAAATAACGTGCGCCTTATCGGGCACCACGAGACCGGCGGATTTATGTCGCGTTACGAGCGCGAAATGTCGAAGGCCTTCGAGCTGTATGCGGCACTCGGCGTGCGACAGGTCAAAACCGGTTACGTCGGCTCGACCGGCACGCTGAAACGCGAGGCCGATGACGGCAGCGTTGTCCTCGAGCATCACGACGGGCAGTTCGCGGTACGTCATCATCAGCGTGTCATCGAAGAAGCCGCGAAGCACCGGATCAGCATCAACACGCACGAACCGGTCAAGGCAACGGGCCTTCGGCGAACCTATCCGAACTGGATCAGCCGAGAAGGCGCTCGCGGACAGGAATTCAACATCTGGGGCGAGACGGACAATCCGCCGGAGCACGAGGTCATGCTCGTCTACACGCGACTGCTCGCGGGTCCGATGGACTTTACCCCCGGCATTTTCGATCTCCAGTATTCGGCGCGCGGGATCGACCACGTCATTGCTTCAACGCTATCGAAGCAGCTCGCGCTCTATGTCTGTCTCTACAGCCCGATCCAGATGGTGCCCGATCTCGAAGCGCACTATGCGACGTACCCCGACGCTTTTCAGTTCATCGTCGACGTGCCGACCGACTGGGAGCAGAGTATTGCCGTCGACGGCGAAGCTGGCGATTACGTCGTCTTTGCGCGCCAGGAGCGCGGCGGTGCCGACTGGTTCGTCGGTGCGATCACTGACGAACTCGCACGAACGGTCGACATAGCGCTCGATTTCCTCGACGAAGAGCAGGAGTATGTTGCGACAATTTACCGCGACGGAGACGGTGCGCACTGGCGTGACGCCCCCTACGACTACGCGATCGAGTCGCGCGACGTGAGCCATGCAGACCGGCTGAGCTTGCGGCTGGCACCCGGCGGCGGATCGGCCGTGCGGCTGACGCATAAGCTCGACAAACAATAAGAACG
>CAWUHY010000061.1:0-13389 GCA_963922215.1 uncultured Gammaproteobacteria bacterium | reverse complement strand
AATCCGATCTGATCGCCACGCTGGAAAATGTGGCCCTCGATCTCGATCTCCTCCAGCGCGTAACGGGTGAACATGTGCAGCGGCGCGTCAAACCGCAGGATTTCTTCCGTAGGATCGTTGTCGGACATGTTCCACATACCCGTCTCAAGCAGCGTTTTTACCCCATTGCCCAGAGTGTGCACTGTGGCCTCATGTCCGGCATTGAGCAGCAGGATCAGCGTCGTGACGAGCGCGAGCTCGACCGACAGCAGCAGCGCCTGCAGGCCGTCACTCACTCGCCGGCACCGTGTAGCCTGCCGCTTCGATCGCAGCCTGAGCGTCGCCGGTCAGATAGTCGAGAAACTCGAGCGCAAGTACCTCGTTGCCACCGCGCAGCGCGACCGCGTGCTGCTCGATTGGTGCATGGCTTTCGGCCGGCACTGTCGCGACACAGGCGGCGTCGGGCAGTCGATCGCGCTGCGACAACGCGAGCAGACCGAAGCGTGCACCGCCGAGTGCTGCAAACTGCGCGGCCTGCGCGATGTTCTCGCCGACGAGTAGTCGGCCGTCGAGGTCCGCGTTGGGGATTATCGACGCGAGAAACTCCATCGCGGCCCGGCCGTAGGGCGCGGTTTTCGGATTGGCAATCGCGATGCGCGCGCCGGCGTCGGCCTCGAGTGCTGAAAGACAGTCGGATACGCGCGTTGCCGGGTCAGCCGACCACAGCATCAGGTGGCCGATTGCATAAAGTCGAGTTTCAGCCTCCACAGATCTGCCCTGCTCGACCAATAGCAGCGTCCGCTCTTCATCCGCAGACAGGAAGACGTCGAAAGGCGCTCCATTTCGAATCTGTGCATAGAGCTTGCCGGTCGACCCGGCACTCAAGCGGACATCCACATCGCGGGCCTCGGAAAACTCCTGCGCAATCGGGCGCAGGGTCTCGACGAAATTGCTGGCCACCGCGACGAGCAGGGTCTCCTTCGCTTCCGACTGGAAGGCGAGACCGAGTGTAATGATAATGAGCGGCAGGCGCATAGACGTATCGAGTGCGAATCACTGTCCCGACGATAGCCGAGGCCGGAGCGAACCGCCACATGACAGATTCCTTGAACAGCGATTTCGAGTTCCGGCACCGCGGGGCGGACATGACGCGACTGGAAACCTTCGTCGACGCCTCGTTTGCATTCGCCGTGACACTGCTCGTCATCGGCGGCGGCGACAGCGTGCCGACGACCTACCAGGGCTTCGTCGACGCGATGCAGCAGATTCCTGCCTTCGCCGTGAGCTTCGCCAACATCATGCTCTTCTGGTACGCGCATCACGTCTGGAGCCGGCGCTTCGGGCTGGAGGACACACGCTCGATCCTGCTCTCGCTTGTACTCGTCTTCATCGTGCTCGTGTATGTCTATCCTTTGAAGGCGATTTATTCCGGCGCGATGCATTTCTTCAGCGGCGGAAGACTCGACGCCTATGTGGAACTCAGCCCGGCCGACGGCGACCTCAGAACGATGTTCATCGTGTTCGGGATTGCGTACGCGTCGCTGTCCGCCGTGATCGTGCTGCTCAATCGTCACGCGCTGAAACTCGCCGATGCGCTGCAGCTCTCCGTCATCGAGCGCTTCGACACGCGAACGGTCATCTGGTACTGGTCGATCGGCGTATTCGTTCCGACACTGTCCATCATCGCCGCGCTTGTCGTCGAAAACCCGAACTCTCCGATCGCCGGATTTACCTACTGGCTGTTCGCGATCCTGTTCCCGATCGTCGGCATCACGCGCGGTAAGCGGCGGAACGCACTGCTGGCCCAAAGCACGCTACACTCCGAGCACGCAGCGTAAAGGCAGACACCATGGATCTCGGAATGACCGATCGGCTGAAGCCGATTCACGAACAGGTCAAAACCTTCGTCGAAGAGCGCGTCGCGCCGCTCGACGAAGAGTTTCTTGCAGAGGTCGCCGTCGGCGATCGCTGGCAGCTCACGGACCGGCAGAACGAAATTCTAGATTCGCTGAAATC
This sequence comes from uncultured Gammaproteobacteria bacterium, assembly GCA_963922215.1. Lineage (GTDB taxonomy): Bacteria > Pseudomonadota > Gammaproteobacteria > Steroidobacterales > Woeseiaceae > UBA1847. Next base: position 11,394 of record CAWUHY010000061.1, on the reverse strand, counting down.
CGAAGCAAAGGATCAGAAGCTCTGGAATTTCTGGCTGACCGACAGCTCACGCGGCTACGGCCTCACGACCGTCGAATACGCCTATCTCGCCGAGGAGATGGGCCGATCGCATCTCGCGGCCGAGGTCTTCAACTGCAGCGCGCCAGACACCGGCAACATGGAAGTGCTCGAACGCTTCGGCACCGACGCGCAGAAAGATGCCTGGCTGAAACCGCTGCTCGAGGGCGAGATTCGCTCGGCTTTCGCGATGACGGAGCCTGGCGTCGCCTCCTCCGATGCGACGAACATCTCGATGTCCGCCGTCCTCGACGGCGACGAGTGGGTGATAAACGGCGAGAAAACCTACATCTCCGGCGCCGGCGATCCGCGCTGCAAAATTCTCATCTGCATGGTGAAAACAAATCCCGACGGTGAACGCCACCAGCAGCACTCGCAGATCCTCGTGCCGATGGGCACCGAAGGCCTTGAGGTCGTGCGACCGATGCAGGTCTTCGGCGCTGACGATGCACCGCACGGCCACATGCACCTGAAGTTCACCGACGTGCGCGTGCCGAAGGACAACATCATATTGGGGCCCGGCCGCGGATTCGAGATTGCGCAGGGACGCTTAGGCCCCGGCCGCATTCATCACTGCATGCGCGCAATCGGCATGGCCGAGCGCGCGCTGCGCCTCATGTGCGAGCGCTCGCAGAGCCGCGTGGCTTTCGGCCGGCCGCTCGCGAAGCTCGGCGGCAACGTCGATCGGATCGCCGAAGCGCGCATGAATATCGACATGGCGCGGCTCCTGACGCTGCGCACGGCGCATGCGATCGATACGCAGGGCGTACCCGAGGCGCAGCTCTGGATTTCGAAGATCAAGGCCGTCGTGCCGACGATCGCGATCGACATCATCGATGACGCGATCCAGCTTCACGGTGCTGCGGGTATTTCGCAGGACTTTCCGCTTGCCAGCATGTACTGCGCGGCACGAACGCTGCGCCTCGCGGACGGACCGGACGAGGTGCATCGTATGGTGGTTGCACGCCACGAACTGAAGAAGTATCGGGACTGATGCCGAAGTTTGTGCCAGTCGCAGAGCTGCCTGAGTGGAAAGGCAAGGCGCTGCCGGCCTCGGATTGGTTCAAGATCACGCAGAAGCGGGTCAACCAGTTCGCCGACGCGACGAACGATCACCAGTTCATTCACGTCAATCGCCTGAAAGCGAAGTTCACGCCGTTTCGCGGCACCGTCGCCCACGGTTTCCTGTCGCTGTCCCTGCTCTCGCACCTGAACGAACAACACATCATCGTCCCGGAAGGTACGAAGATGAGCGTAAATTACGGCGCGAACAAGCTGCGCTTCATCGCTCCGGTGCGCGTGGGAAAACGCATTCGCTCCCACCAGACGATCAAGGACATCACCGAGAAAAAACCGGGACAGTGGCTGTTGACGATCGACGTCAGCATCGAGATTGAAGACGAGGACAAGCCGGCGCTGGTTGCCGAGATGCTGGCGCTGTTCGTCGTGAAATAGGAAAAACAATCATGCGCGCAATCACCTGCAAGACACTGGGCTCACCAAAGGACCTCGTCATCGAGGACTGGCCGACACCGGAACCGAAAGCGGGCGAGATACTCGTTAACGTGCACGCTGCCGGCGTGAACTTCCCCGACCTTCTGATGATCGCCGGCAAGTACCAGGACAAGTCCGAGCCGCCATTTATCCCTGGCAATGAGGCCGCAGGTATTGTCGAGGCCGTCGGCGAGGGGGTGACGCATCTTTCAGCCGGTGATCGGGTCATCGTCATGCCGCGCGGCGGTGCGTTCGCCGAACAGTGCATCGCAAAGGCCGCACTCTCCATGCCGATGCCGGACGGGATGAGCTTCGAACACGGTGCGGGCTTTAGCGTGACCTACGGCACGAGCTATCACGCCCTGAAGCAGTGCGCCGATCTCAAAGAAGGCGAAACCGTGCTTGTACTCGGCGCCGCAGGCGGCGTCGGCATCGCCGCGGTCGAACTCGCGAAAGCGATGGGCGCCCGCGTCATCGCGGCCGCCAGCACCGACAAGAAACTCGAATTTGCGAAGGCCGCGGGCGCGGACGAGACGATCAACTACAGCGAAGTCGCGCTGCGCGACGCAGTGAAAGAACTGACCGACGGAAACGGCGTCGATGTCGTTTACGACCCGGTCGGCGGCGATCTCGCGGAGGCAGCCTACCGCTCACTCGCCTGGCACGGCCGCTACCTCGTCGTCGGCTTCGCCGCCGGCGACATCCCGAAGTTCCCGCTGAACATCGCGCTGCTCAAAGAAGCCAGCATCATCGGCGTCTGGTGGGGCACCTGGGCACAGAAGAACCCGAAGCTGCAGGTGCAAAACGTCATGGAGATGGCCGAGCTGATGGCCAAGGGCAAGCTGAAGCCCCGCATCACAGAGCAGTATGCGATGGAGGATTATCTTGACGCGTTTGCGGCGATCTCGGAGCGGCGTGCGCTGGGAAAGGTGGTCTTGACGATGCGTTCGGGAGAGCAATAGACCGATGGAGGCCATCGCATTACTGATCGGCGAACTCGTCTTTTTGATTCTCGCGCCTATGATCGCCGTGATCGCGGAGGCGATCGTATCGCTGGTCAGCGGCTTGCTGGCGCTGCTATCGACAATTTTCGGTCGAAAGGCGCAGGAAGACTCCACAGGAAGCAGCGCGCACGAGGTACAACAGTCTCCGCCGCCTACGCGCACAGCCAAAGCGGCTACTGTAGTTTCCAGAGTCTTCGCAGCCCTCGCTGTTCTCGCATTCACGATTGTACTGGCCGTGCACTTTTTCTTCTTCGAGCAGGGCGTGCGATTCGCCTTCGAGCAGGTTGAGGATCGCGCGGGTATTTCCGCAAACTGCGCGGAGATTGACGGCTCGCTGCTGGCCGGTCGCGTGACGCTCGGTCAGTGCTCGATGCAGCGCTTGCAACACAGCACGTCGTCGTTCGACCTGTCCGTCGAGTCGCTTACGCTCGACCTCGACGTGCTATCCATGTTCGGGACCGCAACGATTGAGACAGCCGAGCTTGAGGGCCTCTCGGGTTGGATTCGTTCCGACCGCAGCGAAGCGCCGGAGGAAGCAGCGGAGGACGAAGAGCGCCCCCGACGACAGTTCGTCATTGAAAACCTCGACGTTTCCGATGTGGAGCTGAAGATCGCCGGCTGGAACCCCGACGGAAATGCATTCGACATTCCGGTCACAATCGAACGCGTGCGAATCAGTCCGCTTCGCTCATACCTCGCATTGTTCGACGTTCTTTTCCGATCCAACGCGAGCGGCACGCTGGACGGAGCGCCTTTTAGCCTGAGCACGACAGCCACTGAGGACGGACGTCGAACAGCCTGGCGCGCGAAGCAGGTGCCCGTGGCCAGTCTCGGCGCGATGACCGGCGGTCTTCTGTCCTGGTTTGACGCGGGAACCGTGGATGTATTCGTCGACGACGAGTGGCAGAAAAACAATGCGACGAGCATCGACATGGACTGGCGCCTGCATTTTTCCGACGTCAGCGTCGCACCGCCACCGGGCACCAGCCTGACAGTTGAGTTCGTGACAGGACCGCTAACACGCTACGTCAACAGCAAGAACGGGGAGTTCCCGCTGGAATTCTCACTGAAGCTCGACGAATCCCAATTCGAATATCGCTCGTCGCTGGCCGCGGCCGGCCTCTGGTCGGCCGTCGGCGGTGCAGTCAACAATGCAGGCACTTTGTTCGGAATCCAACTCGACTCCGCGGAACGCACTGGCGAAGCATTAAAGGAAGGCGCGAAGTCGATTCTTGATCGGGTTCGAAAACCGAAGGACGAAGACTGAGTGTCCGCTCTTTGTTCAGCGATTTCGGTGCCGATTTTTAGAGAGCTCCTCTAGCTATTGATTTCTCGACTCTTGGCGACTTTCTCGTATTTCCTCTCGCGTCTCTCGCCACAAAAACTCGACCCGATCTCTCGTCAATAGTCCACCACTGAGCAGCTCTAGCTGTTCGGGGGTGGCATTTTGCGTCATCACGCCATCGCGCTTCAGTATCTGAACCAGTATTTTCTGCATCGTTTCGGCGCTTAACTCCTCCTGTGCCGCCACATTCAGCAGAAACTCTGGCGAAAATTCGCGTAGGTGCTTTGCAAGGGTCAGACCGGCATTTGCCCGCACCTCAGGATTCGGATCGGCAAGCAGCTCAGACAGTTTATTCTCCGCGACTGAGGACCATGAACGAGATTGCATTCTTATTGCAGTCACTCGCAATTCGATAGATTCGTCTTGGGAGTTGGAAATTCTCTGGAGCGTTTCAAGATCGCCTGAGTTGCCAAGCACCCAAATGGCTTGGCTACGAACACTCTCCGCACGTTTTCCGATTGCAATTTCTCGCACTACTTGCAAAATCTCGGGGGATTGCGTCCGCCCGATACTCCGCACGCCGGCAGCAGCGAATTCGTCATTCGAATTCAGCAAGCTGACCGCTATGACTTCGTGCTTGCCTTCGTAATCCGACACACTGATAGCTGCCAGTGCGGCTGCTCGCGCTTGTATTGGAAGGGATTCGTTTGAGACCGCTTTCGCTAACTCGGCCATGGAATCGAGACTGATATCGAACTCAGCGAGGATTTCGCGCGTACCTCTGACATCTGAGCCGAATGCCGTGCTGACCAGAAGAAGAACGACTGCACATACAAACCGTGTCGATTTATGATTAGCTTTGATCGCTTGAGTGTCAAAAAGTGTCTTGTTGATTTTCTTGGATATCAAAACCGAATCTCGCGTTTTAGATACAGGATGGTCCGCTTACGTTCCATAGACGCAGCCCAAGAAATCTCATCTGCTGTGCCTCGCCTTCCGCGAGGACCTCTGCGGGGCATCACTCACCACATTGACCAATATTCATGACGCCTTCTGACAGGGTGGCGGTCAAATTTAAGTCATGCAACGTAAGTTTTTCTGATCGCAATAACAAGGATGACAATGAGAGTGAAGGAAAGCAGTGTCACCAAAGCTGCGATGAGCTTCCATATTGCCCTCGTTCTTCTGGAGGAAGAATAGAAATACTCTTCAAATGCAGCCTGTCGTAAGTCGTTCCAAAGGAGCACGTAGTTGACAATCGTCAGCCCGACGAACAGCAAGACCCCGTAGACTTCGGGCTGTTCGATGAGGAGATTTTCGTAACCGTTTAGACGGGCGATAGCCTCGCTCAGGGCAACGAAGTAGAAGCATTCCTGCAGCGTAATCAGCCCCAAAGCTCTTTCTCTGTGCAACCAGGGCAGCGTCCACTCTCTGAAGAACTTCTGGACGACGAAGAAATAGCCGAAGTACAGAATACCGATGCGGCTCATGAGGTGAGATCGCTTCTTGATTCCGACCCCAGGTATCCTGCTTGATCCGACTTGGCGGAGTAGCCAGACACGCGGCGGACGACACACTCCTTCACCCTCGTCGCCACGATGTGCCTCACGCGCTACCGATGCTGATCAATCAGAATCGGATTGCCGTCAGGATCTTCGAGGGTAATGCTCGCAGGTCCGCTTGTTGACTCGTCAGCTTCCTGAATCAATGCAACGCCGGCCGCCTTCAGCTGTTTTTGCAGCTTGCGCACATCCGTGAAGCTGTCGAGGTTCTCCGCGTCCTGGTTCCATCCGGGATTGAACGTCAGGATGTTCTTGTCGAACATGCCCTGGAACAGGCCGATGATGTGGTCGCCGTTCTTCAGGATTGCCCAGTTCTCTTCGGGCTGGCCGTGCATCGTTGTGAAGCCAAGCTTCTCGTAAAACGCGAGTGAGGCCTTGATGTCTTTGACCGCAAGGCTGATTGAAAACGCACCGAGTTCCATCGTTCTCCCCCTTCGTCTTGAATCGCGTCAGGCTAGCGCAGCTCGCCTCGTGTTGCGACCTCTTCTCGAGCGGGTTCGATGTGTGCTGCAAGCAGCTCGGCCATCTCGCCGCCGAACACCGTGTAGCTCTCTTCGGACGGATGGTAGCCGTCGGGGGAAAACTTGTCGGGGTCAGGTTCGAAGTGCAGCGGCAGGTGCTCGACGCCAGGCAAATCTCCCGCCACCTCCTTCGCAACCGCGTCGAAGACGCGTGCACGCAGGCCAAAGGACGCACGCAGCGGCTGCGGCAGCAGCGGGAACCCGTGCATCGGCGGCATGCCGGAGAGCGCGATCGTTGCATTGGGTGAGTGCGAGGACAAAGCGAGCAACAGTTGCGTCAGCCGGCGCCGCCAGTTGCGCAGCGTCGTGAGGCCGGTGATGTCGTTGACGCCGACCGAGACGACGATACCGTCGAACGGCTGTTCCGGAATTTTCGGGAGAAGCCGTTCAATGACGGCCTTCGCATCAAAGCCGCTCACGCCGAGCGCATGCCATTCGACAGAGCGTCCCGTCATCGAGGACAGCAGCGCTGCTGTCTGGCCGACCAGCGCCTTGTCCAGTGTGCTCGCGCCGACGCCGTCGATGATCGAATCGCCGATCGCGAGCAGCCTGAGCGCTGGGCCGCTTCCCACCGTTCCCGACTTCGGTCCGCCGGCACCGGCGAAACGCGGCGCGGTTTGACGGACGTACAGCGCCTGGGGGATCAGGAACGGAAACGAGAGCCAGAAGAGGCTGTGCTTGACGTGTGACATCTGGCGGAGTCTGCCTGCCTGCAGTTCCCGATACCAGCACGGTCCGGGTTTTTCGGTAGGATAGCGTCAACCTCGTTTCCGAGCGCATGCATGGCGTCAATCGATCTTGAGCAGCACAGCAACCCGACGATCGTCGCCGACATCCTTACACAGGAAATTTCAGGCGGGCTGCGGGAAGATCGTCTGTCCCTGTATTCTTGCTTCTTACTCAATCAGGATGCCTTACGTTTGCGGCGCTGCGGCTATCGCCAGGCGGCCTGGCAACTTCCATTGACGATCTCCGGTGTTCTCGCGCTCTACATGCAGCGCCTCGTCGCGCTCGCGATTGACGAGTTGCGTGTCGCGCAGACCCTCACCGACTGGCTCGTTGAGGACCTGCCACTCCTCAAGGCGAGACGACCACACTTCATCATCGGTATCCTCGGAGATAGTCCCGGCTCACCGCCGACTGAGCAGGAGCTCACGTTGCTTTCGCAGATTCGTTCGAGGTATGCCACGGCGTCTGACGACGACGGTCCGTACCAGACTGAGGTCTTCCCCTACGACTACTATGCGCCAGAAAACGTCCTGCTGGGTCGCGATAAGACGACCATCGACAAGACATGCGTCGATGCAGAAGCCGAGAATCTGATGTTGCAAGTCGCCGAGTGGTCTTGAGTCATGGCACTCGATCCGCAAAGACAACCTCGCCTTGCCATCGCGACGCTGCTTGCGGTCGCTTGCATGCCGGTCGCCTTAGCCCAGGTCGACCCTGACTGGCTCAGAAGCTGGAATGAAGCCGTCGATGCCCGCCCCAAAACGCTCAACTCGGATGCTCGAATTGCGCCGGCCGATGAACCGGGCACGCCACTCACGATCCATGGACGTATCGTCGATCCGGTCGGCAAGGCGGCTCCAGGCGTCATCGTTCAGGCTTATCACCGCGATGCAGAAGGCTTCGATTTCGGCCCCGGCGACGACGCGACGACCACGTGGCGCCTGCAAGGTTGGGCAGTGACTGACGCCGACGGTCGGTTCACGTTTCGGACGATTCGTCCAGCGCCGGACCATCTCGGTCGCGAAGGCGCGCACGTACATTTCACACTCGTCTCGGAACGCTACGGGCGGCAGTGGGCTTCATCGATCTACTTTAGCGACGACCCGCTGATTACCGCTGCGGAACGCAATCGCTCAGCAGCCTCCGGGGAGTTCGGATGGGTGCTCGATGTCGAGACGCGCGACGGATTTCAGCACGTCGAGGTAAGTTTGCGTCTCGACGAGAAGACACACTTTTGACAGCCCGCCCGCGCAACGACCGGAGTCCAGCGCTGTGATTGGCAGATCGGACGCCCGCACTTGAGGAGTTAGCATTGCACATCGTTTTACTGCTTCTGGCCGCCGCACTCCTGCTGCGCATCCTCTACCGCACCGTCCTCGACTTCCCGCCCTACCCCGGCCGCTCGCCGCTGGACGGGACCAACGTCGACGGGCTCATGGAGGAAGAACGCTTCTGGGCACTGATCGCCGAGTCCCGTCGCCGCGGTGGCGGCAATACCGAAGACCAGATGGATGCGCTGGTCGATCTACTCGAGCACGAACGCCTGCCCGACATCATCGCGTTTCACAAAGCCTTCATGGCGCTGCACGAACGCGTCAACGACTTTGGCTACTGGGAACGCGCCTACGCGCTGAACTGGGGCTGCTCGGACGACGTGTTCGACTACTTTCGCGGCTGGTGGATCGCGCAGGGCAGGAACAAGTTTTACTGGTCCGTGCGCTTCCCGCGCCTGCTCTTTTTCTTCGCCGTGCGCGAATCCGATCGCCATCCTTACGAGGGCTTCGAATCCTGCGCAATCGAGGCTTACGAAAACCTCACGAAGCGACCGATGCCCAGCGAGCCGTTACCGGACATTGAAGACTACGAAGGCACGCGCGGGAAACTGTTTAACGAAGGTCTCGCCTTCGTCAAACACCCGGAGCTCGCGTTCCTCGCCTGGTAGCCCTTTCGCTACAGAAGCGCGCCGCCGTCCATCTGCAGCGTCGTGCCTGTCGTGTAGGCAGACTCGTCGCTGACGAGGAACAGCGTGCCGGCGACCATGTCCTCGGGCTGGCCCGCGCGGCCGGCCGGAATCTTCGCCATCCACTTCTGCACCTTCGGGTCGGCCGTCAGCGCCTCGGCGAATTTCGTTTCGACGACGCCCGGGAGGATCGCGTTCACGCGAATGCCGGAGTGACCGAATTCCTTCGCGAAGGATCGCGTCAGGCTGATTAGCCCCGCCTTCGTCATTGAATAGACGGCCTGTCCCGGCAGCGCCGCAAGCCCGGCGATCGAGGCAACGTTCACGATGCGGCCGCCGCCGTTCTTGATCATCAGCGGTGCGGCGTAGGCCATGAAGTAGTACGGACCTTTCAGGTTGACGTCGACGGACTTGTCGAACGCGTCCGGCGGCAGCTCGTGTGCGGGTCCGTAATGCGGGCTGGTCGCGGCATTGTTGATCAGGATGTCGAGGCGGCCGTGCTCGTCGCCAATTTCCCTGATCAGCCGTTCGATCTGCTCAAGGTTACCGGCGTGGCAGACTTTTGCACTCGCCTTGCCGCCCTTCTCGATAATCGCATCGGCAACCGCCTGCACGCCCTCGAGCTTGCGACTGCTCAAGATCACCGTCGCGCCGCAGTCGGCCATACCGTGGGCGATTGCTTCGCCGATGCCGCGTGAGCCGCCGTTGACGAGTGCGACCTTGCCGCTCAAATCCGTTTTCATTGTTTTTTCTCCAGTAGGGATTGCCGGAAACGCTGCATGCCGGCGATCCAGCGATCGTGATCGCCCGCGCGGCGCTTCGTGTATTCGTGGACTTCGGGGTGCGTGAGGATCAGGAATTTGCCGGCCCGAATCGCATCGACGATGCGGTTGGCGGCGTCGTCAGCGGACAGGACATCGTCGACGTCGTTGCCCATGAAGCCGCCGTCGAGCGAGTCCGAGTCGTCCTCGATGCCGATCATCCGCGTCGCGACCGCCTGCGGGCAGACGACCGAGACATTGAGCTCCGGGTAGCTGATCGCCAGCGAGTCGGCGAAACCAACCGCCGCATGTTTTGTCGCCGTGTAGGCGGCGTCGCCGATCTGGCACAGGAGACCCGCGGCGGACGCAACGTTGACGATGTAGCCGTGCCCGCGTTCGAGCATGCCCGGAATTACGTAACGCGCCGCGTAGACGTGCGCCATGACGTTGACGCGCCAGGACAAGTCCCAGCGTTCCGGCGTCGGCACCATGCCGCCGTCGGCGGACGCCGGACCGCTCTCCCCGTCGCCGAAGCCAACACCAGCATTCGAGATAAAGACATCGATTGGACCAATAGACGATTCAATCTCGTTGACCAGCGCGCGAATGTCCGCCTCTTCGCCGACATCCACTCGATAAGCGCTGCCACCGATTTCGACTGCGACCCGTTCGGCTGCCGCCTGGTCGAGATCCGCGACGGCGACGTGCAAACCGTCCTTCGCCAGTCGCCGTGACAGCGCCCGGCCGATGCCGTGCCCGCCGCCGGTGACGACCGCGACTTTGAGCGCGTCGCTCACGCCTCGTCACCGTCCGCCGCGAACAGCTCGTCTTCGAAGCCGAACTTGTCGCGTTCGACGATGCGGTCGGGGTAGAGGATGCCGTCGAGATGATCGAACTCGTGCTGGAAGACAATGGCGTGGAAGCCGTCGGCACTGCGCTTGATGGGCTCGCCCTTTTCCGTAAAGCCCTCGTAGTCGATCGCCCGAAAGCGCGGCACGAGCCCGCGCATGCCCGGCACCGAAAGACAGCCTTCCCAGCTGCTCACCAAGCCACGGTCGCGAATCGTAAACGTCGGGTTGACGAGAACGGTGCGCGGAACCGTTTCGGCGTCGGGGTAGCGGGGATTCTCGTCCACGCCAAAGATCATGACACGCGACAGCACGCCAATCTGTGGTGCCGCCAGCCCGGCGCCGTTCGCCGCGGCCATCGTGTCCTGCATGTCCGTAATCAGAGCGTCGAGCTCGGGTGTGTCGAACTCCTCGACCGGCTGCGAAACGCAGCGCAGCAGCGGGTCACCCATGCGGAGAATTGGTCGAACGGCCATGTTTGCCCCAACACTTGAAGAGTTCAGGAACTATACGCAAGGGGCTGGCGACTGAGAACCGGCGTCGGCGTCAGCGGTTATGAAGTGGCGTTCGGTGGGCTAAAAAAAACGGCGCCGTGTGGCGCCGCTTTCGGGGGAGTGTCAGAGCGTCATCGCCCTGACGTTGGAGTCTGCGGAGATGCGCTGGATTGCCGGGTTCTCACGCAGCGCCCGTAGCTGTGCAGCGTTGAGCGTCGCCGAAACCGCGCGAATGATTCCGAGTTCGTGTGTGACTGTCCCACCAACCGCTTTGACGGCTGAGGCTGCGGCCTCGACCGATTCCGCCCGAACGATAAAGCGCGCGGTGACTTCGGTCGTGTCGCTGCGCTCCGCCTGGACGTGCAGGCTCGTCTCGGCGTTGGCGATGCCGCCCGCGTAGCAGAGGAAGATGCAGAGAGCTGCTGCAGCGGTGCGGAGCCGTGTGTCTGTATTGGATACTGTCATGATGATGTCCTGTGTCAGCGTGTTGACTGCTTGCGGGAAGTGGGAGGCCGGTCATTCAGGCCGGCCTCCTGGTCCTCGCGGTCAGTCGTCCTGCAGACTGATTGAGCTCGCGCCGACGTCCATGAACGGATCGATGTTCTTGACAGCATCGGTCCACATGTAGAGATCAGTCCACATGTACAGGTCGGTCCAGAGATAGAGGTCCGTCCACATG
>CAWUHY010000060.1:0-13764 GCA_963922215.1 uncultured Gammaproteobacteria bacterium | reverse complement strand
AGCTCGAACGGAACTGGTACGTCCGTCACCCGGAATACCTAAATCGCGTCTTCAAGCGCGGCCAGCGCTACCTGCCGCACATCGTTGCTGAGCTGAAGCGCCGCAACATGCCGATGGAGCTTGCGCTGCTGCCCATCGTGGAAAGCGCGTTCGATCCGTTCGCCTACTCGCACGGCCGCGCAGCAGGACTGTGGCAGATGATTCCCGGCACGGCCCGCCGTTTCGGCGTCGAACAGAACTGGTGGTACGACGGCCGCCGCGACATTGTCGACTCCACGCGCGCCGCACTCGACTATCTCGAATACCTGCACAAGCTGAACGACGGCGACTGGCTGAACGCGATTGCCTCCTATAACTCTGGCGAAGGCAACGTGCTGCGATCTCGGAAACGCAACCGCGCGGCAGGCAAGCCGGAAGATTTCTGGAACCTGAAACTTCCGCGCGAAACCAGCATGTACGTGCCGAAGCTCCTCGCGCTCGTCGAGATCGTCGACAACCCCGAGAAATTTGGCATCACGCTGCCGACAATCGTCGACGAGCCGCAGTTCGTCGTGAAAGAGATCGGTTCCCAACTTGATATTGCGCTCGCCGCTGAGCTCGCCGGTGTCGATGTCGACACGATCTACGCCTACAACCCGGCGAACAACCGCTGGGCGACCGATCCGGACGGACCGCATCGACTCGTTCTGCCAGTCGACGTCGCCGACGATTTTGCCGAGGCTCTCGCTACAGTGCCGGTCGCGGAACGCATTCGCTGGAAGCGCCACAAGATCCGTAACGGCGAAGCGATCTCGCAGATCGCGAACCGCTATCACACGACGGTGCCCGCGATCCGCGAGGCCAACAATCTGCGCGGCAATACGATCCGTGCGGGCGACTACCTGCTGATCCCCGTCGCGAGCAAGCCGCTGGCTGCCTACAGCAAGAGCGCGGACGCGCGGCTCGAGCAGAAGCAGAATCGGAAGCGGTCCGGTAATCGCATCGAGCACATCGTTGCGAGCGGCGAAAGTTTCTGGACGATCTCGCAACGCTACAAGGTAACCACGCGCCAGCTTGCGGCCTGGAACGGCATGGCCCCCGGCGACACCTTGCCTGTCGGCAGGAAGCTCGTCGTCTGGTCAGACGCGCAAGCATCGCCGCGCACCTCGCCGAACGCGGCGCTCGGCAACATGACGCGCAAGCTGCGCTACACGGTCCGCAACGGCGACTCGCTGTATCTGATCGCGAATCGCTTCCGCGTCACGGTTAACGACCTCACACGCTGGAACAAGCTCGACAAGAACAAGATCCTGCGGCCCGGCCAGAAGCTCACGATGTACGTGAACGTGACGCAGCAGTCTTCGTAGTCTGTATCGCGACTGAAGTCGCTCCCACAGTGAAACCGAGCCCCTGTGGGAGGGGCTTCAGCCCCGATTCGTCAACGTTCAAAGGATTCGCGACTAAAGTCGCTCCCACAGTTCGCCCCGCTAGCGACTTGTCAGTTAGAATCACTCCGTTCTGACAGACAGCGAAAGGCACACCATGGGATTCATGACCGGAAAGAAGGCGCTGATCGTCGGCGTCGCCAGCGACCGTTCCATTGCAACTGGCATCGCCGAGGCATTTGCGCGTGAAGGCTGTGAAATCGCCTTTACCTACCAGAATGACAAGCTCAAGGGACGTGTCGAGAAACTCGCCGCGCGCCTTGGTCAGAACACGGACCTTCTGTTTCCCTGCGACGTAACCAGCGACGCGGAAATCGACGCCGTCTTTGACGCGCTCAAGAAACACTGGGACGGACTGGACATCCTTGTGCACTCCGTCGGATTCGCACCCCGGGACCAGCTCGAAGGCGGATTCACCGAATCCATCACACGTGAAGGCTTTGCGATCTCGCATGACATCTCGGCCTATAGCCTTGCGGCACTGACCAAAGCTGCAGTGCCGATGATGGAAGGACGGAATGCATCGGTGCTGACACTGACCTACGACGCCGCCACCAAGGTTGTCCCGAGCTACAACGTCATGGGACTCGCGAAAGCCAGCCTCGAATCCTGCATGCGTTTCCTCGCGGCGGATCTCGGTGAGAAAGGCATTCGCGTCAATGCAATCTCCGCGGGCGCCATCAAGACGCTGGCCGCAGCGGGCATCGGCGGATTCAGAAAGATGCTCTCCTACGCGGAGAAAACCTCGCCCTTAAAGCGCACGGTAACGATCGAGGAAGTCGGCAATACGGCGGCGTTCCTCTGCTCCGATCTTGCAAGCGGCATCACGGGCGGCACGATCTTCGTGGATGCAGGCTCCAACATCATGGGGATGGCGCTGGAAGAAGACTAGGGTTTCGGGGCTTACGCCCCTCCCCAATCTGCCCGCGGACGCTGGAAGCGTGCTCTGGGCCGGCGCAGATTGATCTTTAGTGCGATGAGTTGAGGAGCGTCGTTTTTCGGATAGCCCCTGTGGGAGCGGCTTCAGCCGCGATTCTATTTAAGTCAATGATCGGGGCTTAAGCCCCTCCCACAGTGCGCGCTGCGATCGCGCGGTAGACGCGCGCGTACTCGCGGGCCATGCGGTCTGCGGAGTACTGCGCCGCATCCTCGCGGTTGTTTTTCTCGAGTCGCTCCCGTTCGTCATTGTCTTCCAGGAGCACCTCCATCGCCGCGTAGAAGCCCTCCGCATCGTCCGGCTCCAGGAGAATGCCGTTGTGGCCCTCGCGGATGAGCTCCGGGATTCCACCGGTCCGGCTCGCGACAATCGCGAGTCCTGCGTTCATCGCATCCATGAGGGTCGAGCCCACGGCTTCGCGGCGCGACGGAAACACGAAGAGATCGAATGCCGCGAGGTAGTCGCCGACGTTGTCGACGAACCCCTCAAGCTCAACGTTGTCCAGATCCTGAATCTGGCTCTCGTAGAGCACCCGATCCTTACCCTCCCCAAGCAGCAGAAAGTGCCAGTCCGGGTGTTCGCGCTCGGCCTCGCGCGCGACGCGAAACAACACCTCCTGCCCTTTCGATGTCTCAAGCGCGCCGACGTGACCGATCAACGTCTTGCCGGCGAACCGCGATCGGATTTCCTCCACGCGACGCGCGTCGACCGGCAGTTCCGCGAAGGCATCCATGACAACGTCTACGGCATAGCCGCTGTTCCGCAGCGCGATTGCCGACGCCTGCGACACGGCAAACAGGCGGCTCGCACGCGCATAAACGCGGTCCCGCACGGCGGATGACTTCTTCACATTCACAACACGCCGGGTCAGGACGTAGGGCGTTGAGAAAAGCTCGTGAGCCAGCCAGGCGCTGTAGATGCTGCGTCCGTCGTGAGCGTGGACGATGTCCGCGCCTTTCAGCGCCGGCAAGGCCGCCAGTGGATTCGAGGCAACACCGCGGATCGCCAATTCGCTGACGTCTTTGAGCTTCTCGCCGAGGGGGTTGCCGCGACGAATCACGAGCCGCTGCGGAAATTCGAGCTTCGCGAGTTCGCGAATCAAGAGCTCCGTCTGCCGCTCGCCCCCGCGGTAGTCTTTCGCGAGATTGATGTGGCAGATCAGCGGTTCTTGCGCCATGAGCTGGCTTGAGTGCGTGGGGTCAGCTGTCGTCGATACCGACGTTCGTCTTCTCGCCGGACATGCGCGCGACGATTGTCGCGCAGGCGGCGTCGCCCCAGATGTTGATACTCGTCCTCGCCATGTCGAGAACGCGATCGAATACGAGCAGAACCCCAATGGCTTCGACTGGCAGGCCGATCGCCGCGAGGATGATCGCGATAGCGACGAGTGAAGCGGACGGGACGCCGGCCACGCCGATCGACGTCAGCAGTGCGATCACGACGATCGAGAATTGCACGCCGAAGGTCAGGTCCAGACCGTAGGCCTGCGCGATGAACATGGCCGCGACACACTCGTAGAGTGCCGTCCCATTCATATTGACGGTCGCGCCGAGCGGAAGCACAAAGCTCGACACCGAGTTGGAAACACCCACCTCGTCCTCGACGCGCTCCATTGTGATCGGCAACGTCGCCGACGAGGAAGCCGTCGAGAAGGCGGTCAGCATTGCAGGCGACATTGCCGACATCGTCTTGTACGGATGCGCCTTGCCGAGGAAGCGAATCAGGAGCGGCAGTGTCACGCCTGCG
This sequence comes from uncultured Gammaproteobacteria bacterium, assembly GCA_963922215.1. GTDB lineage: Bacteria > Pseudomonadota > Gammaproteobacteria > Steroidobacterales > Woeseiaceae > UBA1847. Next base: position 9,657 of record CAWUHY010000060.1, on the reverse strand, counting down.
TGCACCGCGAGCGCAGCGAGCACGACGAGCGAAAACACGAGCAAGGGTCCGGCAGCGTCAAAGCCGGTAACGGAAACCGTCTCGGCTACGAGACCGAAGACACCGATCGGCGCGAAGAGCATGATCCATTCCGTGATCTTCATCATCACGTGGAAAACGCCGTTCCAGAAATTGTAGAGTGGCTCCGCGAAGTCTGTTTCCAATCGCGTCATGAAATAGCCGAACAAGATCGCGAAGAAGATGATGCCGAGCATCTGTCCTTCGGCGGCTGCCTCGATGATGTTCGGCGGTACCATGCGCAGGAAAATCTGCGCCACATCGCCCGTGCCGCGCCCTTCGACGCGATCCTGTACGGCGCTCGTATCAGCGTCCAGCGCGAGCAGGTCTTTTGCAGGCTCTCCGTCGACGATACCCGGCGACACGAGGTTGACGAGAATCAGACCGACGAGAATCGCAAGCAGCGTCGTCGAGGCATAGAACAGAAGCGTCTTGCCGCCGAGCTTGCCAAGATTGCCGCCGGAACCGATGCCCGCAACACCGACGATGATCGACGACGTGATCAGCGGGACGATGATCATCTTCAGGCCGTTCAGGAACAGAGTGCCGATGTAGTCGAAAACGGAAACCGGAGAAACGCCGAGCACCGTCGGCGCGACGCCGTCGACAGTAAAAGTCTTGACGATCAGTCCGGCTGCGATAGCCAGTACCAGTGCGATCAGAATCTGCCAATGCAGCGCCAGTTTGCGCATAGTCTCCCCCGCCGCGGCTTTTAAAAACCGCTTTTCTTGTAATTCACACGCTTATTGTAGCAAGCCCTCGCCTGCGACAAGTTCATCGTCGATTTCGACGTCAGCCGTCGCGACCAGTTCTTCAACAAAAGCATTGAAGTCGTTCATACCCGACTCCTGCGCAAGCTGCAGTTTTGCAAAGTCACGCTGTTCGGTCGGAATGGACTCCGGCTGCCCGGGCAGAACGGCGTCGACGGTGAATATCGTGTATCCGCCGTCACGGTTGCGGAGGTAGTCCACGACCTTGACGGTCTCGGACGGCTTCGGCGACGTGAATGCCGCAACGAGTAGCGACGGGTCGACGCTGCGATCATCGCGCGTCAGGATCCGGGGTGGATTGACCACGGCACCGGCAGCTTCGGCAGCCTCAGCGAACGTCTGGTTTGATTCAACGGCCGTCGCAACCGACGCAGCGCGTTCTGCCATCAGCGCATCGGCCTTCTGCGCACGCAGCGCGGCCTCTACCTGGTCGCGGACCTCGTCGAGCGACAGGCGGGTCGCGGGGTTGTACTCAGCAACCGCAAAGACTGCAGACGAGTCGACGTCGAGTTCGACAATCTCGGAGAGCTGGCCGTCCTCGAGGACGCGCGGCGCGAAAACGGCATCGATGGCCGCCTGGTTGCCGCCAAACTCACCGCCGCCGGAGCGCGTGAAACCGTCGAACGTCTGCACGTCGAGTCCTGCCGCTTCGGCAACCGCATCGATGTCCGGGTTATCGAAGATGGCATCAGATACACGGCGTTCCAGCGCACGGAATGCGACGTCCGCTTCGTCTTCTCGCAATTCGGCCAGCAAATCGCCGCGCACCTGATCCAGTGGCAGCGGACCGGGTTCCAGAACGTCGTCGACACGGACGATGTGATAGCCAAACTCGGTTTCGACGAGACCACGAACTTCACCTTCGTTCATCGAGAAAACAGCGGTTCCAAGTTCGTCCGGCATCTGTGTGCGCGTCAGAACACCGAGGTCGCCACCGTTCGATGCCGTACCGCCATCCTTGGAATACTGTCGCGCCAGATCGGCAAACGGTTCGCCGGCCTGCACGCGCGCAAGAATCGCCTGTGCTTCCTGCTCCGTCCGTTCCTTGTCATCACCAAACGGGAACAGAATGTGGCGCGCCTGGCGCTGCTCGTCCTGCAGGTAGCGGTTCTTTTCCTGCTCGTAGTACTCGGCAAGTTGTTCTTCAGAAATCTCGATTGAATCGGCAATCGCGTCGCGAGAGATCAGGATGTAGCGAATGTCCGCGGATTCCGGCTGCTCGAAGAGCGAGCCGTTCTCGTCGTAAAAGCTCACGATTTCTTCTTCACCGACCGTGATCTCCGATTCGACGGTTTCTGGCGCGAGTGACGCAGTTGTCACGACGCGCTGTTCTGCGACGAGATTCAGGTAGCGGCGGTATTCGCCGGGCGTGACGACCGCCGTCGCACCGATCGCAAGCGTCAACTGCTGTTCACGCAGACGCTGCCGCATGATGCGTTCGTACTGTGTCGTGTCCAGACCCTGCATACCAAGGAAGGTCTGGTACTGCTCGCGATTGAACTTCCCGTCGACGCGAAAATCCGGGGTGTTGCGAATCACTTCGGCGATGTATTCGTCGCTGATCGTAAATCCGGCTTCGGCAATGAATTCGCTGATCAGGGTTTCGCGAATCAGGTTGTCGAGCAATTGCCGGCGAATCAACAGCCGGACTTCATCGCTGACATCCACATACTGGGGATTCTCTGCGATGAAGTTGCGATAGCGATTTTCGAAGTCGTTGATGCCGACTTCGTTGCCGTTAACCTTGGCGACGATCCCGCCGCCAAGGTTGCTTGGAAACAGGGCGCCGACGAAGACGAAGGACAGGCCGATCAATACGAGGAAGCCGATGGCGACAGGGCCGCCGAATTTTTCACGAAAATCAGAAAGCATGGAGATTGGTCTTTGTTTGGTGGATGGGGCTTCTATTCAGGTCCCCGACACAAGGAGCGGAATTCTAACGAAGCCTGCGTAGAAGGCCAACAACTCTCGCGCCGGAAGCGCGGTCGCGACCGGGGTCAGGTAAAAAAAATCCCGATCATCTCGCGATGATCGGGACCTCTTTGTTGGCGGAGTGGACGGGACTCGAACCCGCGACCCCCGGCGTGACAGGCCGGTATTCTAACCAACTGAACTACCACTCCAAACCTGGTGGGTGCTGACGGGATCGAACCGCCGACCCTCGCCTTGTAAGGGCGATGCTCTACCAGCTGAGCTAAGCACCCTTAAAACGTGCCGGATGCGACATTGCGTTCCGGCAGTGCCTCAAAGGCTGGTTGGAAACCGTCGAAAACCGCATAACCATGCGGTCTGGAGCAGTCTCCGCCCCCGAAGGGCGCGCTAGTTTACGGCATCCTTTAAAGCTTTGCCAGCCTTGAATCCAGGAACATTGCTGGCGGCGATCTGGATCGTTTCACCCGTGCGTGGGTTGCGGCCAGCACGAGCTGCGCGAGCCTTCACGGAAAACGTGCCGAAGCCGACGAGTGAGACTGAACCACCGTCCGCGAGCGTGCTCGTAATGCTGTCGAGTACACCGTCGACGGCCTTCGTTGCATCTGCGCGTGACAGACCGGCCGAACTTGCAACGGCGTCGATCAATTCTCCCTTGTTCATAAATCTTCCTCTAGAGTTTTTAGCGTGAAAAGTTAAGCAGCTTTTTTGTTGTTCGAGTTCCGGTCATCGTCCCCCTGATTGCGTGATGCCGAAACCGCGGAAAACCCGCTTAAAAGCTGCGCGTCTTATACCAAGCAGCGCTTCCGCGGGTCAACTGATGACCCGCGGAAGGTGCCGGAATTTGCTAGTGGGGAAGAGTCTGCTCGTCAGATTTTTTGTCGTCAGACTGTTTGGATGTCTCGCCCTTTTTCTGTTCGTCGGCGGCCTTCGGAACAGGCATGTGAGCGAGTGCGTGTTCCAGGACCTGGTCGATCCACTTGACTGGAACAATCGTCAGCTTGTCTTTGATGTTCTTCGGTATTTCAGCGAGATCCTTTTCATTCTCTTCCGGGATCAACACCTTCGTTATTTCACCGCGGTGAGCAGCCAGGAGCTTCTCCTTCAAGCCACCGATCGGCAGGACTTCGCCGCGCAGCGTGATCTCACCAGTCATCGCGACATCACTCCGAACCGGAATGTTGGTCAAAGCGGAAACAAGTGCTGTACACATGCCAACTCCCGCACTCGGTCCGTCCTTCGGCGTCGCGCCTTCCGGTACGTGAATGTGGACGTCGTGCTTCTGATGAAAGTCTTCATCGATACCAAGCACGTTCGCACGAGAACGCACGACCGTCATCGCCGCCTGGATCGACTCGGTCATGACATCACCAAGTTTGCCCGTGTGCGTCAGTTTTCCCTTGCCACCGACAACAGCAGTTTCGATGGTGAGGAGTTCGCCGCCGACTTCCGTCCATGCCAGTCCGGTCACCTGCCCGACCTGGTCGTTCTCTTCGGCCTTACCGTAACGATGTTTCTGCACGCCGAGATAGGTGTCGAGATTATCGTCGGTCACGACCACAGTTTCGTCAGACGGCTCCAGAAGTTGCTGCTTCACGATCTTGCGACAGATCTTGGAAATCTCACGCTCGAGATTTCGCACGCCGGATTCGCGTGTGTAGTGGCGGATGATGCCCTTGATCGCTTCGTCGTCAATGCGCGCTTCGTCTTTCTTCAGTCCGTTTTCCTTCATCTGTTTCGGAATCAGGTAGCGGGAAGCGATCGCCATCTTTTCGTCTTCCGTGTAACCCGGAATACGGATGACTTCCATCCGGTCGAGCAGCGGGCCTGGAATGTTCAGGCTGTTTGCCGTGCACACGAACATGACGTCTGAGAGATCGAAGTCGACTTCGAGATAGTGGTCGGCAAACGTGGAGTTTTGCTCGGGGTCGAGTACCTCGAGCAGTGCCGAACTCGGATCGCCGCGGAAGTCCATCGCCATCTTGTCGATTTCATCGAGCAAAAACAGCGGGTTGCGAACGCCTGTCTTGCCGAGGTTCTGGATGATCTTGCCAGGCATCGAGCCGATGTAGGTGCGCCGATGGCCACGGATCTCAGCCTCGTCACGCACGCCGCCGAGCGACATGCGCACGAACTTGCGATTCGTGGAGCGTGCAATGCTCTGGCCCAGTGACGTCTTGCCGACGCCCGGCGGACCGACGAGGCAAAGGATCGGCCCTTTAAGCTTCTTCACGCGCTGTTGGACGGCGAGATATTCAAGGATGCGTTCCTTGACCTTCTCAAGGCCGAAGTGATCCTCTTCGAGCACCTCTTCTGCCCGCTTCAGATCCTTCAACACCTTGCTCTTTTTCTTCCACGGCGCTTTCAGGAGCCAGTCGATGTAGTTACGGACGACCGTCGCCTCGGCCGACATCGGTGACATCAGCTTCAGCTTGTTCAATTCGGAGGTGGCCTTTTCCTTTGCCTCCGTCGACATGCCGGCCTCTTCGATCTTGTTCTCGAGGTCCTGGATTTCGTTCGGCGCGTCTTCCATTTCGCCGAGTTCTTTCTGAATGGCCTTCATCTGCTCATTCAGGTAGTACTCGCGCTGGCTCTTTTCCATCTGCTGCTTGACGCGACCGCGGATCCGCTTCTCGATCTGCAGGACGTCAATCTCGCCCTCGATGATTCCGAGGATCTGCTCGAGGCGCTCTTTGACGTCGCGGATTTCCAGCATGCGCTGCTTTTCCGACAGTTTGAGCGCCATGTGCGCAGCAACCGTGTCGGCAAGTCGGCCAGGCTCATCGATGCCCGACAGCGAGGTCAGGATCTCGGGCGGCACTTTCTTGTTGAGTTTTACGTACTGCTCGAACTGGGTGATGATCGAGCGCACGAGTACGTCGATCTCGCGCTCGTCGTGACGATCTTCCTCGCCCAGCACCGTGATGTTGGCCGCGAAATAATCGCCCACGGTAATCTCGTCAACCGTTGCACGCTCGCTGCCCTCGACCAGCACCTTGACAGTGCCGTCCGGCAGTTTCAGAAGCTGCAGAATCGTCGCCAGCGTTCCGACGCTGTACAGGTCTTCCGGCTGCGGGTCGTCGAGGTCCGCCTTCTGCTGTGCGACCAACATGATGCGCTTGCCGTCGGCCATCGCCTGGTCTAGCGCCGCGATCGACCGCTCGCGGCCGACAAACAGCGGAATAACCATGTGCGGATATACGACAACGTCGCGCAGCGGCAGCACGGGCAGACCTTCCGGACGCTCGATAACCTGGGTTTCTTGATTCTGGTCGTCTGACACGCGGTATTCCTCGTTCGTTAGAGATTAGAGCGGACATAGGTCCACTGAAGGGCGAGTTCAACAGTCCTGGCAGCGCCTGAAGGGTCCGTGACGGAGCATACCGTCGCGTTCCGGCAGACGCGCCGTAACCTGATCAAACTATCGGCGGATGTGCCGGGGGACTTAAGCGCCGTCAGAACCTGTCGGCCGGGCCTCTTCAACGTCGTCGGACTCATAAATGACGTACGGCTTGTTCTCGCCGGTCACAACTGCCTCGTCGACGACCACCTTCTTCGCATTCGTTGCTGAAGGCAGGTCGTACATCGTGTCGAGCAATACGTTTTCGAGAATGGTGCGCAGGCCGCGTGCACCTGTCTTGCGTTCCATCGCTTTCTTCGCGACAGCCCGCAGCGCGTCTTCGCGGAATTCGAGGTCAACCCCTTCCATTTCGAACAACTTGCTGTACTGCTTGGTCAGCGCGTTTTTCGGCTCCAGGAGGATCTGAACAAGGGCGTCCTCGTCGAGTTCCTCGAGCGTTGCGACGACTGGCAAACGACCGACGAATTCCGGAATCAGCCCGAAGCGAATCAGGTCTTCGGGCTCGGTCTCGTGCAGGAGTTCGCCGATGTTCTCGTCTTCCTCGCTGGACTTCACTTCGGCGACGAAGCCAATGCCGCTCTTGGATGAGCGATCGAGAATGATTTTTTCGAGGCCGGCGAATGCGCCGCCGCAAATAAACAGGATGTTGCCGGTATCAACCTGCAGGAATTCCTGCTGCGGGTGCTTGCGGCCACCCTGCGGCGGAACCGACGCGATCGTGCCCTCGATGAGTTTCAGGAGCGCCTGCTGCACGCCCTCGCCCGACACATCGCGCGTGATCGACGGGTTGTCCGACTTGCGGGAAATCTTGTCGATCTCGTCGATGTAGACAATACCCGTCTGTGCCTTGTCGACGTCGTAGTCGCACTTCTGCAGCAGCTTCTGGATGATGTTTTCGACGTCTTCGCCGACGTAGCCGGCTTCTGTCAACGTCGTTGCGTCGGCAATCGTGAACGGCACGTTCAGGAGACGAGCCAGCGTCTCGGCCAGCAAGGTCTTGCCACAGCCGGTCGGGCCGATCAGCAGGATGTTGCTTTTGGCGAGCTCGACGTCGTCCTTGCTGCGCTCATCGAGTCGATCGTTCAGGCGCTTGTAGTGGTTGTAGACCGCGACGGACAGCACCTTCTTCGCACGAGACTGCCCGATGACGTACTCGTCCAGGACGTCGTTGATTTCCTGCGGTTTCGGCAGGCTGTCACGACCCGGCTCAGCGCTCTCCTCGAGCTCCTCGCGAATGATGTCATTGCAGAGTTCGACGCATTCATCGCAGATGAATACGGAGGGGCCCGCGATCAGCTTGCGGACTTCGTGCTGGCTTTTGCCGCAAAAAGAACAGTAGAGGAGTTTTCCGTCCTCGTTCTTACCGCGGGAGTCGTCGCTCATAGATTGGTGCCTTAAATGTCTGTCAAATGCCGTTAACTGGCCAGTATCCGGTGTATAGCACGGGCACTGGGCACTTGCAAAAGAACCCCGTCGTGTTTACCGAATATGGGGTTGCAAGCGACTGTTTCCGCTCAACTTATTCCTTGTTTTGGGCGCCCATTTCGACCCGATTGGCGAGAACCGTGTCAATGATGCCGTATTCCACCGCAGCCTCGGCGCTCATGAAGCGATCACGCTCGAGATCTTCTTCGATCTGCTCGACCGTCTGCCCGGTGTGGTTTGCCATAATCGCGTTCAGTCGACGCTTCAGCTCCAGCACTTCTTTCGCGTGAATGCTGATGTCAGTCGCCTGCCCCTGGTAGCCGGCACTCGGCTGGTGAACCATGACCCGCGAATGCGGCAGAGCGAAGCGTTTGCCTTTGACGCCCCCGGCAAGCAGGAGCGCACCCATGCTGGCGGCCTGGCCGACACAGATTGTGCTGACGTCCGACTTGATGAATTGCATCGTGTCGTAGATTGACAGCCCGGCCGTGACCGATCCGCCCGGTGAATTGATGTAGAGGTGGATGTCCTTGTCCGGATTTTCGGACTCGAGGAACAAAAGCTGTGCAACGACGAGATTGGCCATGTGGTCTTCGACCGGGCCTACGATGAAGACGACGCGTTCCTTTAAGAGACGGGAATAAATGTCGTAGGAGCGTTCGCCGCGAGCCGTCTGCTCGACGACCATCGGTACCAGATTTAGAGCTGTTGCAGTCATTGTTTGCCTCTTGCCGTTTTCGTCTTTCTAAATTGTCTCACGAAACCCGTGGATCATGAATCCATGAAGTCCGTGAATGAGACTTTTTTGTCCTTCACCTTCGCCGTTTCGACGACCCAGTCGAACGCCTTCTGTTCGAGTACAACGGGTTCGACCTGCTGGCGGAGCTGCGGGTTCCCCATGTACATCTCAACCATCTCATCCGGGCTTTCGTAGGACGCGACGAGTCCGCGAACGTAGCCGCGCATATCATCTTCGTCGGCAGAAATATCCTGGTCTGAAATGATCTGGCGTACCAGGAGGCCCAGGCGCACGCGTTTTTCAGCAGTCTCCGCGAAGTTCGACAGCGGCGGCGCCTGGTCGTGATCCTCGATACCCATCTGGCGCATCGCCTCGTGCTGCATCGAGTGCATCTCGTTGTGTTTCATGACCTGCGGGATGTCGATCGGGTTCGTGTCGAGCAAGCCTTCCGAGATCTGGTCGCGAATGGCGTTTTTCACGCGCTGCGCAGCTTCGCGCTCCATGTTTTCACGCACATCGTTTTTGAATTTTTCGATGCCGCCGTCCGTCACACCGAATTCCTCGGCGAACGCATCGTCGACGTCGGGGAGCTGCTGCTCTTCCACCCGATGCACGTTGACCGTGAATTCGACTTTCTTGCCCTGCAATTCTTCGGCGGGATAGTCCTTCGGGAATTTCACCTTGAATGATTTCTCATCGCCGGCCTTGACGCCGTACAGCGCTTTCTCGAAGTCCGGCAGCATCTGCCCTTCTCCCAGGACGATCGGCACTTCTTTGCCCTGCCCGCCGCTGATGGCTTCACCGTCAAGCTCACCGGAAAAGTCGACGACGACGCGATCATCGTCCTTGCTCTTGCGCTCGACGGCTGACCATTCAGCCTTCTGCTTCTGAAGCTTCAGAATCATTGCCTCGAGGTCGGAGTCATCAATCGTGACGTCCGGCCGCTCGATCTTGATCTTGTCGATGTTCTTGAGTTCGATTTCCGGCAGGACTTCGAGCTTCGCGACGAAGGAGAAACTGTTGTCGTCGAGATCCGTCTCCGCCTCGATCTTCGGGCTGCCTGCGGGCTGCAGTTTTTCCTGGATCACCGCTTCCGAGTAGCTCTTCTGCATCAGGTCGCCGAGCACTTCCTGTCGAACCTGCTTGCCGTAGCGCTGCTTCACGACCTTATGCGGGACCTTACCTGGACGGAAGCCTTTAATTTTGGCAGTACGTCCGACGTTTTTGAGCCGCGACTCGATTTCCGATTCGATCTGGTCGGCGGGCAGCTCGATGCGCAGGCTGCGTTCCAGGGTGCCGGTTGATTCAACTGTGACTTGCATGTTCGTTTGACCTTTTAGTGCTTGGCTTGAGTTTGTTCGGTGGTTGGGGGGTTT
>CAWUHY010000059.1:0-14178 GCA_963922215.1 uncultured Gammaproteobacteria bacterium | reverse complement strand
ACGGCGCAGAGGCCGCTGGCGGAGTTGACTTCAAAGGAACGGTCGGTCCTCTGGACATCGCTGCCGGAACCTACAATATCGCAGTCGATGGCATTCTCGCTGACGGCACGGCAACTGTCATTGGTCCCGTCGACCTCACCTTTGACGCTGACACGATCACGACCATCATCGCAGCCAATTCTGTCGCAGCGATCGAACCGATCATTGTCACGCAGCCGCGCACGCCGGTCTCAGCAGGCAGTGCTCGCGCGTTTGTCGTACACGCAGCAGCCAGCGCTCCGCAGGTCGACGTCTACGTCACCGCACCCGGTGCTGACCTGACCGCAGAAGCGCCGCTTGGCACTTTCTCTTACACCGAAACGCTTGGCCCTGTCGAAGTACCGGCTGGTACCTACCAGATTCGTGTAACGGCAGCCGGCGACGCAACAGCCGTTGTCTACGACAGTGGTGACGTCACGCTCACCGATGGTCTCGACATCGTCCTTGCAGCCCTTCCAAACATTGAAGGCGGTAGCGCAGCCATTACCCTGCTCGGCCAAACGCCTGGCGGAGCGCTCGAACTGCGCGACATCAACGTCCCGGCGAAGCTGCGTGTCGTACACGTCAGCCCCGACGCACCGAATGTTGACGTTGTGGTGAACGGTGCAACGCCGCCGCTCGTCGAGAATCTTGCGTATCCTGACTTCACACCGATCGTTGAAGTACCGGCCGACACCTACACCGTCGAAGTTGCCGCTGCAGGCGCCTATCCGGGTTCAGTCGTCATCGGCCCCGCGGACCTTCCATTTGACGCTGGCACGACGACGAACGTCCTCGCGGTCGGTGAGCTCGCGAACATTGCGCCGCTTCTCGCAAGCGGTGACCCGCGCTCCATTGGTGTCTACGCGAAAGTCCGCATCATCCACGGCTCGCCGAATGCCGGTAACGTCGACATTTACGTCGCCGCACCGGGCACGGACATTACGACGATCGAACCTGCCTTTGCAGACGTCGCGTTCACGGATAACACCGGGTTCGTTGCTCTCCCGGCCGGTGACTACGAAGTATCAGTCACCCCGACGGGCGACGATTCAGTCGTCGCAATCGGTCCCGCAACGCTGTCAATCGTCGACGGCGGCGTCTACACGACGATCGCCCGTGACGCGACAGGCGGTGGCGCACCGTTTGGCCTGATCGTCATCGACGACTCGCCGTAAAATAAGACTCTGGCGTCTTGAGAAAAGCCCCGCTTCGGCGGGGCTTTTTTTTGCGTGAGGGTCGCAGCTTTTCAACGTTGCTTTATCGGGGCTGAAGCCCCTCCCACAGATTCTGGATTGCGCTGTGGGAGCGGATTCATCCGCGATTCTCTTTAACTTTGTGGAATCGAGGCTGAAGCCCCTCCCACAGATGCCGAATCAGGTCCGCTTAAGCCGAGACGCAAATTTTTCCCGCAGGCGCTCGGCAAGTGGTGTTGCGAGCGCCTTCTGCAACGCTTCGCTGCTCGCCGGTCGTGCATGATAGACGGCGAGGATGCCGGTTAACGAAAGACTTTCGTCGGTGGTGGGTATGAAACTAACCGAATCGCCGGCACCAACCGACCCGGAATTCAGGACGCGACAGTAGGCTCCAGGACGACCCGCGTCCGCAAAACGTGCGGGAAACTGTGCGTCCTGCATGATCAGCCCCAGCTTGTGGCAAGGAACCCTTGGACCGGTAATCTCGAGGACGAGCCGACCGATCACGAGCCGGTCCCCGACCGACGGGTCGCTGGGCAAACCGGCGATCGTCAGGTTCTCACCGAACGTGCCCGGCCGGATGTCGTGTCTGAGCTCGGCTGACCACCACGCGTAGTCATCGGCCGAATAGAGGTAAACCGCCTGGTCCACGCCGCCGTGGTAGCGCGGATCCTCGATGGCATCCCCGGCGAGTCCCTGCTCGTCAACCTGCACACGCCCGTCCTGCGGCGCCTTGTCGATTGCCGACCGCACCGCGTCCCGGCTGCCGCTGAGTTCGCGTATCGGTCCGAGATTGACGCTAGTGACCCGCATGTTCGATGGCGACTGCATGCCGACATGCTCCCAGATTCCATGGGCCGGGTCGACACCATCAAGCGCCGAAAAAGTGCGTTACATTTGCGTACATTGTGTTTACAATGTAACGCATGCCACGCACCAAGACTTCCACGCTGAACCTGCGCATCGATCCGCGATTGAAAAACGCGGTCAAGGCGGCGGCTGAGCAGGAGCACCGGAGCGTTGCAAACATGGTCGAAATGCTGATCCGTCGTCACTGCGGCGAGATCGGCATCGATATCAAGGGTGAGTCAAAGTCTCGGAGACGAAACGATGCATGAGAAAATGCTGAAGGCGCTGGTTGAGGCGGGCGCGGTCAAGAAGGTCAATATCATTGCCAGCGGCAATCGCTTTCACGTCGAAGCGCGCACCGCCACCGGTCCGGTCACGGCGGCCACACTGAAGGGCTCTGTGAAAACCTGGGTATCACTGGATGCAGCTGCCCGCTGGGTTCGCGGACTGGGCATCGGCGGTGCGCAGATCCAGCTGACGCACTGGCAGCCGGATCAACGCCCGCTCATCTAGCGGGCGTGCATTAGGGAGGCTGGACGAGCTGTCAGCTCGTTTTCGTCGGCGGTACACGACCAGCGCACGGCGGCCGGTCGTGCCGCGGACAGGCACTACTCTTTCGGCAGCTCGGAATCGAACGGGAACGGTTTCGTGTCCGAGTTGTAGCTTAAGAACCGTACGATCTCGGCAAAGTAGCTCGCGATCGTTCCACCGGCTCCTTTCAGACGCTCATTCGGCTCACCGGTGAAGAGTACGATCAGGAAATTCAGGCCCACCACGGCCAGGCCCAGAATCGCGACGAGATTCGCCACCACCAGGAACACCAGCATGTAGAGGAACCGGACCCACGTCCGTTTCGATTTCAGATTGTCTTCAATATCCCGGCCTTCAACGTCGTCGAAGTGTTCGCCGGTTGATGCATTCGCGTCGGACATGGCTGTCTCCCCTCGGTTTACTCGATTGGGTGGATATGATTGTATCGCCTCACAATTCAAGAGGCACAGTCCCATGAGAAATTTGGTCCTTCTTGCCGCTGCCGGCATCGCGCTTGCGGCATGCGGTGACAGCGACACCACCCCCGCCAGAAGCGGCGCGGACATTGCCCGCGACAGCATTATCGCGGACGGCCACATTGATGTGCCGATCCGGCTCGAATTCCGCCCTGCCGACATCACGCAGGCGACGAGCGGCGGCGATTTCGACTATCCGCGAGCGGTCGAAGGCGGCCTAAACGCACCGTTCATGTCGATTTACACCCCGGCGTCGTACATGGAAGAAGACGGCAAATCCTTCGCCTTCGCCAACAAGCTGATCGACCGGGTCGAAGGATTTGTCGAGACCGCGCCCGAGAAATTCGCCATCGCGACGAGCGTTGCCGACGTTCGCAGGCAATTCGAAGCCGGCCTCATCTCGCTCCCGCTGGGCATGGAAAACGGCTCTCCGATCGAGGGCGATCTTGAGAACCTCGATTTCTTCTACGAGCGTGGAATTCGCTACATCACCTTATGCCACAGCCTGTCGAACCGAATTGCCGACTCCTCTTACGACAAGGAAAACCGGCCCTGGAACGGCTTGAGCCCGTTCGGGCGCGATGTCGTCGAACGCATGAACGCGCTTGGCATCATGGTCGACGTCAGCCACGTGTCCGACGAAGCGTTTTATGACGTCCTTGAGACCAGTCGCGCTCCGGTCATCGCGTCGCACTCATCGGCGCGTCATTTTACGCCCGGCTGGGAACGGAACATGGACGACGCGATGATTCGCGCGCTGGCCGACAACGGCGGCCTGATCATGATTAATTTCGGCTCGGCGTTTCTGACAAAAGAGGCTCTCGACTACTCGCAGGCGCGCAGCGACGCGCTGGAGGCGCTGAAAGAAAGCTCGGGCACCGATATTTCAATGGAAATGCGCGAGGCGTTCTATGAGAGATTTGCGAGTGAAAACGGCCCCTATCCGTACGCAAGCCTCGACGACGTCCTCGATCATATCGATCACGTCGTCAATCTCGTGGGTGTCGAGCATGTTGGCCTCGGATCCGACTACGACGGCGTCGGTGATTCACTCCCGACCGGCCTGAAGGATGTGTCGGATTTCCCGAATCTCGTCGACGGCCTCCTCGAGCGCGGCTACGACGAGGATGCGATCCGCCTGATTCTTGGGGAAAACCTGCTGCGCGTCTGGGCGAAGGTCGAAGCGGAAGCGACGACCTGAACCGCAGCGAGATTATCTGTCCGGGAGACAGCGTCTCCCGCGGCAGCGGGGCTGCCTGGGACAGGCAACGCGGTCAGGCAGCGACTACGTCTAAAAGAACGTAGCGCAGCAAAACCTCATAGCTCGCCTTGTCAAGTTTCATCCCGTCCGGCAGCTCGAGCGTGTGGATCGGCTGTCCTTCGACGTCGCGGATTTCCTGGAAATGCTTGTCGCCTTCCCGGATCACCCGGTACTCGACGTCCTGGTGATTCCCGTATTTCAGCAGTACCTGGCTCTCTGTCCAATCCTGTACGGTCGTCATCGTGTCCTCCTGAGTCGTATCGTGTGTCGCGTATCGTTGCGACCTTGCCAACACAGTTTGCAAGGCGTATGCCAACTCAGCAGAACTACTATTTATCAGTAATTTATCATTGTTTTCTAATGTTAATTCTATTATTTCGTCGGTCGCCATTCGTCACCTCCTGACACGACTGTCGTGCAATTTGCGACACCCGTTTTCCATAATCCGACATCTTCGAGGCGGCTCGCCAGCCGTTGAATTCGGGGCGGACAGGACGCATTGTCGGCGGTGATGATCATCTACCTGATCCCCATACTCCTGCTTCTCGCGCTCGTCTTCGGACCGTCGCTGTGGGTGCGTCATGTCCTGAAAAAGTACAGCCGTCCCGAAGACCGGTATTCAGGCACCGGCGGCGAGCTGGCGCGCCACCTGCTCGACCGAAACGGACTCGCATCGGTCACCGTCGAGCCGACGGAACAGGGAGACCACTACGACCCGACCGAGAAAGCCGTCCGACTGAGCGAAAGCAACTTCCACGGGCGATCTCTGACGGCCGTTACAGTCGCTGCGCACGAGGTCGGGCACGCGCTGCAGGACCGCGACGCTTACAAACCGCTCGTCCTGCGCGGTCGACTCGTGCGCCTCGTCGGCCCGTTGGAGCGCGTTGCTGCGGGGGTTCTGCTGTTCTCGCCGCTGCTCGGCGCCCTCACCCGCGCGCCGTCGCTGACCCTTCTAATGATTCTCGCGGGAATTTTCGTGCTCGCGGGCTCGACGCTCGTGCACTTCGTCACGCTGCCGACCGAATTCAATGCGAGTTTCAGTCGCGCACTGCCCATGCTGAAAAAGCACAGTATCCTGCACCAGTCCGATGGTCCGCACGCGCGGCGCATCCTGACGGCTGCCGCGCTGACCTACGTGGCCGCCTCGCTGATGAGCCTCTTGAATATCGCGAGATGGTGGGCAATTCTGCGTCGATAACGCAACGAAATTTAAGGAATAACGCTGGTTTCAGCGGTTCTGCGCTGCTATTATCCGCGCCCTGAAGATAGCCCGTTAGCCGCGCGCCACGCAGTGCCGGCTTACCGGCAGAGACCGGAAAGCGGCAAAACACTACTCCGAACGACGTTCGCGGCTCTCAAGCGAGAGGCTGGCGCTTTCGTCGTTCATTCACTTAGAGATAACTGAAGATTCGAAATGAAAGACTTAAGCACCTACCGCAACATCGGCATTTTCGCCCACGTTGACGCAGGCAAGACGACCACGACGGAACGCATTCTGAAACTGACGGGCAAGATTCACCGCACCGGTGAAGTCCATGACGGCGAAGCCACTACGGACTTCATGGAACAGGAACAGGAGCGCGGCATCACGATCCAGTCCGCCGCAACGAGCTGTGAGTGGAACAAGCATCGCCTGAACATCATCGACACCCCGGGACACGTTGACTTCACGATCGAAGTCTACCGTTCGCTGAAAGTCCTGGACGGCGGTGTGGGTGTCTTCTGCGGATCCGGCGGCGTCGAGCCCCAGTCTGAAACGAACTGGCGTTATGCGAACGACAGCAAGGTGGCGCGCGTCATCTTCGTCAACAAGCTCGACCGTATCGGCGCGGACTTCTACCGCGTGGTCAAGCAGATCGAAGACGTGCTGGCTGCCCAGCCGCTGGTCATGGTGCTCCCGATCGGTATCGAGGACGACTTCAAGGGCGTTGTCGACCTGCTCGAAATGAAAGCCTGGGTCTGGGACGACTCCGGCAACCCGGAAGCCTACGAAATCGTCGACATTCCGGAAGACATGCAGGCGAAAGCCGAAGAGTGGCGTGAGAAGCTCGTTGAGACTGCCGTTGAGCAGGACGACGATCTGCTCGAGGCCTACCTCGAAGGCAACGAGCCGTCGATCGAAGACCTGAAGCGTTGCATTCGCAAGGGAACGATTGAGCTTGCGTTCTTCCCGACCTTCTGTGGCTCTGCTTTCAAGAACAAGGGTGTACAGAACGTCCTGAACGCCGTTGTCGACTACCTGCCGAACCCGACGGAAGTGAACCCGCAGCCGGAAATCGACCTCGAAGGCAACCCGACGGGTGGCTACGCCGAAGTCGATCCGAGCAAGCCGCTGCGCGCGCTCGCATTCAAGATCATGGATGACCGCTACGGCGCCCTCACCTTCACGCGTATCTACTCCGGCAAGCTCAACAAGGGCGACAGCGTCCTCAACACGTTCACCGGCAAGACCGAACGTATTGGCCGTATTGTCGAGATGCACGCCGATTCACGCCAGGAGCTCGACTCCGCGCAGGCGGGCGACATCGTCGCGCTGCTCGGCATGAAGAACACGCAGACCGGGCACACGCTTGCTGACGCAAACAACCCGGCCACCCTGGAACCAATGGTGTTCCCGGATCCCGTCATCTCGATCGCGATTTCGCCGAAGGACAAGGCGGGTAACGAGAAGATGGGTGTCGCGCTGAACAAGATGATGCAGGAAGACCCGTCCTTCCAGGTCGCAACCGACGAAGACTCGGGCGAAACGCTGATCATGGGTATGGGCGAACTGCACCTCGACATCAAAGTCGACATCCTGAAGCGCACCCACGGCGTCGAAGTCGAAATGGGTAAGCCGCAGGTTGCCTACCGCGAGACGATCACGCAGAACATCGAAGACTCGTACACGCACAAGAAGCAGTCTGGTGGTTCCGGTCAGTTCGGTAAGATCGACTACCGCATCGAGCCGGCAGAAACGAACGAAGGCTATGTCTTCGAATCGCTGGTCACCGGCGGTAACGTCCCGCGCGAATACTGGGGTGCGATCGAAAAGGCGTTCGCGTCCTGCATGGACGAAGGTACGCTCGCCGGCTATCCGCTGCTGGACGTGAAGTTCACGCTGCTTGACGGTGCGTTCCACGCGGTTGACTCATCCGCACTCGCGTTCGAAATCGCGACGAAGGGCGCTTATCGCCAGTCCGTTCCGAAAGCGGGCGTTCAGCTCCTCGAGCCGATCATGAAGGTCGACGTGTTCACACCGGAAGACAACGTCGGTGACGTTATCGGTGACCTGAACCGTCGCCGCGGCATGATCAAATCGCAGGACGCCGGCGCAACGGGTGTTCGCGTCAAGGCAGACGCTCCGCTCGCCGAGATGTTCGGCTACATCGGACACCTGCGTACGCTGACCTCTGGCCGCGGCCAGTTCTCGATGGAGTTCTCGCACTACGCGCCTTGCCCGCAAAACGTTGCGGAGGAAGTCATCAAGGAAGCGAAGGAACGCAAAGAGAAAAAGTAAGGTTTCGCTTTGGGCGAAAGAATCCAACGGCGCCTTCGGGCGCCGTTTTTTTTTGCTCCCCGCCCTCAGACGAGGGTCGGCTCAGGTTTCGGCCGTCGGTTCGCCCGGAGCGCGTCGGTCGAGAACGCGATGACCGCTGCCCAGATAAAAACGAAGCACAACAGATACGGCAGGACGAGCGGTTCCCCGTACCACCAGCCGATCAGGAACTGCAGCGACGGCGCGAGAAACTGCATAAAGCCGATCGTGGCCATGCGAAGCTTCCTTGCTGCAATCGCAAAACACAGAAGCGGCACCACGGTGATGGGACCAGCAGCGACCAGCAACAGCTTTAGATCAAGGCCTCCCGCAAGGAAGGCGGACTGACCTGACAAGCCGGTCCAGATCAACCACCCCAGTGCGAGTGGCATCAGCACGACGGTCTCGATAAAGAGACCAGGCATCGCGCCGACGTCGATTTTTTTCCGGATGACGCTGTAGATCGTAAAGCTGATCGCGAGCGTGAAAGAGATGTACGGGATTTCGCCGCCGCTCACCGAGAGGATTGTGACCCCGATTGCGGCAAGCAGGACGGCAAGCTGCTGGAGGCGACGGAGGCCCTCGTTGAAAAACAACATGCCGATGACAACGAAAATCAGCGGATTGATGTAATAACCGAGGCTCGCCTGGAAGACGTTCTGGTTCTGGACCGCCCAGATATACACGATCCAGTTGATGGCGATCATCGCCGCCGCGAGGAGCAGATAGGCCAGCGTCCTGATACTGCTCATCGCCGTCCAGACGTCGCGCCACTGACTCCGCACGGAAATAATAAGCGCGCCGAACGGGACGGCCCAGACGATCCGGTGCGCGAGAACTTCCAGCGACGGGACGCTGACCAGCCAGATCAGGTAAAGCGGCAAAATTCCCCACAGGAAGTAAGCCGTCAGGCCGACCGAGACGCCCTGTACCTGGTCGCGCGTAAATTTCGCTTCAGGCGTGCTCAGGGGAATCCCGGTAGTGTGTTCGTCCCATCAGGAAATTCCAGAAACGAGACCAGAGGTCCAGGAAACCGAGCTGCATCAGGTACAGGCAGGGGATCAGGAACAATGTAATGACTGTCGCGAACAGGATGCCGAAGCTGACCGAAATCGCCATCGGAATAATGAATTGCGCCTGCGCGCTGGTTTCAAAAATGATCGGCAGCAGACCGGCCGCCGTGGTGATTGACGTCAGAATGATTGCCCGGAATCGTTGCGCACCGGATTCGATGACGGCTTCTACCGCCGACATGCCAGCGAGTCGCGCGCGATTCACAAAGTCGACCATGATCAGGCTGTCGTTCACGACGACTCCTGCGAGCGCGACGAGACCCAGCATCGAAAACATGCTGATGGCCTTGCCAAGAACAATGTGGCCGATGACAGCACCGATCAGACCGAACGGAATCACCGACATGATGATGATCGGCTGTGCGTAGGACTTCAGCGGTACGGCGATCAAGGCGTAGATCATGAACAAAGCGACCAGAGAAGCGACGCCGAGATTTGCGACAAAGTCCCGCTCTTCCTGGCTGGAGCCGCTCAGGCTGAACCTGACGCCCGGATGCCGCGCGAGAATCTCGGGCAGGTGGTTATCAACGATATCCTGTACGACCGTCTGAGGTTCGGTGATCGACGGATCCACATCGGCCTCGATCGTGACGACCCGCTTTCGATTGAGGCGATTGATTGATGAATAGCTGCTGCCGTACTCGACAGTCGCAACGGTATCGAACGGCACTTCCTCGCCGGACGGCGTTCGGATCATCATGTTTTCAAGGTCCGCAATCGACCGCCGCTCCGACTCGGGGTATCGGACCATGACTTTGACTTCGTTCTTGCCGCGCTGGATACGCTGCGCCTCCTCGCCGTAAAAGGCCTGGCGTACCTGGCGACCAAGCATCGCCATCGTGAGTCCGGCAGCCTGCGCCTCCGGCTTGATGTCGAGCTTGATTTCCTGCGCACCGCTCGCGGAACTGTTCAGGATGTCGAAGACACCAGCGTACTCGGCGAGCCGGCTCTCGAGGGCATCAGCAGCGGACTCGAGCGTGTTCGGATTGTCGCCGCTGAGCTGCAGGCTGATCGGCGAACCGCCGCCGAGCGGGAAACCGAAGGTGAATTTCAGGTCTTTCACTTCCGGAATTTCGCCGATGCCTTCGCGCCACTCTCGGATCACGTCTGTGGCGTCGAAGTCGCGATCAACATCCTTCGGAAGCTGCACGAAAATGATCGCATCGGTTTCGCCCGAGCCGTACGTCCCGATTGACTCGAAGTACGGCGGCTCGCCGGGGTTTGCTTCGCCATAAGCGTCCCGCAGATCCGTTGCAACACCCTCGATACGCCGGAACACGGCATTCCTGACATCGGTCGGCGTCCCGTCGCGCACGGACACATTCGTCTGGATGAATTCACCGGCAACGTCAGGAAACAGGACGACGCGCACTTTGCCGCCGGCAATCAGGCCGAGCGTCATGATCAAAACGCCAACGAAGGACGCGACCACAATGCCCTTGTTCCGCACCGCCTTGGCAAGAGCCGGACGATAGACCTCGCGAATCACCCACGCGAGTCCGTGCTGTACATGGCGGTTGATCTTCAGAAAGAACCGCGGAATACGTTCGCCCGGACTGATCCTTCGCTGTGGACGGAACAGATCCTCTTCGTCAACTTCGGGAATCTTCGTATGTGCGAGATGGGACGGCAGGATGAGTTTGGATTCGATCAGAGAGAACAGGAGGCAGATAGTGACGACAACGCTCATCGCCTCGAAGAAGGGCCCCGCCGCCCCGCCAAGGAACAGCATCGGCGTAAACGCTGCGATTGTTGTCAGGACGCCGAATGTCGCCGGAACCGCGACGCGCTTCGCGCCCCGGATGACCGCGTCCAGGGAGTGCCCGTCCTTCCGCACCTGCGTGTAAACACTTTCGCCGATGATGATTGCATCGTCGACGACGATGCCGAGCACCATGATGAAGCCGAACAGGCTGATCATGTTGATCGAGACTTCCCACGGCGTCAGCGGCATCAGCCACAGCGCGCCGAGGAACGTCACCGGAATACCAACGATGACCCAGCCGGCGACCTTGCTGCGCAGGAACAGGCTCAGCATCAGGAACACGAGCAGTGCGCCAAAGAACATGTTCTTCAGCATCATCGTCAGGCGATCTTTGAGGTACGGCGATCGGTCAGCCCACGCGGTCAGCTTCACGCCGGCCGGCAGCGTCTCCGTGCGTGCGTCAACGTATTCCCGAACGGCACGCGATGTGATCATCTCGTTCTGCCGCTTGTCGGTCATGATCTGCAGGCTGGCGGTAGGCTGGCCGTTGAATAACGCGAGCGTGTCGTCCTCGACGAATCCGTCCTTGATGTCGGCGACATCGGCCAGCAGCAGGCGTGTGCCGTCAGGATAGGTACGCAGAACCAGTTCGCCGAAATCCGCACCCGTGTATGCCTGTCCGATCGTCCGGAGCAAGATGTCGCCGCCGTCGGTGTTGATGGATCCACCCGGAAGGTCCACTGACGCATCCCGGATCGCCTGAGAGATCTCGCTCATGGTCAGATCGTATTCGCGCAGCGTTTGTTCGGAGACTTCGACGCTGATCTCAAACGCCCGGTCGCCGAGGAACTGAACGTCGGCGACTTCCGGCAATTCGATCAGTTCATCGCGGATTTCCTGGCCGAGCAGTTTCCGCGTCAACTCGTCGATGTCGCCGTAGAGCGCGACGAACAGCACCTGCTGAGGCACTTCCTGCTTTGTAATCACCGGTTGTTCGGAGAGCGCAGGAAACGTCGATATCGCGTCGACGCGTGTTTTGACTTCGTTTAAGACTTCGTCGAGATCCGCATCGACCTCGACCTCGATTGTGACCCGGCCGATGCCCTCGCTGGAGACTGACCGAATGTCTTCGATGCCGTCGATATCCTGCACCGCCTCCTCGATCTTGATGACGACGCCTTCTTCAACTTCCTGCGGCGCAGCACCGAGATACGGCACCGTGACGGTCACATTGTTGAGTTCGAAGTCCGGCAGAGTCTGCTTGCGAATCGTGATCGCGGACGCGATGCCGGCAACGATGATGATCAGCATCAGCAGGTTCGCCGCGACGTGGTTGGATGCGAACCAGGCGATCAGGCCTTTTTCATTGGTCGTGCCGGGTGGATTCATGAGCCCGTATCGTCGACGGTCTGGCCGGTGCTGGCCGCTGCCTCTTCGACCGGTTCAGCGCTGCGTACCAGCATGCCGTTGACCGGCGATTCGAGCACCGTCGTGATCACGCGTTCGCCCTCAGACACGCCGTCCGCGATATACGCCCAGTCGGCGTTCGTGCGCCTGACGTCGACAGTACGAATGCGCAGCAGACCTCCCTCCTCCATGAGCATGAGCTGATCAGAGCCGCGCAACGCGCGCCGCGGCACGCGCAGGATATCCTGTTCGGATTGTCCCTCGATTTCCGCGCGCACGAAGGTCCCCATCGGCAGGACTTCGCCGACACGGCGCAGCGCGTACGGGTCCACGACGCGGGCGACTGCGTAGCTGACGCGGCTCGTCTCGTCGACAACGCCTTCCGTCCGCACGATCCGGGCTTTCCATTCGGCGAGTTGGCCCCGGCGCTCCGCGGAGAGTGTTACAGCGGGACCTGTTTCGCCCGTACTGCCGATGTCCGGCAGGGCAACAAACGCGAGATCTGCATCGGTCAAGGGCAAGCGAACCTCGGCAGCTTCCGTCGCGAACGTGACACCGAGTCTGGATCCCGGCGTGACGAACTGGCCGATGTCGACTGCCTTGCTGCGGACCATCCCATCATAGGGCAGACGAATTGCCGTCCGTTCAAGGTCCCGACGCGCGCGAGTCAGCTCGGCTCTCGCCGTTGCAAGCTGCGCGGCCGCCGATGCGTACTCGGACTCTGCACGAAGACCGGAGCTGCGCAGCTTTTTCGCGCCGTCGTATTCAATCTGTCGCTGCTTGACAAGGGCGTCGGCCTGGTCGACGGCAACGCGGTAGTTTGTCGGATCGATGCGCAGCAACACGTCGCCGGCATTGAACAGCCCGCCGGCAACAAACTGGTCGGCGAGCTCGACGACGGTGCCGGAGACCTCGGCGCTCAGGATCGTTTCGGTCAGCGGCCGAACGGTGCCCTGGCTTCTCACTGTGAAATTCGCATTGATCCGTTCGACCGGAACGGTGTCCACAAGCACGGCTGTAGTTTCGACAGCACGTTTCGGAGCGGGCTCACTGCTGAATCGCAGCAGCAGGGCGACACCAACGGAGCCGACCAGAATCAGCGTAATGATCGAAAAGCGGAGCAATGCATGCATGGTCGAATCCTGAAACTTCACGCCTATTTTCAACGAATTGGCGGCAAAAATCAGACTTTTCTTGCAAATCAGATCAACCGCACTCGGACGGGCTTATCAGAGCGTTTTGTGACATAAACCAACGATTTTGATTGTCCGCATGGCCAAACTCCGCTTACCGAATCAATTTTGGCGAGCGGTCACGCAAAAATGAGCAATTACGAGCCCTTTTTCGGCTTCAAAACTCCGCTGTTCGACGGGAACGGCGATCGGCCCTACCTCTTCCTGAGCGATCAGCTTAAAAGCGCCGCGGACACCTTCCGCACAGCCTTCGAACGCCCGAATCCGCTGATCTGTCTTTCCGGGCAGCTCGGTTGCGGAAAATCGGCCACCGTGCAGTACGCGCTCGACCAGCTCGACGGCTCGACGTTTCGCATCGCAATCGGGCGTGTTCGTCTCGCACCTGACGACGTCATCGACCTCGTTCTGGACAAACTCGGTGTCGACGACGTCTCCGGTGGCACGATACGCAAGCTCGGTCGCTTCGCGCGCCGCGTGGCCGAACTTCGCGACGAAGGAAAGCAGGTTGTTTTTATCGTTGAGGACGCCGCGCGTACCCGCCCGGACATCCTCGCGGAACTCGACGTGCTGTGCAGCGGCGATGCCGGCGCGGACGTGGCACTTGTCGTTTGCGGCGACGAGGATCTGAAAAAGCTGTTGAAGACCGACGAACTCGGTCCTCTTTACCAGCGTATGGACGCCTTCGTCAGCGTCTTGCCGCTCGCCGTCGACGAGATGGAAGACTACCTGCGACAGGCGGTCTCCGAAGCCGGTGGCAACTACGACCAGGTCTGCGGCAAAGACATTGCCGGCCTGACACACATCTTGAGCTGCGGTGTTCCGCGAATCGCGAACAAGCTCATCCTCGCAACGCTTGCCGCGGCTGCGAAACGCGGCGAAAAGCGCGTCAGCTGCGCGCTGCTGGCCGATGTCGCGAAGCAGCGGTTCGACATCGAGACGGAATTGCCGGTGC
>CAWUHY010000058.1:0-14248 GCA_963922215.1 uncultured Gammaproteobacteria bacterium | reverse complement strand
ATGAATCGTGAAGTACCTCATCGCCCTGATTCTTGGTCTGCTGACCGGCGCCGCGCTGGCGGCAATTGGTATTGTTTACAACCCGGTCGCGAAAACGCCGGGCTTGTCGCCGCTCGCCGTCAGCGATCAATCCCTGATGCAGCTCAACTACTCTGCAGTCGCGAGTTCGTCTATCGCCTACACGAACAATGGCGAATCGGCAGCGACACCGCATCCGCAACGGATCCTGCAGCTCTGGGAAGAACCGATTCGACGCACCGATGTCATGATGACGCCGCTGACGACCGCAAGCGGCGAATTCGCGGGGCTCGGTATCAAGTTCATGTCGGATTCCGAAGCGAGTCGCCTGATCGAAGGCAAGGCTCTCGTCGACAGCAACTGGTATGTCGTCCTGCCCGGGCAGGGCACATTCTTTATCGAGCAGTCCGAAAACTACTGGGGCTTTTTGAAGGAAGTCGTACTTCCCGCTCACTGGAGTTCCGCAGACAGCTGGAAGGGCGTCTGGAACGGCAACGTCACTGACGGACCCGGCGCGCTGGGAACCGGCAGGGTTCACGGCGGTCATGGAGTCTTCAGCGGTGTCAACTCGGAAGTTGTGGAGTCACTCTCCGCGAAAGCCTACTCGTCGCGGCTCGGACCGGTGGCAATGCAGGGCAGCCTCATGATCGACGTCCCCGTGTCCTCTGAAATTACGGCGAACCGCTAAGCGCTTCACCGATCTCTTTCAGCGTCAGGTCTGCATCTTCGAGCTGATCGCGCGGCGGCGATAGTTGCGCGGCGATCAACGGCTTGGACTGCATGAAATCCCGCGGCCGGTTGACGCAGTCGATTGCCACGACCCTCCCGTTCTTCAAATACACGCAGGAAAAACTGCCGCCGTCTGGATCGCCGCGCAGCACGCTGTCATCGTAGCCCTGGGACAGGCCGGCAATCTGCAATTTGAATTCGTACTGGTCGGACCAGAACCAGGGCACCTCGCTGTAGCTTGCGGATCCGCCGAGGATGTTCGCCGCAGCGGTCTTCGCCTGCTCCAGAGCGTTGTGCACAGACTCGAGGCGAAGCGTTGTTCCATAGATTGCATTTGGGTGCGTCGTACAGTCCCCGATCGCGTAGATCGAAGGATCGCTGGTCCGGCAGGACTCGTCGACAACGATGCCGTCTGAAACCTCGAGGCCGGCGGATTCTGCCAATCCGGTATTCGGCAGGATGCCGATGCCGACAACGACGAAATCCGCCGGAAGCACCTCACCGGTGCTCAACTCGACGGCCTCGACCCGGCCATCACCGGTCATTCGTCTAACTCCGGTCTCCATCCGGAACTCGACGCTGCGACCCGTATGCACAGCGTGGAAAAAATCCGAGACCGGCGGCGCGACAACGCGACTCATGACCCTTTCCGTCATCTCGACGACGGTGACTTCGTGACCGAGTTCGCGCAGAACTGCCGCGACTTCAAGCCCGATGTATCCGGCGCCGATGATGACTGCGCGGGCACCCGCGTGGAGGTCGGCGCGGATACCGTCGACGTCCGCGATACTGCGAAGATAATGCACCCCCGGAAGCTCACTGCCCTCGACTGTCAGCGGGCGAACGCTCGAGCCGGTTGCAAGCACCAGTGACGAATAGCTGTGCCGGTTTCCGTTAGCATCCGTGACCTGTTTTCCAGCGCGATCAATGCTCTGCACAGCGGTTTTGAGATGCACGTCGAACTGCGCGTCGTCAAAAAACGCCGGCGGTTTAACCAGCAGTCGCTCGGCCGGGAAATCGCCGGCGAGATATTTTTTCGACAGCGGCGGTCGCTGGTACGGCAGCGACGGCTCGTCGCCGAAAAGAACGACCTTTTCGCCAGACGGTTTGAGCGATGCAAGTAGCTGACCGGCAGCGTGGCCGGCCCCTACGACGACAATCGGATCGGGCATACAGTTACACGGGTTGGAGAGGCCAGAAAATCGGCAGAAGCAACATCACAGCAACAAACACGACGATCGTCAACGGCACACCGACTTTCAGGTAGTCCACGAAGCGATAGCCGCCCGGACCCATGACGAGGATGTTCGCCGGATGGGAAATCGGGCTCGTAAAGCTTGCCGACGCTGCCATCGCGACCGCCATCATCGCCGTTTCCGGACGGAGACCCATGTCGCCCATTGCGGAGAGGACGATTGGTGACATCAGAACGACGAGCGCTGCCGTTGGAATGATCATGGTCGCTGCGGCCGTTAGCACGTACAGCCCGATGATCACCGGCCAGGGCCCCGAATCCCCGAGCAGGTTCATGACCTGGTCGGCGAGGTAGGTTGCGGCGCCCGTCTCCTGCATCGCGATACCGAGCGGCAGCATCCCCGCGATCAGGAAGATCGCGCGCCAGTCGATCGCGCGATATGCCTGTTCCATGTTCAGACAGCCGGTCAGGACCATGACGGTTCCGCCGACTACCGCTGCGACAGAAATCGGCGCAAGTCCGAGCAAGACCGAGACGACGACCGACAGCATGATCAACGCAGCGATCGGCGCGCGGCGCGTGTCCGGTGGCGTACTGCCAAGGTCTGTCAGCAAAAGGAAATCCGGTTCCTTGGCGAGCAGCTGCAAACGGTCTCGGGGACCGAGCAGCAGCAACGCATCACCGATGCGAAGGCGCTCGTCGCCGAGTTCCGCGCCCAGGGTTTCGCCCTCTCGCCAGATGCCGGCCAGCTCGATGCCGTATCGCTCCCGAAAATTCAGTTCTCCGACCGTTCTTCCGACGAGGCTCGAGCGCGGGTCGAGGGTCGCGTCGAGCAGCGACAAACGTTCGGACTCGAACGCACCGAGATTGGCGGGGACGGATGTGTCGATGTCCAGATCCTGCATACCACGCAAGACGTCGAGGTCCGCGGGCTGGCCTTCGATCAGGAGCAGGTCACCACCTTCGAGAATGTGTTCGCCATCCGGCATGACCTGGAGTTCGCCGTCCCTGAAAGTCGCGAGCACGCGGAAATCAAACGCGTCGCCGATGCGGCTTTCCCGCAGCGTGGCGCCTGCGAGCTCGCTTTCTTTTGGCAGACGCACGACGAACAGGCGCTCATCTGTCTTGTAGCGTTCTTCCAGCTCGGATTCCGAGATCGTCGTGACATCGGAAAAATCGCTGAGCTTTTCCAGCGACTCGATCGTCTCCGTCTCGCACTGGATCAGGATGCGTTCTCCCGCGCGCAGAGGAACGAAGGCGAGGTTGGTCAGTCGGTAGCCGCGCTTTCGCTTGATACCGACGACGGCGATCTTGTAACGATCGCGGAAGCCGGCGTCCCGGACCAGTTCTCCGACCAGCGGCGAACCCTCGGCAACCGTCAGCTCCGCGTATACCATTTTCGATTTCACCATCGATTTCAGGACCGGGGCTTCACGCTCGATGACAAGGTCGCTCCAGCGCCGCAGTTCTCGGAACTGGTCGACGCGTCCCTGCACGAGAATGCCGTCACCACCGCGCAGCACCGTCTGCCGGCCGGGCAGTGTGTCGCTACGTCCTTCGCGCATCAGCGCGAGAATAATGAGCCCGGTCGATGATCCGATGCGGCTTTCCGCCAGCGTCTTACCGACCAGGAGGGAGTCGCGGGGTACACGCATCAGAAACGTGCGTTCGTGCAGTTTGTAACGCGCCCGAAGGGAACGCTGACTGACATTCTTGTCGGCATCGGTCTGCGTCGAGG
Organism: uncultured Gammaproteobacteria bacterium; assembly: GCA_963922215.1. Classification (GTDB taxonomy): domain Bacteria; phylum Pseudomonadota; class Gammaproteobacteria; order Steroidobacterales; family Woeseiaceae; genus UBA1847. The sequence continues at coordinate 10,568 of CAWUHY010000058.1, read as the reverse complement.
GCAACAGAAACCGGGCCGACAGCGCGACAAAGATGACGCCAATGACCATGACGAGACCGCCCAGTGGCGTAAAGTCGAAGAGCTCGAACCCGTCCAGTCCGTTCTGCACCATGGACTCGCTGATCAGCAGGTTCGGTGGCGTACCGATCAGGGTCATCAGGCCACCGAGCAGGGTGGAGTAGGCGAGCGGCATCAGGAGTCGCGATGCCGGAATCTGCGTGCGGCGCGCGACATCGACAACAACGGGCAGCATCAGGGCTGCGACGCCAATATTGTTCATGAACGCTGACAGGATCGCGCCGGTGAGCATGATCACGACGATCAGCTGAATTTCCGTGTTCCCGGCGACGCGCATGACCTGGCTGCCGATAATGTCGGCGATTCCGGTGCGCGTCAGGCCCTCACTCAGGATGAACATCGCCCAGACCGTGATGACGGCGCTGTTGCTAAAGCCGGAAAACGCCTGGTCACTCGTCACGAGCCCCGTGACGGCGAGCGCACCGAGCACGAGCAGCGCGACGACATCCATTCGGATGACTTCGGTGACGAATAAAATGAGGGAAACCGTCAGAATTCCGAGGACGAGCGCAATCTCGAGGGTCATACGCTTGTCATGTCGGTAGCAGGCTCTCGGTTCACGTGCTTTTTATACACCAGAGCGCCACTGTGCGTCAGCCGTTCACTTCAAGTAATGTGAGTCTTTTCAACTGTTTTCCCGCGCAAGGCAGCAAGAATGTCCAATAAGGATTCGGTCGTCGCAACGTGCAACTCGCGACATGTTCCCATCAACGGTTTGGACTACCACCTCAACTGCTGGGGCGATGAGGGCGCACCGCTGGTTTTTCTGCTGCACGGCTGGGGCGACAACGGCCGGACGTTCCAGTTCGTCGCGGACAGGCTCGCCGCCGACTGGCGAATTGTCGCGCCGGACTGGCGCGGGTTTGGGAAAACGCGCTCGGACGGTCAGCCATTTTATTTCCCGAACTATCTTGCAGACCTCGACCTCCTGCTCGACGCGCTGCAACCGGAGCAACCCGCAAGGCTCGTCGCGCACAGCATGGGCGGCAATGTCGCCAGTCTGTACGCCGGTGTGCGACCGAACCGGGTTGCGCGACTGATCAACCTCGAAGGCCTCGGGCTGCCCCCGACCGACCCCGACGACGCGCCGGAGCGCTATGCAAGCTGGCTCAATGCCCTGCGCGCGCCTAAACCATTCCGGGACTTCAAAAACTTCGATGCACTGGCCGCCTATCTCAAAGCGAGATTTTCGCGGTTGACCGACGCGCGGGCAGCGTTTGTAGCAGAGTGCTGGGGCGAGAGCCACGAAGGTCACGTTCGCCTGCGCGTCGATCCAAAGCACCGCCTGCCAAATCCAGTCCTGTATCGCCGCAAGGAGGCCGAGGCCTGTTGGCGGCGCATTACGGCCGACTTCCTTTTCGTCGCCGGCGCTGACAGCGAGTGGGCGAACGCGGCGTCGATCGACGCGATCGTGCGACACGTGCCGAATGCACAAAGCATCGTGCTGCCGGATGCCGGGCACATGCTGCACTTCGACGCCCCCGACGCGCTTGCTGCGGAGATCGATCGCTTCTTGCGTTTGTGAGTCGAAGGAGTACTGTATAGAAAAACAGTATGGCGATCACGACGTGGCGACAGCGCATTACCTCGACAAATTGAATCCCGCGCAGCGCAGCGCCGTGATGCACGGCGAAGACCCGCTACTGATTATTGCCGGCGCGGGCACCGGCAAGACGATGACACTCGCCCACCGTGTTGCACGACTTATCGAAGACGGTGCCGACCCCGAACGCATACTTCTTCTGACCTTTACGCGCCGCGCCGCCGACGAAATGAGTCGACGCGTGGAAACGATTGTTCGCGAGTCCTTACAGTCTCGTAACGGCGGCCCCGAACCCGGGAATTCACGGAGAGTTCGCCTGACCTGGTCGGGAACATTTCACTCGATCGGAAACCGGATGTTGCGACGATTCGCGGCCAATCTCGGGCTGGACCCTGCTTTCTCCGTGCTCGATCAGGGCGACGCCGCGGACCTGATCGACGTCGTTCGACACGAACTCGGCTTTTCGTCACAGGCGCGTCGATTTCCAAAAAAGGAAACCTGTCTCGCGATCTATTCGCGCTGCATGAACACCGAGCAGGCGCTCGACGATGTACTGCAGACCGTCTATCCCTGGTGTCTCGACTGGTCGGAGGAATTGCGGCAACTGTTTCGTGCCTATGTCGAACGCAAACAGGCAACACAGTCGCTGGACTACGACGATCTGCTGTCTTACTGGGCGATTCTCGTCGGCGACCCTCAGTTCCAGAAGGATATCGAGGCCTGGTTCGACCATGTTCTCGTCGACGAATACCAGGACACGAATCGCGTTCAGGCGCGGATTGTGCGCGCGCTTAAGCCGGACGGTCGCGGTGTAACCGTTGTCGGTGACGACGCGCAATCAATCTATTCATTCCGCGCGGCAAGCGTCGAAAACATTCTCGAGTTTCCCGATCAGTATGCGCCTCGCGCGGCAAAGGTCACGCTTGAGTCGAACTACCGTTCGAGCCAGCGAATTCTTGATTCCGCTAACCAGCTTCTGAAATCCAGCAAGGCGCACTACGAAAAGGAATTGAAGTCGGAGGTGGCTGAAGGACAGCCACCTCACTATGTAACGGTTGAAGATGGCGACGCCGAAGCCGACTACGTCGTCGAAAGCATTCTTGCGGCGCGCGAGGAGGGCCTGCGCCTCAAGGATCAGGCCGTGCTGTTCCGAAACGCCCACCACAGCGATCGTGTGGAGGTCGAGCTGGTCCGGCGCAACATCCCCTATGTGAAATTTGGCGGTTTGAAATTTCTGGAGGCGGCGCACATCAAGGACGTTCTCGCCATACTCAAGTGGGCCGACAATCCGAAAAATGAAGTTGCGGCTTTTCGTGTCATGAAGCTGCTGCAGGGAGTCGGGCCGAAGATTGCGCACCGCGCATTCCGGTTGCTGCACAGCCGTGCCTTCGATTTTGCCTGCCTGCGTGATTTTCGGATGCCCACCGCGTCGCAGGAATCCTGGGAAGGACTCGTCGAGCTGATGGGGGTGCTCCGTTCGCCCGCAGAGGGTGGCTGGCAGGCGCAGTTCCTGCCGCTGATTCGCTGGTATAAGAACGAGCTTGAACGCATCTACGACGCGGCCGAGACGCGGCTGGCGGACGTTGAGCAGCTCGAGCAGATTTCCGCGCGCTACGCGAGCCGCGAACGCTTCCTCAGCGAACTCACGCTCGACCCGCCACAATCAACGGGCGACCAGTCCGGCGATCCGCGGCTCGACGAAGACTATTTGATCCTGTCGACCGTCCACTCCGCCAAGGGCCAGGAGTGGGACTCGGTGTTCGTCCTGAATGTGACGGACGGAAACTTTCCGTCGGAATTCTCGACCGGGAGTGCGTCAGGTATCGAGGAGGAGCGCCGTCTTATGTACGTCGCGATGACTCGCGCGAAGCAGTCTCTTAGCCTCATCGCGCCGATGAAGTTCTATGTCGTCGAGCAACAGCGTTATGGCGACCGACACGTCTACGGCGCTCGCAGTCGTTTCATGGATGATGCGCTGCTCGCGACGATGCGCACGGTCTTCCACGGCGACGTTCGAAAGAAGGGACTTGCTCCCAGCAGCAATCGCCGGGTCGACGCAGCGGCGTCGATGCGGTCGATGTGGTCGTAATTCCGCGCGACCGCTCCCCATAAAAATGGGGCGATGGAAAACCATCGCCCCGAGGCTACGAAACAAACAGCATAAGGGAAGTATTGTTTGTTACGTCAACGCATCAATGGACTTGGCCTATGACGAACCTCCTCCATCAACGTTTCCGACTGTCGTGTCAGCAACAGTCAGAAACTAAGACCGCAAAAATTTTGATTCGTTGACTAATTGATGCGTGAAATCCGCGAATGGTTACGAACTTATTTTCATAAGCCTTATTCGTTACAGGCGTAACCGGGGGACGGTGTTAGCGGAGGAACACCTGGTAGGCATGATTGTCGGTTTCTTCGACCCACGCGTAGCCGAGATCGTCCAGGTGTTTGATCAGTTCGGATGATCCGTTGTCGGGGACCATCAGGCCCGCGAGCACGCGGCCATAGTCCGAACCGTGATTCCTGTAGTGAAAAAGACTGATGGTCCAGTCGTCGCCAATCGCATCGAGAAAATCCAGTAGCGCACCCGGTCTTTCGGGAAATTCAAAACGGAAAAGGCGTTCGTCCTGCGTATCATCCGGGCGCCCGCCGACCATGTGGCGAATATGCAATTTCGCAAGCTCGTCATCGGACAGGTCAGTGACATCGTAGCCCGCCGTCGCGAGAGCATCGAAGACCGCTGCGCGTTCCGCTTCACCATTGCGCAATTCAATGCCGACGAAGATCTGGGCCGTTCCCGTCGAGTGCATGCGATAGTTGAATTCAGTGATGCTGCGTTTCCCCAGTGTTTCGCAGAATGCTCGAAAGCTTCCAGGTCGCTCGGGAATCTCAACGGCAAGCAACATTTCCCGCTCTTCGCCCACGGACGCGCGCTCGGCGATGTGCCGCAGGCGATCAAAGTTGACGTTCGCGCCGCAGTTGATTGCAACAACCCTTTGACCGGCGAGAGAACCCGTCGCCGCGTCGTGCTTGATTCCCGCGATGGCAAGGCCGCCCGCGGGCTCGACGATCGAACGGGTTTCCTCAAAGATGTCCTGGATTGCCGCCGAGATCTGATCCGTGCTGACAGTGACAAAGTCATCGACGTACTGGCGACACAGATCGAATGTCAGTTTTCCGACTTCCCGCACCGCGACGCCGTCCGCAAAAATTCCGACGTGGTCAAGACGAACAGGTTTTCCGGCTGCGACAGCCTGCGCCATCGCATCCGAATCATCGGGCTCGACGCCGATTACGCGAACGTCGGGTCGTACCGCCTTAATGTAGGCGGCAATGCCCGCCATCAGTCCACCACCGCCGATCGGCACGTAGACCGCATCGATTGCGTCGCCGGCCTGCACGAGAAGCTCCTTCGCGATCGTGCCCTGGCCGGCGATCACAGCCTCGTCGTCAAACGGATGCACGAACACGAGGCCCTCGCGCTCCTGCAGTTCACGGGCGTGCGCCTGGGCTTCGTCGTAATTGTCTCCGAACAGGACGACTTCGCCGCCGAGTTCCCGAACCGCGTTGGTCTTGATGCTGGGAGTTGTCACCGGCATCACAATGACGGCGCGGCAACCAAGCTGTTTTGCGGCGAGCGCGACACCCTGCGCGTGATTGCCAGCTGAGCTGCAAATAACGCCGCGCCCGAGTTCGTCGGGAGAGAGCGACTTGAGTTTGTTGTACGCGCCACGGAGTTTGAAGGAAAAGACCGGCTGCAGGTCTTCGCGTTTCAGGAAGACTTCGATACCGAGCCGCTGCGAAAGCTTGTCTGCGCGTTCAAGCGGAGACCGGATCGCAACGTCGTAGACGTCTGCCTTGTCCGTCAAGTCTTTGAAATAAGCCGATGTCATGATTGCGTCGGGTTATCGCACAGGCTCCGGACGGTCGCAAAAGTTTCATTTGATGTTAGAGTGATCGCCCACCCGAGAGAGAGGCTGTTTTGAGCAAAATTCTGATCAAAAACGCGCGCCTGATTAACGAAGGCAGCATCACTGAAACTGACGTCCTCGTCGACGGCGAGCGCATCGAAAATGTCGCGCCCGGACTCAGTGCAGATGACACGACACGCGTGATCGACGCGAACGGAAAATACCTGATGCCCGGCATGATTGACGACCAGGTGCATTTCCGAGAGCCGGGCCTGACGAACAAAGGCGATCTCAAAACAGAATCGGCCGCGGCTGCGGCCGGCGGCATAACCAGCTTCATGGACATGCCGAACGTAAATCCGCAAACGACCACGCGAAAAGCTCTTGCGGACAAATACGAGCTGGCCGCCGGACGCTGCACCTCCAACTTCGGCTTCTACTTCGGTGCAACGAACCGCAACATCGAAGAGATCAAGGCGCTCAAGGTCAATGACGGTTGCGGTATCAAAGTGTTCATGGGTGCGTCGACGGGTGACATGCTGGTCGACGACGAAGCGGCGCTCGACGCAATTTTCGAGCACGCACCCGTCATCGTCGTCACGCACTGCGAGCATTCGCCGACGATTCGCGACAACGAGGCTTCCGCAAAGATTCAGTTTGGCGAGCAGGTGCCCATGTCCGAGCACCCCAATATTCGTTCGGCGAATGCCTGCCTCCTGTCTTCGAGCAGCGCCATCGCGCTGGCCCGCCGCTACGACGCGCTTTTGCAGGTTCTCCATCTTACGACGGCGATCGAAATGAAGCAGTTCTCGAAACTGCCGCGCCACGAGAAACGCATCACCGCCGAAGTCTGTGTTCATCACCTGTGGTTCGAAGAGTCGAGCTACGAGCGGTTGGGCACGAAGATCAAATGCAATCCCGCGATCAAGGCGGAATCCGACCGAGCTGCGCTGCGGCAGGCGCTCGTTGACGGCCGCATCGACATCATCGCGACGGACCACGCACCGCACACAGCCGCAGAAAAGGCGCGTAGCTATTTCAAGGCGCCAGCGGGCCTTCCGCTCGTTCAACATGCTGTGCAAAGCCTGTTCGACCTTGCTGCGGAGGGTGTCCTGACGCCCGAGATGATCGTCGACAAGGCGGCCCACGCACCGGCGGATATTTTCGGCGTCGAAGAGCGAGGCTATGTCAGAGAGGGCTACTTTGCCGATCTCGTCATCGTCGACCCCAACCGGTCCTACCGCGTGCAGAAATCCAATCTGCTCGCAAAGTGTCACTGGTCACCATTCGAAGGTCACGAGTTTTCGAGCACGATCGACACAACGATTGTGAACGGAACCGTTGTCTACGAGGCGGGCAAACTGACCGGGGAAATTGCTGGCCAGCGCATGGATTTCTCTCGCGCACGCTAGCAGTCTGTTGATATTCCCTGCGCTGGACCCTGATTGCGGTTTACTTTCCGCGCGGCGCGGTTATGCTACGCCGAACAGTCATCGGAAAAGCGCGCTGGGGGATGGATGCAGCGCTGGGGACGCATGAAGCCGACGGACACCTCGAATCCGGATTATTTCCACAAAGTTGTCGACTGTCAGTGGGCCTGTCCGGCCCACACGGACGTCCCGCTTTATATACGGCTGATCGCACAGGGGCGATTCGATGACGCCTACCTCGAAAATCGCCAGTCCAATGTTTTTCCCGGCATTCTCGGCCGTGTCTGTGACCGTCCCTGCGAACCCGCCTGCCGGCGCGGACGCGTCGAAGAAAAGCCGGTTGCGATCTGTCGCCTGAAGCGTGTCGCCGCTGACAATCGCGGTGACATCACGGATCGGTTGCCCCAGGCGCCTACTGTTGAGAACGGCAAGCACATCGCATTGATTGGCTGCGGCTCGGCGTCACTTACGGTTGCCAACGATCTTCGCCCGCTCGGCTACCGCGTGACAATTTTTGAGGCCCTGGGTACGACCGGCGGCCTGATGCGCACCAACATTCCGCGTTTCCGCCTGCCGCCCGAGGTCATCGACGAGGAGATCGGTTACATCGTCGATATGGGGGTCGACGTCAAGCTCAATCACCCGATCGAAAGTCTCGGAAAGCTGCTCGACGAAAATGCCTACGATGCTGTTTTTGTCGGGTCCGGCGCGCCGAAAGGCAAGAACCTCGAAATTCCCGGGCGTTACGATTCCGACCGGGTTCACATCGGCATCGAGTGGCTGGAATCGGTGGCCTTCGAACACATCGAATCAATCGGCGAGCGTGTTCTGATCATCGGCGTCGGCAACACGGCGATGGACTGCTGTCGCACCTCGCTGCGACTCGGCGCGAAAGACGTCAAGGTCATGGCCCGTAAGCCGCGTGGCTTCTTCAAGGCGTCCGACTGGGAGCTGGAAGACGCCGAGGAAGAAGACGTCGAAATCCTTATCAACCATTCACCGAAGGAGTTCGTCATCGAGGATGGCAAGCTCGTCGGCATGCGCTTCGAGCTGATGGAATACCAGGTCGACGAGGACGGCGGCATTGATCGCGGAACGGTTGTCGGTGAGACCGTGATTCCCTGCGACGACGTGATCCTCGCTATCGGCCAGGACAACGCATTCCCGTGGATCGAGCGCGATATCGGAATCGAGTTCAACAAGTGGGACTGTCCGGTCGTCGATGAAGACACGATGATGTGCACGCGCGACGGCGTATTCTTCGGTGGCGATGCCGCGTTCGGTCCGAAAAACATCATCTGGGCCGTCGCACACGGCCACGAAGCTGCGATTTCCATTCACCGCTACTGCCAGGGCCTCGATGTCAGTGACAGGCCTCCGCATCGCCTTTCCTTAAGCACGCAGAAAATGGGGATGCACGAATGGAGTTATTCAAACGGCTATGACGGCAACGAGCGCCGCATCATGCCGCACGTCGACCTGAAACAGCGGTTCAAGAATCTCGACATCGAAGTCGAGCTCGGTTTCACGGCGGAACAGGCGATGCAGGAAGTGGAGCGTTGCCTGAATTGCGACATACAAACCGTGTTCACAGACAATCTCTGCATCGAATGCGACGCGTGCATCGATATCTGTCCCGTTAACTGCCTGACGATCACCGAGAACGGGGAAGAGGCCGATCTGCGCACGCGGCTCAAGGCACCCGCGCTCAATCACGAGCAGGACCTCTACGTCTCCGGACCGCTGCCGCACACAACTCGCGTCATGGTGAAAGACGAAGACCTTTGCGTGCACTGCGGTCTCTGCGCGGAGCGCTGCCCGACGGGCGCCTGGGACATGCAGCGCTCGCAGTTGACCCTTCCGTACGCCAAGGACGAGACGGCAATCGAGGCGGATACCGCGGCCTGAGGAAAGGAAATGAGCAACGACGTCGTCATCAAGGTCGGGACCGTCAACGGCACAGGGTCTGCGAGCGCCAACGGACTTCTGCGCAAGGCGATTTTCCGGATGGGAATCCCGGTCGTCGGCAAGAATTATTTCCCGTCCAATATCCAGGGACTTCCTACCTGGTACGAAATCCGGGTGACCGGGGCCGGTTACCAGTCAAGGGCTGATCGTGTCGACCTGATGGTCGCAATGAACGCGCAAACCTACGCGAAGGATATGGCGGAAGTCCGGTCGGGCGGCTGGCTGATTTACGATTCGACGTGGCCACGCAGTGCATTGCTCAATCGCGACGACATTCACGTCTTCGGGGTCCCGCTTTCCCGCCTTTGCAACGAGCATTTCGACGGTGCGCGAACCCGCATCCTGATGAAGAACATTGCGTATGTCGGAGTGGTAGCGGCGCTGCTCGATATCGATCTCGACGTAATCACGCAACTCCTCGAGGAAACTTTCGCAGCCAAGCAGCACCTGATCGCGTCCAACATGGAGGCGATCCGCCTTGGTTACGACTATGCGCAGGAACACTTTGCCTGCCCGTTGCCGGTCAAGGTCGAGGCGATGGATAAAACGGCCGACCATATTGTGATCGACGGCAACACCGCCGCGGCGCTCGGTTGTCTGTATGCCGGCGCGACCGTCGGCGCGTGGTATCCAATCACGCCGTCAACCTCCCTGATGGACGCATTTCGGGGCTTTTGCCAGCAGTACAGGCAGGACCCCGAGACGGGCAAGCGGACGTTTTGCATTATCCAGGCCGAGGATGAGCTGGCGGCAATCGGAATGGTGCTTGGCGCGAGCTGGAATGGCGCCCGCGCATTCACGCCGACGAGCGGGCCGGGTATTTCACTGATGAGCGAGTTCATCGGGTACGCCTACTACGCCGAGATTCCCGCAGTCATTTTCAATGTCCAGCGAACCGGTCCGTCAACCGGCATGCCGACGCGGACCCAGCAGGCAGATCTGTTGAGTACCGCCTATGCATCCCACGGCGATACCCGCCACGTGTTGCTGTTTCCTGCTGATCCCGCCGAATGCTTCACGATGTCGGCCGACGCGTTTGACCTGACGGAACGCCTGCAGACCCCGGTGATCGTCATGTCCGACCTCGACATCGGTATGAACGACTGGATGGTTCCGAAGTTTGAGTGGGACGAGTCGCGCGAGTACGACCGGGGGAAGGTTTACACCGCGGAAGACCTCGAGAAGATGGAGAAGTTTTACCGTTATCTCGACGTCGATGGGGACGGGATCCCTTACCGCACGCTGCCCGGCGAGCATCCGAAGGGGTCCTACTTCACACGCGGTTCCGGCCACACGAAGCTCGGCGTGTACACGGAAGATGCGGACGAATACCAGGAGGTCGTCGATCGCCTGCTTGTAAAGTGGGATACCGCGCGTTCGCTGGTTCCACAGCCGGACATCGACTATTCAAAGTTCAATTCAGCGGCGATCCTGACCTTCGGAAGCGGTCACGGTGCCTGCGTCGAAGCGATCGACGAGCTGAAGGAAAAGAACGTCAACCTGAACTACTGTCGCGTTCGTGCGTTCCCGTTCCAGGACTCGGTGAAAGAGTTCATCGACAAGCACGAAGTCGTCTACGTCGTCGAACAGAATCGCGATGCGCAGCTGCGTTCGATGCTGATGCTCGACATCGATGCC
>CAWUHY010000057.1:0-14360 GCA_963922215.1 uncultured Gammaproteobacteria bacterium | reverse complement strand
ACGTCGCCGGGATAGGTCGCAGGCTGGTAGCGGTGCCACTCCGGATCCCGGTCCGACCGTCCCCTGCCACGAAAGTCCATCGTCACGACCGGTCGCGACTCCGAAACGTGCAGTGCCAGTTCATGAAAATCGCGACAGTTGCGGGTAATGCCTGGAAGACAAACGACAGGCGTTGCGTCACGAATCTCTCCGTACACGCGGTAATACAGATTCAGTCCATCACGATTGCGCAGGCGATGTTCGGAATAGTGTTTCACTGTCATTAAGCCTCCTCAAACAGGACGTTTGCGAATTCTGCGCGCAGCTTTCGTTTCAGAACCTTGCCGTTCGCGTTTCTCGGCAGCGCTTCGACCTGGCGCACCCCGCTGATTCTTTGCTGCCTGCCGACGCGCTCGTTCGTCCAGTCCTTAAGCGCGGCTGCGTCCAACGCGCCGTCGCCTACGACGATCGCGAGCGGGGTCTCGCCCCAGCGCTCGCTCGGCACGCCAATGACGGCGACCTCGATGACGTCGTGGTGCTTGCATACGACGGCTTCGATGTCCGCCGGAAAAACGTTCTGGCCGCCGGAGATGATCATGTCTTTCTTCCTGTCGACGATGTACACGTTGCCCAACGCATCGATGCGGCCGATGTCGCCGGTCCTGAGCCAGCGTCGTCCGTTGGCATCCGTCCAGGTGCTCTCAGCGTTTGCATCGTCGCGATTGAGGTAACCGCTCATCATTAATCGGCCTAGCCCGACGATTTCGCCGGGCTCGTCGACGCAGGCTTCGCTATCGTCGTCGCGCAGAACTTTAAGTAGCTGGCCCGGGGCTGCGCGACCGACCGACTCCGGGTAGCGCGCCGCGTCACCGAGATCCTGGATCGTGATCAGGCCCTCGGTCAGACCGTAGAGCTCTATCAGGTTTGGCGTGAGCTCTGACAGCGCCGCGAGCTTGCTCGTCGACTCGAGCGGTGCACCACAGCACATCACACTCTCCAGCGACGCGAGGTCGGTCTTCTCGCGGCTCACAGTCTCGAGCAAGCGGCGCAGCTGCACCGGCACAATCGCCATGTGCGTGATGCGTTCGTCGGCAATTCGGCGAAGAGAGCGTCGCGAGTCGAACCCGCGAGCGATAAACAGTGTCCCGCCGCACAACACGGTGGCAAGCAACATGACCCACGAAATGTTCGAGTAGAGACCAAGCGTGGCCAGCGTTCGCGCGCCGGGACGGTAGCGCAATGCGAGGCCAAGATCGTGCGCCCAGGCCATTCGGCACGCATGTGTGTGGACGATGCCCTTCGGGTGTCCGGTCGTTCCCGAGCTGAAAATAATATTGCAGTCGGCTCCTGGCGAAATGTCGGGAAACGCTGTGTCATCCGGCTGTGCATCGAGCAGGGCTGAAAAATTCTGCCAACCTGGCCCCGCCTCGCCGACGGCAAGACACTGCGTCGTCCCGTCCACGAATTTGAGTTGCTCGATGCGTGCTGCATGCTCGCCGGAGGCGACAACGGCGCGCGCGGATGAATCAAGAAGCATCCGGCGTATTGCATCGTCGGCCACCGACGTGTTCAACGGGACGACGACGTAGCCGCCGCAGACAGCCCCGAGCATCGCAACGAGCATGTCGATGCTGTTGTCCATCAGGATCGCGACGCGATCGCCGCGATTCAGACCAAGGCTTTCATACGCCGACGCCGCGCGGCGCAGGCTCTCGTCGAGTTCGCGCCAGGTCCGCCGATCGTCACCGCAAACGCACGCCCACTGATCCGCACGGCTCGCGGCATTTTGCGCCACGTGGTCGTGCAGGAGCGGTTCTGTTGCGGTAAACCAGGTCATGCCCTGTTGCCCCTCCCCCGGGCAGCGCCGATTTTCAACGATTGTTGAACGCTAATTCAACAATTGTTGATGTGCAAGTCGCTAGCCCCTAACATCGATTCGCATGGGGGGAAATTCGCAGGAAACGAAAGACCGTATTCTCGACGCGGCAGAAGCGCTGTTCGCGAAGCGCGGCTTCGACGGCGTCACCGTCCGGCAGATCATGTCGAAGGCCGGTGCGGATGTCGCCCTCGCCTATTACCACTTCAAGTCAAAGCGTGATTTGTTTGACGCAGTTCTGCTACGCCGGGCAGAGCCGATGAACACGATTCGACTTGCTGCACTGCGCCAGGTTGAAGAGCGCCATCCGGACGACGAGCCAAGTCTCGAAGAGATCATCGGAGCGTTCACCGATCCTCTCCTGGACATGCTGGCTGACGATCCGGACGAGTGGCGCGACTACATGGCGCTGGTCGCGCAGATCAACAACTCGCCGGAATGGGGCGGCGAGCTCATGACGAAATTTTTCGACCCGCTCGTCCGTCGCTTCATCGAAGCGATTCGCAAAGCGATCCCCGACTGCGACGATGTCGACATGTACTGGAGCTACCACTTCCTGTCCGGCGCCCTGACGCTCACATTTGCCGAGACTGGCCGCATCGACAATCTTTCCGACGGCCTGTGCCGCTCGTCCGATATTGCCGCGGCCCGCGCCCGGATGGCGCGCTTCGTCGCCGGTGGATTCCGCGCAATCTGCGGCCCCGACGCAAAATAACACCCTGAAACAGTCGCTTACGGGCGCTGTTGCTATTCAACCAACGTTGAAATAGCATTCATTCAGCGTACGTTGAAAATCAGGGGGACCCTCATGCGATCGCTTTCCATCACTCTCACTGCCGCTGCGACCGCAGCCCTTTCTGTGCTGCTCGCACCACAAACCGCCGGTGCCCAGGGCGCAGACGAAGAAACCATCGACGAAATCATTGTCACGACGGCTCGCCGTCGCGAGGAATCGCTGTTCGAAGTGCCGCTGTCGATCTCCGTCGTCACCGGTGATCAGCTCGAGCGCATCGGCGCTGAAGACATTATTGAAGTCGCGAAACAGAGCCCGAACGTGACGCTGGAAGTGTCGCGCGGCACGAACACGACGCTGACCGCCTTCATCCGCGGTGTCGGCCAGCAGGATCCGGTTGCCGGATTCGAATCCGGTGTGGGGCTGTATGTCGACGACGTCTACCTGAACCGGCCGCACGCTGCCGTGCTCGACCTCTTCGACGTCGAGCGTATCGAGGTTCTGCGCGGACCGCAGGGCACGCTCTACGGTCGCAACACGATCGGCGGTGCGATCAAGTATGTGACGAAGCCGCTGAGCGACGAGCGTGACGTGAAGCTGCGTCTTGCCGCCGGCACCTATGGCCAGTTCGACGGCGTTTTCACGGCCACTGCCCCGCTTTCTGACACCGTCCGGATTGGCGGCTCCGTCGCGAAGTTCACTCGCGACGGGTACGGGGAGAACCTGAATATTCGGGGTCAGGATAACTACGACAAAGACCTTTTCGGTGCACGCTTCACGATGGAAGTTAACGCCGGCGAGTGGTTCTTCCGCCTGTCGGGAGATCACCTCAACGACGACTCGAGCCCGAAAGGCGGACATCGTTTGACGGTCGGCAACGTCTCCGGCGCGCCGATTCTCGACGACGTCTACGACTACCGCGGCGGACTGACGGTCCCCGAACAGGACGTAACGGCCTCTGGCATCTCTCTGCTGGGCGAATGGACGATCAGCGACAACTACACGTTCAAGACGATCGTCGCGTACCGCGAGGACGAGACGTTCTCGCCCATCGATTTCGACTCCCTGCCAGTCGATGACCTTGACGTACCGGTTGTCTATACAAACGAACAGAACTCCTCAGAGTTTCAGCTTCTGTACTCGGGTGAGCGCGTCAGCGGCATCGTCGGCGCTTACTTCCTCGACGCGAACGCGTTTAACGAATTCGATGTCGTGCTCGGCCCGCTGGGTGCGTTCCTCGGCGTTCCGGGGCTGAACGCCAACACGCTGGGTGACGTCGACACGAATACGTGGTCGGTCTTCGGTGACTACACGTTCGATCTCAACGAACAGTGGAGCCTGTCTGTCGGCGGACGCTACACCGCAGACAAGCGCAAGTCGGTCGTTCTGCGACGCACGTTTGCGGGTGGTATCTCGCCGACCTTCGGCGGCAACGCAGTCGTCGTCGCTGTAACGTCGGACTTCGAGGGCGAAGAGGAATTTACGGACTTCTCCCCGCGCGCCTCGATCGCCTGGCAGCCGAACGACGAGCACAACTTCTATTTTTCCTACAGCGAAGGCTTCAAGGGCGGAAGCTTCGACCCCCGCGCGCAGACGAGCGGCGCACCCGACATCGATAACGACGGCACCGTGACCGATGAGGAAATTTTCGAGTTCATGCAGTTCGATCCGGAGGAAGTGACCTCCTACGAGCTGGGCTGGAAGAGCAACGCCATGGACGGCAGACTCCAGACGAGCGTCGCCGTGTTCTTTGCTGACTACACCGATGTCCAGGTACCGGGCTCCATCGGCATCGACACCGACAACGACGGCATCAACGATACGTTTACCGGCGTAACGACAAATGCCGGTGAAGCCGAGATTCCGGGCGTCGAGATTGAAAGCGTGTTTAGTATCAATGATGCCTGGACGATCAGCGGCGCGATTGGCTGGCTCGACGCCGAGTACAAGGAGTTCATCGATGCATCGGGCCAGGACGTATCCGACCAGGCGCGCTTCCAGAACACACCGGAGTGGACAGCAAATGGTGCAGTCACATGGCAGGTGCCGGTTGACTGGTTCAACATGTCCGGAACCCTGTCAACGATCGCCGGTTTTGCATATCGGGACGATGCAAGTCAGTTCGAGTTCGCTATTCCGCTGCTCGACCAGGAATCATTCACGCTGTATGACCTGAGCATCGTGTACGAGGACGACGACGGCCACTGGCGCGTCGGCCTGCACGGCAAGAACCTCACTGACGAAGAGTACAAGGTCGCAGGATACAACTTCCCCGCACTCGGCCTCGAAGGCAACGTGACCGCATTTTACGGCCCCCCACGGACGGTCACACTGCGCGGCGAATATCGTTTCTAGAGACGATCCTGTACGGTGACGGGCCCGGTGCCCGTCACCCTTTTTCTCTGCGAGCGTCACGCCATGTTCAGGGCCGATACCGAATCTCCGAGCTACCGCGTGTATGTGATGGCCCTGCTGGTCGTCGTCTACACGTTTAACTTTATCGACCGTCAGATCATCGGGATTCTTGCGGTTCCGATCAAAGCCGACCTCGGACTCACCGACACCGAGCTCGGTCTGATGGGCGGGCTCGCGTTTGCGCTTTTTTACACGGCGCTTGGCATCCCGATCGCCATGCTCGCCGACCGCTCCAACCGCACGTGGATCATGACTATCGCGCTGGCAGTTTGGAGTGCCATGACCGCGGTCTGCGGTCTTGCGAACAATTTCTGGCAACTCTTCCTGGCGCGCCTCGGTGTTGGTGTCGGAGAGGCGGGCGGCGTCGCACCCGCCTACTCGCTAATCGCAGACTATTTCCCGTCGGAGCAGCGCGCACGCGCCCTGAGCGTTTACTCCTTCGGTATCCCGATCGGCAGCGCGCTCGGCATTTACTTCGGCGGATACATCGCCAGCGTGATCGACTGGCGGACAGCGTTTTTTATCGTCGGCATCGCCGGCGTCCTCGTCGCCCCGATCTTCAAGCTCACCGTCAAGGAACCTCCGCGCGGGCGTTACGACAAGGTCGCACCGGTCGCTGGCGTTTCGATCGGCGAGACGTTTCGCGTGCTGTTCAAGAAACCGAGCTTCTGGATCATCTCCTTCGGCGCATCGTCGTCGTCGATGATGGGCTATGGACTGTTCTTCTGGCTGCCATCGTTTTTCAGTCGCAGCTTTGGCATGAGTCTCGTCGAGGCGTCGGTGTTCTACGGCACGATCGTGCTGATTGGCGGGCTCATCGGCATCTGGCTTGGCGGCTACCTCGCAGACAAGTTCGGAGTCGCCAAGCGAACGTCCTACGTCCTCGTGCCGGCGATCGCCTTCATCTTTACCGTGCCCTTTTATGTACTTGGGCTCCTGAGTTCGAGCCTGGTCACGATATTTCTTGCGCTAATGGTTCCGACCGCTCTGGGTCTCGCATGGCTCGGACCCGTTCTGTCGGCCATACAACACATCGCGCCGGCGCACATGCGCGCGACGGCATCCGCAATCTTTTTGTTCATCAACAACCTGATCGGCATCGGCGCCGGGACGGTGGCGCTCGGCATGATTTCTGACAGCCTGCAATCCCGCTTCGGAGACGAAGCGCTTCGCTACGCTGTGCTGTCGGGAACCGTCTTCTACGTTGTCGCGTCGGGCATGTTTTTCTGGGCGGCACGTTACATCCAGCGCGACTGGGAAACCTGAAACCTCGAGGGAAGACACGCATGGTGCAAGCACTTGCTGACAAAACGGCCGTTGTCACCGGATCAACGAGCGGAATCGGACTGGCGATTGCGAGGCGTCTCGCGCTGGGCGGAGCAAATGTTGTGCTGAATGGTCTCGGTACGGACGATGAAATTCGGGCGGCCGTGAAGTCCGTCTCCGAGAATGCGTCAGGTGAGGTGAAATTTAATGATGCTGACATGCGCGACCCGAAGGCGATCGGAGATCTGATCCGATCCGTCGAGAGCGACTACGAATGCGTGGATATCCTTGTCAACAACGCGGGGATTCAACACGTGTCACCGATCGATGAATTTCCTCCCGAGCGCTGGGACGCCATCATCGCGATTAACTTGAGCTCCGTGTTCCATGCAGTTCGATTAGCGGTGCCGGGCATGAAGCGGTCCGGCTGGGGTCGCGTCATCAACATTGCTTCGGCGCATGCGCTCGTCGCCTCGCCCTACAAGACTGCCTACGTTGCCGCAAAACACGGTGTTGCCGGCCTGACCAAGACGGTCGCGCTTGAGGTCGCAAGTCACGGAATCACGGTGAACGCGATCGCACCCGGGTACGTCGACACTCCACTCGTCGAACAGCAACTCGATGATGCTGCGAAATCTCACGGGAAATCGCGGGATGAAATTTTTGAGGAAGTCGTGCTGGCAGCGCAGCCGACCGGGCGTCTCGTCGAACAGCAGGACATCGCCGAGCTTGCCTTCTACCTTTGCGGCGACGCGGCAGCGTCGATGACAGGCACGATACTGCCGATCGACGGCGGATGGACGGCGAAGTAGATTTGAATCCTTTAGCGAATCGTATCCACGTTCGCTTCCCAGTTCTGTCCGTCGAAGACTTCGATTTTCAGGGAGTCGATTCCCTCATCCAGGCACCGCGCGTTCACGTCAAACGCGCCCGGGTGCGAACGTGGTCGGCTGAACGGATGAATGCCGCAGTGACGACAGAACCGGTGCTGCGCCTGGCCGGTGTTGAAGCGGTAGGTCGATAGCGAGTCATCTCCGCAAACCAGCTCAAAGTCTTCGGCCTCGACGATCAGGTTGATCATCCCTTTTTTGGCACAGATCGAGCAGTTGCAGGCAAGCGCATGATTCGAATGCAGCCGGATACGGAATCGAACAGCACCGCAGTGACACCCGCCTTCGCGCCAGTTCTCGTTTTCGCTCATCTTGATGCCCCGCATGCCGCGCCTCGAAGACAAGGAATGCTAGCGGGGACTTGTCGACACGCGCAAGGCGCGCCCGCGAGACTTTAAAACGTCAAAGTCTGCACCGTAACTGCACGCGACATGACGCCGGGCAGTTGCCCGATCGCTATACCGTCTCGAATCGTCCCGCCGTCTGCGCCGATCGCCTCGGCGGACGCGGAGCAGACCTCAACCCGGCCGTCTGCGGCGCGGACATCGTCCTGAAACTCGAGGAGATTTTTAAGCTCGGCAATGTCGTCGCGCGACTCGATGTCGGTCATCGCCCATTCGGCCGCGTCGTTCATCAGGAAGAGGAGTACGCGCTTTTGCAAAAGCGCAGCGGTCGCCGCAATCGCGTGTGCCGTTTTAGCGGCGTTCACGTCAGCCGGCCCGTTGGCCAGGATGACCTGAAGTTCGAACTCGTCCGTCATTTTGATCGTCCCTGTGCAGAGGAGTCTTGCGTACCGCCGGAGTGCATGCGCAGCGACGGACAACGTGGGGTATCGGCAACCTGGTCGGAAACTTGAGCGCGCAACCGGCATCGACGCGGTTTCGCGGTCCCGCGAGCGTCCGGCTTGCGCTATAGTCGCGCGATGCCAGCCTCCGATACTCCAGAAAGCGCGAGCCAGACTTTCTTTCGCGAGGGCGGGAATTGCTGGGCGGTGAAACCGTCCGAACGCTTCGGCTGGTGTATCGACGGCGAGAGTTATTTCAGCGCGCTGCGGCACAGCCTGATCCATGCACAGCACGAAATCCTGATTCTCGGCTGGGACATCGACAGTCGGTTCAAACTCGTGCGCGACGACGAAGAGCACGATCATCCCGCTGACCTCTGCGGCTTCCTGGAGTCGCTCGCCGAGTCAAACGAAGAACTCGAGATCCGCATCCTGTCGTGGGACTTCGCGGTCGTCTACGCGCTGGAGCGCGAGCTGATGCCTGCACGCGCGTTCGGCTGGCGCAACAGCGAGCGCCTGCATTTCGAACTCGACGGCGCGCATGCGCCGGGTGCAAGCCATCACCAGAAAGTCGTGATCGTGGATGGAGAAGTCGCCTACTCCGGCGGACTCGACCTGACGAAGTGTCGTTGGGACACGCGCGAGCATGCCGCCGACGATCCGCGCCGCATTGATCCGACGGGCGAGCACTATCCGCCGTTTCACGATGTGCAGGCCGTCGTCTCAGGAGACGCCGCGCAGAGGTTGCGTGAGCTCTTTCGCGATCGTTGGCAGAACGCGACGGGCGAGACGCTCGCTGAACTCGAGCAGCGTGGCGACGGTGCAGCGCTGTGGCCGGAGGCTGTCACAGTTCAGGCGAAAGAATCCTCTGTAGCCATTGCACGCACGTGGTCCGGCGCCGATGGAAACCAGGACATTCGCGAGGTCGAAACACTGTATCTCGACATGATCGCGGCGGCCGAGCATGCGATCTACATCGAGAACCAGTACTTCACATCCGTTTCGATCTCGGAGGCGCTGGCTGAACGCCTCGATGAAGAAAACGGGCCCGAGATCGTCATCGTCCTTCCGGCGAAGACGTCCGGCTGGCTGGAACAGGCGACGATGGATGTCCTGCGCAATCGGGCGATCGCAAGGTTGCAGGAAGCCGACCGCTTTAATCGCCTGCGCATCCTGTCACCGACGTCGGACGACTTAACAGACGCATGTATCACGGTCCACGCCAAGATCATTGTCGTGGACAACCGGATTGCGCGGATCGGCTCCGCGAACCTGAGTCGCCGGTCGATGAATCTTGATTCCGAGTGCGATCTCGCAATCGTCGACGAGTCTGCCGCCCTGTCGCTGTGCGCCGATCTGCTGTCGGAACACTGCGGTGCAGATTTCGACGAGGTTAAAGCAAGCCTGTCCGGTGGCGGTCTCTTCGCGACTATTGAGCGATTCGGGGACGGAGCCCGCAGGCTCTTGCCGCTGGATATCGACTCAAACGAAATCCAGCAGGCCGTCCTGGAGCCGGTCGCGAAGGTTGCGGACCTCGAGCAGCCGATTGTCCGCGACACGGGCGACAGCGATGACGCGGCCTCGCGGATGTCTCTGACCGGATGGTTGTCGCTGGGCGCCATCGGCATCGCGCTCGCGGTTGCCGCCTACTTTGCACTGAGCGGCAGCGGCGAAGACTTCAGCCTGCAATCCCTGCTGGACGCGCTGCGCGACGTCGCAGACCACCCGATCGCGCCGTTCGTCGTTATGCCCGCATTCGTTCTCGGCAGCCTCGTCGTCGCCCCGGTAATCGGTATGATCGCGCTGACGGCGCTGCTGTTCGACCCCTGGGTTGCGACGGCCGCTGCACTGTCCGGAACGCTGGCAGCGACCGCGGTCAATCACTGGCTCGGCAGCCGCTTTCACCAGACGCTGATGCAGAAAGTACCGGACAAGGTCACGGATAAGATCGCGACGATCGCCTCGTCGTCCGATGTCTGGACGCTGGCCGGACTGCGCCTGATTCCGATCGCGCCGTTCTCGCTTGTAAACCTCGTGGTAGGCGCATCGGGAGTACCGCTGAAAACCTTCCTGCTGGGAACGCTGATTTCGATGACACCCGGCATCGTGCTGATCTGCCTCAGCGTGGACCGCGCGCGAGCGGCGCTACAGGGGGAGCCGCTGTTCGACCCGTGGATCGCAGCCGGGATTGCCGTCGCAGCGGCCGCGACCGTGGGGCTGCGCTTGTGGAAGAACAGCCAGAAAGCCGATCAGGATTGACAGCGATGATGCCGCGCGACGGTGACACGCTTCGAGTGGTCAGCTACAACGTGCACGCCTGTATCGGCACCGACGGTCACTTCTCGCCCGAGCGCATCGTCGCGCTCATCGATTCTCTCGACGCAGACATTGTTGCGTTGCAGGAAGTTGAGGACTGTCCGTTTGGCGAGACCACCGTCGTGCCGTACCTCGCCGATTCGCTTGGTCTCAAGCTCTGCGGACGAACGTCGTTCTTAAGAAACGGCATCGACTACGGCAACCTGCTGCTGACGCGCTGGGAATCGACAAACAGCGCACCACTGGATCTTGCCGTACCGGGACGTGAACCGCGCGGGGCAATCGTCGCGGATATCGAGCCTCACGGCCGCAAGGTACGCGTACTCAACACCCATTTCGGGCTGTCTTTTCGCGAACGTCGTCGTCAGGTCAGAGCGCTGACGGCGGCAATTGCCAAGACCGACGCCGATCTCACCGTTCTTTGCGCCGACTTCAACGAGTGGCTGCCGGGATCCGCGGTCCATCGCCGATTGCGTCAATCGCTGGGGCCCACGATCCGGCGGAAGACCTTTCCGTCGCGGTTTCCGATTTTCTCGCTCGACCGCATCTACGCCTCACCGCGAAGCACGCTCCTGGCGCTGACGTCGGTCAACAGCCGCGACGCGCGACTGGCATCCGATCACTTGCCGCTCGTCGCCGACCTTTCGCTGGCTGGCCTTTAATCGCGTTCAGGGAACGCCAACGCGTGCGGCCCAGTGTCAGAACTCCTTCCCGGTAATCCCGCCGGCAGCGCGCAGCTGAAAGAGCGCTGCAATGCAGACGTCATCCGCGAGGGCCAGACCGTCTTCAGGGCCCGGGAAGGACAGAGCCGGATTCAACGCCCCGTTTTCCTCGCGCTTATTTGCTTCAGACCGCTCGAAACCTGCCGATAGCGTGTCTTGAGAGTGAATCGAGCGCGCATGTGAAAGTCTCCCGGAAAGCACAACCCATCACGCAACTGGACTGGTTGCGGGCGATCGTGTTTCCGCAGCGTTCGTCGGACGAGGAGAAAGCGTTCCGGGCTTACTACCAGGGCCGTACGCTGCCGATGGCACGCACGGGCGCGATCATCTCAATCCTGCTGATCTCCGCGGTCTGCCTGCTGGATTTCGTCTATCTGCCGCGCGAGCTTGCGGAGGATCTGCTGCAGTTTCGCCTGGCTACGCAGATTGCCGTCCTCGGAATACCGCTCGCAATCTCCTTTGCAAGGCCGTCGAACCCAGTCATTCCGTATTCGTTCATGCTCGCCGTTGCGGTCTGCGGAGTCTCCACAATCGCAGTCGGCGTCAAGGCGGCGCAGGCCGGCGTGCAATTCGTCGCCTGGGGCACAATCTTTGCGACAGTCATCGGATATCTCGTTTTCGGACTGCGCTTTCGTCTTGCGGCATTTGCCGGCTGGCCGTTACTACTGACCTACGTCGGCGTCGCGCTCTATATCAATTTGCCTTTTGAAAAAGTCGCCTACGGGACAATGTTCCTCGCGTTCACGAATATTGTCGGCATGTACACCAACTTTCTGCTCGAGAAGGATGCCCGCCAGCTGTTCCATCAGGAGATGATGATGCGTGAGCTAGCGCAGACCGACGGTCTCACCGGCATCCACAACCGGCGCAGCTTCGACGAGCACCTCAGCGATGTCTGGCGACAGGCGCACCGCGAAGACCACCTGGTTGCCGTACTCCTGATCGATATCGACCACTTCAAGCTTTACAACGACTGCTACGGCCACCAGCTCGGTGACATCTGCATTCAGGCTGTGGCGGACGTGCTCGCGTCATCGGTAAAGCGCCCGCTCGACCAGGTTGCGCGCTACGGCGGTGAGGAATTTGCGATCGTTCTCTACAACCCGACGCATGTGTTCGTGAGCGGATTCGCAGATCTGCTTGTCGAGCGCGTCCACGAGCTCGCGATTGAGCACAAGGCCTCCGACGTGACGGCGCACGTCACAGTCAGCGTCGGCGCTGCAGTTGCAAGACCCGTTGAGTCACGTGTGCCGAGCGCGATCGTGCGCTCTGCCGACGATGCGCTTTACGAATCCAAGGCACAGGGTCGCAACCGCGCGACGGTTCTATATCTCGATGAGGATTTGCGTGCGACCAAGACGCTGCGCATCATCAACATGTAAACCAGCACAGGCACGGCTGGAGACTGGTGGTCCGCCCGGGCTTCAATCGCCTCGTAAAGGCCGCGTCTTCTCGACAAACACCTCGTACGCCCGCCCCCACACGCCCTCGTCCGGCTTGTCGAGTTCTTTCAGCACAGGCAACAACTGCGCGCCATAGTCTTCGCTGCTTTCTCGCGGCAACAGTGATGGCAGATGGTCGATCCCGATCAGATGCAGCGGCTTGTCGCCGCCGATAATCTCAAGACAGGGTTGGACGAACGTCGTCTCTTCGGAGTAAATCGGCACGGGATTGTAGTCGCCGTGCGGATCGCAACTGACATCGGCAATGACCGAGAGTCGACGGTCATCCACAGACAGTGAGTCCATCGTCACGAACGGCGGAAGTGCGCTGCTGACGAACACGCAGTTCACAAACACGTCCGCTGCATTGATCTCCGGGAACGGTCCGCCTTTCTGTGTCTCGGCCATATCCCACTCGACCGTGTCGAGTCCGAGTGCGCGTGCGAACTCCACGGCGCCACGCCCGCTACGGCCGCGAGCGCCGATCACCATGACAGTGGGTTTTCGACTCGTGCGGGTCAGCGCGTCGGACACATCTTTCAGCAACGCGTCCTTCGACTCCCGCGATGTGACATTTTTGAGCGGAACCACATCACCGGCCTGCTGGTTTGCCCAGGCCATGACGCCGAGCGCCGCACCGCAGAATCCCGCCCAGTATCCGAAAGCGGCGACACGCCGGCCATTCTCATCGACGAGGTACTCGAGATCGTAGAGCGTCCCACCTCCGTCGACGAACCGTTTGAGCATGCGCTCGGCACCGTCCTGCTCTTTGTAGACGTGGGCAAAGTGAATGTGGCGGTGCTCGAGTGGGAAGTCCTCATCAGTAAGTTCCTTCAAGCCAAGGACAAACGCATCGCGGGGGGCATCGCGCCAGTCGCCGGCTCCGGCGATGTCGTGAGTCGTTTCGCGATAGTCATCGATCCCGAACATCCGCTGCTTGCAGTCTTCTATCGTTACCCTGAAGCCTGCCTCGACGAGCTTGGCGGCGCCGGTCGGCGTTAGCGCGGTGCGTTGTTCATGAGGCTTCGTTTCGGCACGCAGCCAGACATGGGGTTTGTTCATGCTGTCTCCCGATTGCGGCGCACGATGTTAGCGCACGTCACGAATACGCGACAGCGAGGCGCATGTTCGCAGACCGTTTAGTCCCAGAGATGTGTGTCTTTCCGGATGACCTGGGATGGAACGCCAACGATCTGCGGGTCGGGTCCGAGGACGACGTTATTATTCTTGTCGGGGTAGTCGAGCGTCGACAGGAAGTGCTGCATACAATTGAGGCGAGCACGCTTCTTGTCATCGGACTTGACGATCGTCCACGGCGCATCGGCCGTATCGGTGTAAAAAAACATCGCCTCTTTCGCGTCCGTGTAGTCGCTCCATTTGTCCAGCGACACGCGGTCGACGGCGCTGAGCTTCCACTGCTTGAGTGGGTCGCGTTGACGCCGCGCGAATCGGCGCTGCTGTTCACTTTGGGTGACTGAAAACCAGTACTTGTAGAGCCGAATGCCGGAACGCGCGAGCATGCGTTCCACGTCGGGCACCTGGCGCATGAACTCAAGATACTCGGTTGACGTGCAGAAGCTCATCACGCGCTCAACGCCCGCGCGGTTGTACCAGGAGCGATCAAAGAAAACCATTTCGCCGCGCGTCGGCAGGTGCTGAACGTATCGCTGGAAATACCACTGACCGAGCTCGGTTTCGGTCGGTTTTTGCAGAGCAACGACGCGTGCGCCGCGCGGGTTCAGGTGTTCCATGAAGCGCTTGATCGTTCCGCCCTTTCCAGCAGCGTCCCGTCCCTCGAACAGAATGACGATCTTTTGTCCGGTGTCCTTCACCCAGCTTTGCACTTTCAAGAGCTCAGTTTGCAGTGCCCGCTTGTGCTCTTCATATTCCGCACGCTGGATCTTGTCGGCATACGGGTACTGTCCCTCTCGAAACAG
>CAWUHY010000056.1:0-14445 GCA_963922215.1 uncultured Gammaproteobacteria bacterium | reverse complement strand
CTTGCCGGTGGGGAAGAAGCTCGAGATGCGCTTGGTGAGGATGGGCGCCTGGGTCTTGGCGGCGGCCTGAGCGGCCTGGTCGAAGGCGAACTTGAACTCCTTGGTGGCCTTCTTCGCCTCGCCGACCGCTTTCTTACCCCAGCTGCCGGTTACGACATAGTCGACGGTGTCGCCCGGTGCCGCGAGATTCAAAGGCGACATCGCAAACTGCATCGTTGCACCGCCCTGCGTGAACAGCACGGCGTAGTCATCGGAGATATTGAGCAGCTTCCTTAAGTTCGCTTCAGAACGCGCTGCGAGTTCCACAAAGTCTTTACCGCGATGGCTGACCTCCATGACGGACATGCCGAGGCCCTGCCAGTCAGGAAGATCGGCCTTGATTTGTTCGAGCACAGGGAGAGGAAGCGCGGCGGGGCCGGCACTGAAGTTAAACACGCGAGACATGTCGCTTTACCTTTGGATTATGGGATGGCTGGAGACTAGCGGAGTATAGTTACGACTCGACGACATGATTGCACAACGATGTTGCAATATGTTTCATGAATTCAGTTATTTAGTGCCGGATGAAACTATTCCTCTTCGTCATCCATGGCTTCGATGCGGGCGAGCCCAACGAGACGCTGGCCCTTCTCGACCCGGATCAGGCGCACGCCCTGGGTGTTCCGGCCCGTCACTGAAATATCGGAGACGCCCGTTCGAACGAGCGTACCGTTCGAACTGATCAGCATAATCTCATCCTCATCGTCGACCTGCAGCGCGCCGACGGTTCGTCCGTTGCGTTCGCTCGTCTGAATTGCGATGACGCCCATGCCTCCGCGCCCCTGGGTGGGGAAATCGTCGATCGGTGTCCGCTTGCCATAGCCGTTCTCGGTGGCAGTCAGGACGAGCCCTTCGTTCGCGACGGACAGCGCAATCACCTCGTGCCCGTCCGCAAGCTTGATGCCACGCACACCGGCAGCGCCGCGACCCATCGGGCGAACATCCGATTCCTTGAAACGGATGCTCTTGCCGGAACTCGCAAACAGCAGGATTTCGGCTTCGCCGTCGGTAATCGCGACATCGACGAGGCGGTCGTCGCCGCGCAGGTCGATCGCGATGATGCCGCTGGCACGCGGCCGACTGAACTGGGACAACGGCGTTTTCTTGACCGTGCCGCCCGACGTCGACATGAAGACAAACGCGCCCTCCGAGTATTCTTTAATCGGCAGGAACGCGTTGATCCGCTCGCCCTCTTCCAGCGGCAGGAGATTGACGATCGGCTTGCCGCGCGAACCGCGGCTCGCCTGCGGAACCTGGTAGACCTTCAGCCAGTACAGCTTGCCGCGACTCGAAAAACACAGAATCGTGTCATGACTGTTCGCGATGACGAGCTTGTCGATGAAGTCCTCGTCCTTGACCTTCGTCGCCGAACGTCCGCGCCCGCCGCGGCGCTGCGACTGGTAAACATCAACCGGTTGCGCCTTCGCGTAACCGCCGTGCGACAGCGTCACCACGAGATCTTCCTGCGGAATCAGGTCTTCGACGCCGAGATCGGAATGGTCCTGGTGGATCTCGGTACGGCGATCGTCGCCGTAGGCGTCGCGTACGGTTTCAAGCTCTTCGCGGATGACTGAGAGCAGACGATCCGGATCTGCGAGAATGTCAGAAAGATCCTTAATTTTATCGAGTATCTCTCCGTATTCCTTGACAATTTTGTCCTGCTCAAGACCCGTCAAGCGATGGAGTCGAAGGTCGAGAATAGCCTGAGCCTGAACCTCGGACAGGCGATAGCCCCCATCAACAAGCCCGAAGTCAGCGCTCATACCATCGGGCCGCGTGTCGGTTTCGCCGGCCCGCTCGAGCATGTCGGTCACCTGCCCCGGCTGCCAGTTGCGGCCGACCAGCGAAGCTTTCGCCTCCGCCGGCGTCGGCGAGGCCTTGATCAGCTCGATCACCTCGTCGATGTTCGCGAGCGCGACAGTCTGGCCTTCGAGTACATGGGCCCGGTCCCGCGCCTTGCGCAGATCGAAGATGGTGCGCCGCGTGACGACTTCGCGGCGGTGCGTCAGGAATGCTTCGAGAACCTGCTTGAGGTTCATCAGCTTTGGCTGTCCCTCGTGCAAGGCCACCATGTTGATCCCGAAGACGCTCTGCATCGGCGTCTGCTTGTAGAGGTTATTCAGCACGACGTCTGGCACTTCACCGCGCCTGAGTTCGATGACGACACGCATGCCGTCCTTGTCCGACTCATCGCGCAGCTCGCTGATACCCTCGATTTTCTTCTCGCGAACGAGCTCGGCAATCTTTTCGATCAGTCGCGCCTTGTTCACCTGGTACGGCAGCTCGGTGACGATGATGGCCTGCTTGCCGCGCTTGTCGATCTCCTCGACGTCCGTGCGTGCACGCATGTGGACGCGACCACGGCCCGTGCGGTATGCCGACAGAATACCGGCGGCGCCATTGATAATGCCTGCCGTCGGGAAGTCCGGGCCGGGCAAATGCTCCATCAGCCCCGGCACGTCGATGTCCGGCGCGTCGATCAGCGCCAGCGCGGCATTAATGACCTCGCCCAAGTTGTGCGGCGGAATATTCGTGGCCATGCCAACCGCAATTCCCGACGAGCCGTTAACCAGCAGGTTCGGGATACGCGTCGGCATGACGCTTGGCTCCGACTCAGAGCCATCGTAGTTTTCGACAAAGTCGACCGTTTCCTTGTCGATATCGGCGAGGATTTCCTGCGCGATCTTCGACATACGGACTTCCGTGTAACGCATGGCTGCCGGCGCGTCGCCGTCAACCGAGCCGAAGTTGCCCTGCCCGTCGACCAGCATGTAGCGCATGGAGAACGGCTGCGCCATGCGGACGATCGTGTCGTAAACGGCGGAGTCGCCGTGCGGGTGGTACTTACCGATGACGTCACCGACGACGCGCGCCGACTTCTTGTAGGGCTTGTTGTAGTCGTTGCCGAGCTCACGCATCGCATGCAGTACGCGACGATGCACGGGCTTCAGGCCATCGCGAACGTCGGGCAGCGCGCGCCCGACGATGACGCTCATCGCGTAGTCGAGATACGACTGCCGCATCTCATCTTCGAGACTGACAGAAAGAAGTTCCTGGGCTACATCAGACATAAAGTTCCACGTGCGCCCGCTGCTCGATTTCTCGATAACAACAGGTCAAAAGTCGATTCAAACGGGTGGTCAGTTTCTTGTTTTTCGGGCCGCTCTGAGATGCGGCACGCGTTCCATATCAATCGCTGCAAATCATACCACAATGACTGCAAATTTAAGCCTGTTTAACGCAAGTTTGCCGCGCGCTAGAGGTTTTCGGACCGACAGGTATACTGCGCCACAGCCCCCGCAACCTCGATGGAATGCGCCCTTTGAAAATCAATCACTTATGAAGCACTGCGACCTGCTGATCAACGCGGAGTGGGTCATCCCGCTCGACGGCGGTGAGCGCGTCCTTGAAGACGCGAGTGTCGTCGTCACGGACGGCCGGATCAGCGCCATCGAATCGCGCGAAAAAGCGCAGTCCGAGTACCAGCCGAGCGCGACAATTGATCGCCCTGGTCACGCCCTGCTGCCGGGCCTGGTCAATGCCCATACGCATGCAGCGATGACCCTGTTTCGCGGGATGGCGGATGACCTGCCGCTCGAGGACTGGCTCAAGCAGGCGATCTGGCCGGCGGAGAGACGCTGGGTGAGTGCCGAAATGGTTCGCGACGGGACGCGACTCGCGATTGCCGAGCAACTGAAAGGTGGCGTCACCTGCTTCGCCGATCACTACGCCTATCCGGAAATTGTCGCGGAAACGCTCGCGAGCCAGCACATGCGAGGTGTTGTTGGAACGCCGGTCATCGACGGCGATTCCGGCTGGGCGAAGGGTGCAAGCGAGCATTTGCAAAAGGCCTCTGACCTCCTGCACGACCCTTACGCTGACCATCCGCTGGTGACGACCGCCTTCGCGCCCCACTCCTGCTACACGCTCTCCGACGCCTCGCTTCAGGAGACCCGGATGCTCGCCGATCAGCTCGATCGGAAAATGCACATTCATCTGCACGAGACTGCACAGGAGATCGAGCAATCCATCAAAGAGCACGGATGCCGGCCGGCAGAGCGCCTCAAGAGACTGGGGCTTTTGAATTCGTCCCTGATCGCCGTGCACGCGGTGCATGTCAATGACGACGAACTCCGCGCATTCAAAGAGGTGGAAGTCCGGGTCGTGCACTGCCCGCGCTCTAATTTGAAGCTCGGCAGTGGCATCGCGCCGGTTGCCGAGATGCTCGATGTTGGCCTCACGGTCGCCGTGGGCACCGATGGCGCGGCGAGCAATAACGCACTCGACGTGTTGTCGGAACTGCGTTTCGCAGCGCTGCTTGCGAAAGGCGCAACGCAAAAAGCCGATTCAGTGCCAGCGGAAACCGCGCTGCGCATGGCGACAATCGACGCGGCGCGCGTCCTCGGTCTCGATGACCGGATTGGTTCGATCGAAGCCGGCAAGTGGGCGGATCTTACCTGCATCGACCTCACGCAGCTGAACACGCAGCCGATCGACGATCCGATTTCACAGATTGTCTACAGCGCTCGTGCTAACCAGGTGAGCGACGTCTGGGTCGCCGGTCGTCACCAGCTTGAAAGCGGTGAACTTGTCGGCATTGATGAGGCTGAGCTTTTGAGCCGCTGCCAGGACTGGCGCAGGCGCATGACACAAGGACGAGACGATGACTGAAACGAAGAGCGAATCGCGGCAGGACAATTCCGATCCGGCGGAGCTGGCGAAATTTAACGCCCTTGCCTCTCGCTGGTGGGACCCCGACGGCGAATTCCGCCCGCTGCACCAGATCAATCCATTGCGGCTCGGCTGGATCAAGGAACGCACGACGCTCGACGGCAAGAAGGTCGTCGACATCGGCTGCGGCGGCGGCATCCTGACCGAGGCAATGGCCGATGCGGGTGCGAACGTCGTCGGCGTCGACAAGGCCGGTGCCGCACTGTCCGTCGCGCGGCTGCACAAGGCGGAGTCAGGCGTCGACGTCGACTATCGCGAAATCGCCGCAGAGGATCTTGCGGACGAGGCTGCGGAGCAGTTTGACGTCGTGACCTGCCTCGAAATGCTGGAACACGTGCCTGACCCTGCGGCTGTCGTCGTAGCCTGTATGAAGCTCGCCAAACCGGGCGGCGATGTCTACTTCTCGACGATCAACCGCAACCCGAAATCCTTCCTGTTTGCGATTGTTGGCGCCGAATATGTCTTGCGCCTGCTCCCGGCCGGAACGCACGAATACCAGAAGCTGATTAAGCCGTCAGAACTGGATGAATGGGCACGCCATGCAGGATTGACGCTGGAACGCACGACAGGCCTGCATTACAACCCGCTGACGCGTCGCTACTGGCTCGCACCAAATATGGATGTGAACTACCTGATGCACTACCGCCGTCCCGGGCCCTGAGCGTGACCGGAGTTACGCCGGCTGAGGCTGTCCTGTTCGATCTTGACGGCACACTGATCGACACGGCGCCGGACATGGTTGTCGTTTTGCAGGACATGCTGCGCGATCACGGCATCGACGAAGTTGACTACGATACAGGCCGTTCGTTCGTCTCGAACGGGTCAAGGGGCTTGATCGGGCTTGGCTTCGGACAACTCGAAGACGAGCGCCGGATGTCACTCCAAAGCGAATACCTCGAGCGCTATTCGAAGCAATTAAGCCGACACTCAAGCGTCTTCGAAGGACTCGACGCCACGCTCGAACGCCTCGATGAGGGCGCCATCCCCTGGGGCGTCGTCACGAACAAGCCTGCATTCCTCACCGACCCGTTGATGCGCGATCTCGGCCTCGCCGAGCGGAGCGCCGTTACCGTCTCAGGCGACACGCTGTCCGAGCGCAAACCGCATCCGGCCCCGCTGCTGCACGCGTGTTCCGTCGCAAACCTGAATCCTGCACGTACGCTCTATGTCGGCGACGCGCAGCGCGACATTGACGCCGGCAAGCGCGCTTTGATGCCGACTATCGCTGCTGCCTACGGTTACGTGGTTGCCGACGACAATCCCGAGGCCTGGGACGCCGACATGATCGTCCACTCGGTCGAGGAGCTGTCCCAATTGCTGGAAAAAGCGTTTAGTCTTTAAAGACATGCTGTCTGTTACCGCGAATCCCTTGCTGTACGAAGTCATCCTGCCGTCGGTCGGCGGCGGCCTCGTGGCAGGAGCGTTGATCGGCTGGCTGATCGCCCGGCGCCGTCAGACAAGGCTCGAGGAGACGATCGGCGAACTCGAAAAGCAGATCAGGAACGACGAACTGGTTCGACAGGAACGTGAAGCCGCCTTTGAGGCCGCGAACGCGCGACTCGCAGCATCGTTTTCCGAGCTCGCCTCGCGTTCACTGAACCAGAACAGCGAGGCGTTCCTGAAGCTCGCTGAACAGAATCTCGACGCGCGCAACGAGCGTGCGAAGCGCGAATTCTCCGAGCGCGAACAGGCCGTCGAGGCGCTCGTTAAACCGATTCGCGACGCCCTGAAGCAATCTCAGGAGCAGATCGCCGAACTCGAGAAAGCGCGCAGCGAAGCCTACGGCGGTATTCGTCAGCAGCTTGAATCCATGCAGCTCAATCAGCAAAACCTGACCCGGGAAACGCAAAACCTGGTCAAGGCACTGCGACGGCCGGAAGTACGCGGCCGCTGGGGCGAAATTACCCTGCGTCGCCTCGTCGAACTAGCCGGCATGGTCGAGCACTGCGACTTCAACGAGCAGGTGCACACCGCCGGCGAGGCCGCGGCGATTCGCCCTGACATGATCGTGCACATGCCCAACGAGCGGGAACTCGTTGTCGATGTCAAAACTCCGCTGGACGCCTACCTCGAGTCCGTTGAATCGACCGAAGACACGCTCGTCCAGCGCCATCTCGAACGACATGCGAGAAACATCCGCGAGCACATCAAGAGCCTGTCCTCGAAGGCGTACTGGTCGCAATTCAAGCAGAGCCCGGAGTTCGTCATCCTGTTCATTCCGGGCGACCAGTTCCTGAGCGCCGCGCTCGACAAAGATCCTGACCTGATTGAGTTCGCCCTGCAGCAGAAGATCATTCTCGCGACGCCGACCAGTTTCGTGGCGCTGCTCAAAGCGGTGGCCTACGGTTGGCGTCAGCTCGCGCTCGCGGCGAATGCCGAGGAAATTCGCGGGCTCGCCGAATCGCTTCATGAACGACTGGCGACCTACGTTGGCCACATGAACAAGCTCGGCCAGCAGCTTTCGCGCAGCGTCGATACCTACAACAAGGCGGTCGGCTCGTTCGAGCGCAATGTGCTGCCCGGTGCTCGCAAATTCACCGAGCTCGGCATCAAGTCGAAGAAAACCATCGAAGAGCTTCCCTCCCTCGAACCCACGCCGCGACGCATGTTTGAAGCGCGCGAGCTCGAGGACAATTCAACAGATAACGCCGGTCCCGACAAGCGCCCGGCCGAGACGGATAAATGACCGAACCGAAACATTACGACGCGCCCGCGGGACTGCTCAAAGATCGAATCATCCTGGTTACCGGGGCCAGCGATGGTGTCGGGAAAGCGCTGGCTGTGCGCTGCGCCGAACTCGGTGCACAGGTCATTCTGCACGGGCGGAACAAGAAAAAGCTGGAGACGGTTTATGACGCGATCACGGCCATCGACGGCGCGGCCCGCCCGTCAATTGCGGTCGTCGATCTCGGAAAGGCGGACAGCAACGCATACACGTCGCTCGCAGACAGCCTCGCGGAAGAATTTGGTCGGCTGGACGGCCTCGTGCACAACGCAAGCATCCTGGGCGATCGTTTCGCGCTGGAACAGTACGACATTGTGACCTGGCAGAAAGTCATGCACGTCAACGTCACCGCCGCCTTCGCGCTGACGCAGGTGCTACTTCCGCTGTTGCGGGCGGCACCGGATCCGTCGGTGATCTTCACGTCCAGCGGCGTCGGCAACAAGGGCAAAGCATTCTGGGGCGCGTATTCCGTGTCGAAGTTTGCGACCGAGGGCCTTGCGCAGATACTTGCCGCCGAGCACGAGCACACGAATCTGCGCTCGAACATCATCAACCCGGGGCCGGTACGGACGAAGATGCGGCGGGCCGCCTACCCGGCGGAGGAACTAGAGAAAAGCACGCCGGCCGAAGACATCCTGCCCGCTTATCTTTACCTGTTGGGCCCGGACAGCAAGGGCGTGACCGGACAACGTTTCGAAGCTCAGTAAATACTGGAAGTAAGAGGCATTACTTCCTGTTTTTTCGTTTCTTTTTCTTCTTTCTGACCGATTCCGGCGGCTGCATACCCGCTGCCCAGTAGAGCTGGCGTACCTGCCCGGGCGCGAGTGCCTCGCAGCGCCCGCGACGCAGTGAGCGCGGCAGCTCCAACGGTCCGTAGGCGATCCGGATCAGGCGGCTAACCTCGTAGCCAAGGGCCGACCACAGCCTGCGTACCTCGCGGTTGCGGCCTTCCCGCAGGCTCACCTTGAACCAGACGTTGCTCGCGTCGCCGCCGCTCTTTTCGATGCCTTCGAAACGCGCAAGCCCGTCTTCGAGCTCGATACCCTCTTCCAGCCGACGCAGTTCTTCGCGATCCGGGTTGCCGTGAACACGGACCGCGTAACGGCGCTTGATCTCTGCAGACGGGTGCATCAGGCCGTTGGCGAGCGCACCATCGGTCGTGAAGATCAGGAGGCCGGTGGTCGCAAGGTCCAGTCGCCCGACCGCAACCCAGCGCGCTCCTTTCAGTTCTGGCAGTGAATCAAAGACCGTCTTGCGGCCTTCCGGGTCCGAGCGTGTCGTCACCTCGTCGCCCGGCTTGTTGTACATGATGTGGCGATGCGCCTGCCGCACGGCAGACAGCTTCAAAGGCCTGTTGTCGAGCGTGATCCTCTCGCTACCGTCGACCGCCTGGCCTGGCTCTGCGAGGCAGCCGTCGATTTTCAGGCGACCATCGCGAATCCAGCGCTCGACTTCGCGCCGTGATCCGTGGCCGGCGGCGGCCAGGAGCTTTTGTACGCGCTCGCTCATGGGGTCGTATCAGGAGTCTTTCGACTCTTCTGGACTCAGGCTTTCAAATTCTGCGAGCTTCTTGTCTTCTGCCGGATTGGGCCATTCGGAGACCACGAGCTCTTCATCGTCAGCGCCTTCGACCAATTCGGGCAGCGACTCGGGGTCGATCCCGTTTTCGGCGCTGTCCTCAAGTGCCTCGAGCTCGGGCAATTCGACTTCCCCGTCGCCTTCCGCATTCTCGTCGGTCGTCTGAGCTTCGACGTCGATATCCGGCGAGGCATCCTCGCTCGCGTCGTCGGACTCCGCAGTGGCCTCCTGCGAATCCTCAGCCTTCACCGGCAGTGCCGTGACACTTCCGCCGCCGTCCGGATCGTTTGCTGTCTCCCCATCGACGTCCGGCAGGTCGAGCTGGACGCGCAGAGACTCCCAATCGGAGAGGTCTGACAGCTCTGGCAGGTCTTCGAGCTTCTTGAGAGAAAAGTAGTCGAGGAACGCTTTGGTCGTGCCAAACATCGCAGGACGACCAGGAACGTCGCGGTGCCCAACAACCCGTACCCACTCACGCTCGACGAGGCTGCGCATGATATTGCTGCTGACTGCGACGCCACGAATCTCTTCGATCTCGCCGCGTGTAATCGGCTGCCGGTACGCAATCAGCGCAAGCGTTTCGAAAAGCGCACGCGAGTAGCGCGGTGGACGCTCCTCCCACAGCTTTTTCAGACGGTCTGCCATCGTCGAGCGAATCTGCAGCCGGAAGCCGGATGCGACCTCGCCGATCACGATGCCGCGATCCTCGTAGCTCTCGTTGAGAGAGTTGATCGCTTCGCGCAGCTTCGGTTTTTCGGGCGTCGAGCGACCGTCAAACAGACCCTGGATCTGGTCGAGACTCAAGGGTCTGCCCGCGGCGAGCAATGCCGCCTCGACAAAGTATTCGATTTCTTTCTGGTCCATTACAAAGTCAGCCGGATTCGGCTCCCTGGGGATCGTCCGATTCCACGAGCCTGACGGAGGATGCGGCGCGCACGTGCAACGGCGCGTACTCGTCTGACTGGACGATCTCGATTACAGATTCCTTCAGCAATTCAAGGCACGCGAGAAACGTGACGGCGACGCCCATGCGGCCTTCTTCCGGATCGAACAGGTCGACAAACTGCGTAAACGACCCGGACTTGATCCTTGAAAGCACTTCGGACATGCGCTGCCGAACCGACAGGGGTTCGCGCCTGAGCTGAAGATTGGAATACATTTCCGCACGCTTTAGAACGTCGTGGAAAGCGACGAGCAGCTCCTTGAGCGTAACGTCTGGCAATTTTGTGACGACCTTGCGCTCGGGCGCTTCGGCTGTCGCGACAAAGACATCGCGTTCGAGACGCGGCAACTCGTCGATATCCTGGGCCGCCTTCTTGAAACGCTCGTACTCCTGCAGGCGACGCACGAGCTCGGCGCGCGGATCTTCCTCGTCTTCTTCCTGCTCCTGCGGACGCGGCAGCAGCATGCGGGATTTGATCTCCGCCAGCATGGCAGCCATCACGAGGTACTCGCCGGCCAGTTCGAGCTGCATTTCCGTCATGAGCTCGATGTACTGGACGTACTGCTTCGTGATTTCCGCGATCGGGATATCGAGAATGTCGATGTTCTGCCGGCGGATCAGGTACAGCAGCAGGTCGAGCGGCCCCTCAAACGCCTCGAGAAACACCTGCAGCGCGTACGGCGGGATATAGAGATCCTGCGGCAGCGTCGTGACCGGTTCGCCGTCCACGACAGCAAACGGCATTTCGCCCTGGGCCGGGCTCTTTCCGTCGTCGTGGTGGGGTTTTGGCGCGTCTTCCGGAGTCAGAACGTGCAAATCAGGTTTCATGGCGTATCCATGCTGGTATCGCGGCATTCTAACGCATTTAGGCGCGGAGTCTTGCCCCGCGGACTACAAAAAGGCCGAAACATCGCCGCGCCCCTGCCGTAGAACCTCGACCTCGCCGGACGCGAGATTCAGAACGCTGGTCGGCTCAATACCGACGCTGCCGGCATCCACGATCGCGTCGATTTCATGCCCGATGCGATCCTCGATATCGAAAGGATCAGTCAGCGGCAAATCGTCGCCGGGCAGGAGCAGTGTTCCGCTCATGATCGGCTCGCCGAGGGTCTCCAGAATGGCTTGAACGACGGGATGGTCGGGGACGCGCAAGCCAATGGTGCGCCGTTTTTCATTCTGCAGGCGTTTGGGGACCTCCCGGGTCGCCGGCAGGATGAAGGTGTACGGGCCCGGCGTCATCGACTTCACCAGCCGATAGGCCCAGTTGTCGACGCGCGCATACACGCTGATCTCGGAGAGATCGGAGCACACGAGTGTGAAGTTGTGGTTCTTGTCCGTTCGACGAATCCGGCGAATCCGGTCGATCGCCTTCTTGTCACCGATGTGACAGCCGAACGCGTAGGACGAATCGGTCGGATACGCAATCAGTCCGCCGCCGCGAACGATGTCCACGACTGTGTTGATCAGTCTGGGCTGCGGGTCGGTCGGATGGATGCGGATGATTTTGGCCACGCGCGGATTCTAGAGAGTTAAAACACGGTTGCAACCGGGATTCGGGCGGCACGTCATTTTCCGCTGCGGTAGACTTGTCGGCCGAATTTGGATGGCTCAAGGGCCGTGACATGCAGTTTGTTATCGAATTCCTGCCGCTGGTGCTGTTTCTGATTGCCTACGTGACCGGCGGTATTTACGCCGCGCTGATCACGCTGATGATCGCGATGCCAATTGGCCTCGTTCTGAAATACTGGCGCTCCGGCAAGATCGACAAGATGTACATGTGGTCGACGATCTTCTTGATCGTTCTGGGCATTCCGATGCTGTACTTCCGCAACCCGGCTTTTCTGTACTGGAAACCAACCGCGTTCTACTGGGCACTCGCGATTGCCTTCACAGTGAGCGCATTCGTCGGCCAGAAAACGCTGGTGGAGCGATTCTTTGACCTGACCGGTGAATTGCCGCTACATCGCGTCACTCGTCCCGAATGGCAACAGCTGAACTTCGCGTGGATTGCTTTCTTCGCGGCAATGGGCGTGGCCAACATTTACGTTGCCTACAATTTCAGCGAAGCCTTCTGGGTGAACTTCAAAGTCTTCGGCCTGCTCGCTTTAACTGTCGTTTTCATGCTCGCGCAGGGCGCGTGGCTGATGACGAAATTCAAAGATAAAGACCTGGACAAGCCGGAAGAGGATGCAAACTGATGTGGTACGCGATCATCGCGACAGATAATCCCGACAGCCTGCCCCTGCGCAAGCGTGTACGACCGGCACACCTCGAGCGCATTCAGGCCTTGCAGGCCGAGGGACGCGTCCTGGTGGCAGGCCCCCACCCGGCCGTGGACAGCGAGGACCCGGGAACTGCCGGCTTTACCGGGAGTCTTTTGATTCTCGACTTCAACAGCCTGGAGGACGCGAAAGCCTGGATCGATGCTGATCCGTACACGACGGAGGGTGTCTTCGCGTCGATTGAGGTCAAACCGTTTTTGAAGGTAGCGCCGTGAGTCGCGAACGCGTCCAGAAGATCGAAACAGAGTTGAATTCAGCATTCGACCCACAACGTCTGCTGGTGAAAGACCAGAGCCACCTGCATGCCGGGCATACAGGAGCGGAAGACGGACGCGGGCACTTTGCCGTCGATATCGTGTCAGACGCTTTCGATGGACAGACGCGAATCCAGCGCCACCGGGCGATTTACGAAGCGCTCGGCGATATGATGCGCACAGATATTCACGCACTGAAGATTCATGCATTTACCCCCAACGAGGCAGCGGAACGCTAGACAAACTGCTGCGCATATCAAAGGAAGACCCAAATGAAATCCCTGAAAGGACTTACGCTGACCGCCGCGGCGGCCAGCCTCCTCGTTCTGGCTGCCGGAAACGCAGCCGCTGAGACCGTGAAAACGGTAAACGGCGTCGCTATCGACAGCACCGTTTTCGAAACCTACTTGCAGTCGCGGGTACAGAAACCGCTGGACCAGATCACAGCCGACGAGCGCAGTGCGGTCCTCGACGAACTCACAGACATCTACCTGCTTTCATCGCAACCGCGTGCAAAAGTGCTGATGGAATCGGATCGCGTCAAAGCGCAACTGGAACTGCAGAAGCGCGCTTTGCTGGCGCAGTCCGTCGCGACCGACTTTCTCTCGAACAATACGGCGACGGAAGACGAAATCTTCACGGAATACACCGAGGAGATCGAACAGGCGCCAGGCGTTGAATACAAAGCCCGCCATATCCTGGTGGAAACCCAATCCAAGGCGAATGACCTGATTCAGCAGCTCAGCACCGGCGCTGACTTCCAGGAACTCGCCAAGGCAAATTCAACCGGACCGTCAGGACCGAGCGGTGGCGACCTGGGTTGGTTTCCGGCGAACCAGATGGTTGCTCCTTTTTCCGCCGCGGTCGCTGAACTCGAGGACGGCGCGTACTCAAAAGAGCCAGTGCAGACGCAGTTCGGTTGGCACGTGATTCTTCGCGAAGACTCGCGCCCGCTGGAGCCGCCAACACTGGAAAGCGTTCGGGATATTGTTAAACAGCAGGTCGAAGCGCAGAAGTTCCAGCAGTACCTTGAGGGACTCCGCGCACAGGATAACGACGGCTGATTTGACGTAATCCTTAAAATACTGTGAAGAAAGGCGCCTTTTCGGCGCCTTTTTTTTCGCGTCGAACGATTTGTGAAGGCAGTCACAGCGGCGGAAGGAGCCGATATCTAGTATCACTCGCGAGTCATCCCTAATCGCTCGGGGGTGGCTCCTCCAACCCTCGCATCTCCCTTCACAGGTTGATACGAGATCTAAGTCGGCAGGGACGCCGACTTTTTAACTCCGCTTTCGTTTGATGCTTCCAACAGATTGACGAGAGCCAAAAAAAAGCCACCGAAAACGGTGGCTTTTTTGTTTCCGCGGTGAGCGCTACCGCTTTTTCGGACTGACCTATTCTGCAGCGATGCTGTCAGAGACCATCAGTCCTTTGCCGCGCGGCTGCGTGCCGGCGAACCGGTATACGTTTCCACGAGGCAGTGAGCCATTCGAAAGGCTCGGTGTGTAATCCACTTCAAGATCGCCAATGCGTGCCCGACCCAGACCTTCGTTGAGCTCGGTCATGATGCCCGTCACGAACACCGGTGTCGCACCGGGGACGTAGGTTTCGTGCGAAAGACTGATGGCATCTGCATAAAGCCAACCAGGCCCAACAACACTGCCATCAACAGTGACCATGTCCCCGACGGACAGGGAGTTCAACATCGACGATGACGCCATGACAGTCTGACCCATGGCAGTGAAGACATTGTTGGTGAGATCGATGGCTTCGACTGGGCCAGAGAGAACGCTTTGCGTCACCCTTCTCTCGATGTCGCCACCATTGATGCCGGCAATGTCACCGCCATTGATACCGGCGATGTCGCCACCATTGATGCCGGCATTGTCGGCG
>CAWUHY010000055.1:0-14545 GCA_963922215.1 uncultured Gammaproteobacteria bacterium | reverse complement strand
TCGATGCCAGAGAAACCAGACAAACAGCAACGTGCGGTGCGTGCCGCCGCCGCAGTGTTCGCCGAGAAAGGGTTTCACGGCGCGAGCACCGGCGATATTGCCCAGCGTCTTGGACTCAAGCAGGGCAGCCTGTACTACTACTTCTCCTCCAAGGAAGAAGCGCTTGAGCAGGTCTGCCTGTACGGCATCGAGGACTATGTCGCCCGCATGGAAGAGATCGCAGCATCGGGCGAGCCTTTCGAAGCAAAAATGCTTGCGACGATCACCTCTCACCTGTCGAGTTACCGTGAGCGTGACGTCGCTTTGAAAGTGCACAACGACGAAAGGCTGTACCTCCCGGAAAAACGACGGGTCAGATTGAAAAAACTCGGCAGCCGGTATCGGCAGCTGCTCGAAGACTTGTTCGCGGAAGGTATTCGAAGCGGCAACTTGCGCAAGACCGTCGATCCGCACATGGCGGCGCAGGCAGTCATTGGACTGT
This sequence comes from uncultured Gammaproteobacteria bacterium, assembly GCA_963922215.1. Taxonomy (GTDB): domain Bacteria; phylum Pseudomonadota; class Gammaproteobacteria; order Steroidobacterales; family Woeseiaceae; genus UBA1847. Next base: position 14,064 of record CAWUHY010000055.1, on the reverse strand, counting down.
GCAATGCCTTCGGCGAACTGATTGTTCGCGACCCGGAATTCGATCTGTTTAAAACAATTCAACAGGTCAACGACCTGCTGCTGAACGGCCTGAGAGAACGCCGCGCACGGCAGCGAGACGTGGCCTGAAAACTTTAGTTCAACAACTGGAAACTGGTATGACCATACAAAAAGCAACGAACGTTACATGGCATGGCGGAGATGTTACCCGCGAGGATCGATTTGGTCTGCTCGGACAAAAGGGAGCCACGATCTGGTTCACTGGACTGTCAGGCAGCGGTAAGAGCACGATTGCCGTCGCGCTCGAGCAAGAGCTCTTTCGACTCGGCAAGCTTTCCTACCGTCTCGACGGCGACAATGTCCGGCTTGGTATTAACAAGAATCTCGGTTTCTCGGAAGAGGATCGCCAGGAAAACATCCGCCGTATCGGCGAAGTCGCCAAACTGTTTGGTGACGCCGGCGCACTGTCGCTCTCCAGCTTTATCAGCCCGTACCGCAGAGACCGAATTGCGGTTCGTGAACTTCACGAATCGGCGGGGCTTGCTTTCGTTGAAGTCTTCGTCGATTGCCCCTTGAGCGTCGCGGAAGAGCGCGATCCGAAGGGCCTCTACAAGAAAGCCCGCGCCGGCGAGATTAAAAACTTTACGGGTATTGACGACCCGTACGAAGCGCCGATCGCGCCCGAAATCCACTTGCAGACCGACAAGATGAGTATTGAAGAAGAAGTTCGTGCCATCGTCGACTACCTGCTCGCGAATGAAATCATCAAGCTGCAAAAAGCCAGCGACGCTGCCTGAAGGAAAATGAAAATGATCAAACCCCACGGATCGGAGACGCTCCGACCATTGCTCGTGTCCGACGCACGTGAGCGCGACGAGCTTCTGCAGGAAGCAGAGTCGCTTCCGTCCTTGCTGCTGAATTCAGCGGCTGCCGCCAACGCTGTCATGCTTGGTGGCGGCTACTTCACGCCGCTCGAAGGATTCATGGATCTCGACAACGCGCTCTCTGTCGCGGAAGACATGCAGACGCGCGACGGTCTGTTCTGGCCGGTTCCGGTTTTGAATCTGACCGACGATATTTCCGGGATCGAGGGTGCGTCACGCATCGCATTGCGCGACCCGAATGTCGATGGACACCCGGTGCTCGCCGTGATGACGGTCGAGGACATTGAAGAGGCCAACAGCGAACAGATCGAGTCGATCATCAAGAACGTCTTCGGGACGATCGATGGCGATCATCCCGGCGTTGCCACTTTCCGCACGCTGGGACGCTACTGCGTGTCCGGCCCGATCCAGGTTTTGAATCTCAGCTACTTCGAAACGGAGTTTGCCGGCACGTTCAAGACGGCCGTCGAGATTCGCGACGAGATCGACGCGCTCGGCTGGAAAAAAGTTGTGGCCTTCCAGACGCGCAACCCGATGCATCTCGCGCACGAGGAACTCTGCCGCATGGCGAAAGAGCGCCTCAACGCAGACGGTATTGTCATCCACATGTTGCTCGGAAAACTGAAAGCCGGCGACATTCCTGCGTCGGTCCGCGACGAGTGCATTCGCAAGATGGTGGACAACTACTTCGAGAAAGACACGGTTCTCGTCAACGGCTACGGTTTCGACATGCTCTACGCCGGTCCGCGCGAGGCGCTGCTGCACGCGGTGTTCCGACAGAACATGGGTGCGACGCATCTCATCGTCGGCCGCGACCATGCGGGCGTCGGAGACTACTACGGGCCCTTTGATGCGCAGAGCGTCTTCGATTCGATTCCCGCTGACGCGCTGGAGATCGACATCTTCGCCGCAGACCACACGGCGTGGTCGAAGAAGCTGAATCGCGTGGTAATGATGCGCGAGGCGCCCGACCACGAGCCCTCGGACTATGTTTTCCTGTCTGGCACCAAGGTACGCGAAATGCTCGCCGCCGGAATCGCGCCGCCGCCGGAATTCACTCGGCCGGAAGTCGCGGAGATCCTGATGCGCCACTACCAGGCGACGGAAGCCGCGTAGCAGACCACCACGAGTTTCCTGACAGCTTGCTAGTCTGCCCGCCGGCCGTCCGGCGCGTAGGCTAGCGTCAGGAAAAACTCGCGGCCGCGTCCCGGGAAATAGCGGTAGTTGCCGAACGCGTAGTCAGCGCGGTCGGCGATGACCGCGTCCAGCAGATTGCGGACGCGCGCGGTGACCGCCCAGCGCTCGCTGAGCCTCAGGCGCAGTGTCGAATGCAACAGCGCATGCCCCGGGTAGGTGTGCTGGTTCTCGGCATCGAGGAAGTAGTCCGACAGGAAATTCCAGTCGAACGAAAGCTCGGCCCGCTCGGTCGGCGACCAGACCCAGGCGAGTGATCCCATCCAGCGCGGCGCGGTATCAACATCAAGACCGCGGCGGAAGGATTCGCCGCGCGCGGCGGTCAGGTCGAAGTCGTAAACGTGCCGACCATAGCTCAGGCTGGTCTTGAGGAGAGCCGTGCTGCCGATCTGTCGCTGCGCGCTGAATTCCGCCCCGCGGTGCCGGCTTTGTCCGCGGCTGACGAGGAAGCCCTCGGAATCCCGCAGGACGGAGTTCTTTTTTTTCATCGCGTAAATGGCAAAGCTCGCCTGTGCTGCCCTGCCCCGGAACCGCCAGCCGACTTCGAATGAATCGAGCGTTTCGGAATCGAGGTCGGAAACCAGCTGCCCGCTCTGCAGCCGATAAAGCTCCGTCATCTGCGGCGCGCGAAAGCCGCGCGCGAGACTCGCGAACAGAGCGGTTTCCGGGGAGAGTCGCCAGACGGCGCCCAGTTTCGGCGCAATATTGTCGTAGGTGTCGCGGCGATCCGCGGGCCGAGTGTAGAGGCAGCCGCCGAATCCGCAGGCCGTTCCGTCATCGCGTAAATTCCCGTCAGCCATGCGATTGTCGTAGTCGTAGCGCGCACGTTCGGCGCGCAGCCCGAGCGTGACATCGACAGTATCCGTCGCCGGAATCCGCCAGTGTGCGTAAGGCGCGACCACCGTGCTGTTGACGCGATAGTCATAGTGCTTGCCCGGCGGGCGGGTCTCAACAAGAAAGGGTGAACCGGTCGTCGGACCCGACTGGGTCTGCTTCAAAAAAGCGGACGCGCGCTCGGCATCAATCCCGAGCGTCAGGCTCCCGCCGCCGAACGGCAAACGCGCGAGCGCATTCATGCCGCCGCTGGTCTGTCCATTCTCTTCCAACGGCTGACCCGGCAGGAAATGCTGTAGAAACGTCATGTCGCTGTAGCGTACGAACGGACGAATATCCAGATCGATCTGGTCGAAGCTGCGCGTCCAGATTCCGTACAAGCGCGCGCTCTCCGCGTCCCGAAACGCTTCAGGGTTCGGGTTCGAGCGATTCACTGCCGGATCGAGATAAGCATCCTCGCCGAGAATGAATCCCGCGGTTTCCTGATCGAGGTCCGTGAGCGTCATCGCCAGATCGAGATCGCCTCCCGCGACCGACGTCGAAAAGCGCCCGTGCAACTTCGCTTGCGAAAAGCCCGTGTCGTCCCGAAAACCGCCGTCGTCCGTCAGTTCGCCGATGAAACCGAGACCGCGGTCGCTACCGGCCGTGAACTGGAGACGCCGGAACTCGTTGGCACCAAATTCCAGCAGCGCGCTGCTGCCGCGACCGTCCTCGAACGACGGCATGACGAAATTCAATGTTCCGTGCAAGGCATTGGATCCGTACAGCGCATTGCCCGGGCCACTCAAGACCTCGACGCCGGCCGCCGCCTCGGAAAACACCTCGAACAGCTGGTTCACGTTGCAAAACCCGGAGGGTCGAATCGGCAGTCCGTCCTCAAGCACGAGGAAGGCGCCGCAGGATCCGGCTCCCGTCAGCACGGGCGAGCGGATTGCCGTCAGATGCTCCTGGCCGCTGCCGCGAGACACCCACGCGCCGGGCACCGAAGTCAATAGTTCGTGCACGTGCTGGTGCTTACGCCGATCGATCGTGTCCTCAAGGAGTCGCGTTGTGCTGCCGATAACGTCAAGGACAGGGACTTCGCGACGCTCCGCGGTGACGACGATTTCAACGAGTTCAGAATCGGTAAAGGGCTCGGCGCCGAGAGCCCCGGCGGCGAACAGGATCGTTGCGAGACTGGAGGCTGGTTTTAGTATCGGTGAGAGTGTCAGCATGAAACGAATCGACGATTTGAGAATGACGCCGCCCAGGCGTCGGCCAAGTGTACGGGAGAATGTGCGTGGCGAAGTCACTCGGCCTTCGTAAATTCTTTGCGCAGGCAAAGAAAAGAGTTCCGATCAAGGTCGGCAACCGTCTGATGGAATTTACGGCAACGCAAGCCGTGCGGCTCAGCGATCTCGCTGACACGCGAAAAGAAGCCCTTGCGGCGCAGGAGAAATCCGTGGTCGACACCGGAGCGCTCTCTTTGGAAGAAGCCGCGGTGCACCTCCTCGTGTCGGAAGACGAGCTGCTTGCGGCCGCCGCGAATGGACGCCGCGAGATCTATGTCGACATTACCGGCCACCGCGGACGGTGGATGAGCAAATCCGAGTCACTCGGTGTGCAGCAGTCGTCGGTCCACAAAGCCGAACGCGGCTATCTCGCGCTCATGCAAAAGGACGTCGCGACGCTTGCCGATAACGGCCGCGTCGCCGTCAACATGCTGACGCTGGTTCAGTCTGCCGATTCGAAAGCGCTCAACCTGCCGCGCGCAGTCGTGGGTGCGCTTGCGGAGTGGGGGCAGGCGCGGAAACATTTTCGACTGGAAACGCCGCTGACGATCACACGGGATGCCGTTTTCCTGCTGCCGCCCCTGGCAGCGAACGAGGATATCGAGCGAGAGTCGATCTAAAGTTCCGTCCAGCCGTCGTCATTTGATGCGCTGATGTCATCGACGTGATCCTCGCGGACTGCATCGTCAGCCGGTGACCAGGGCCGCCCGTCGCGCCGCCTTTCGTCGCCTGCATAGTCAGCATTCGCCGCGATCGAAAAATGCTTCTGCTGTGCATCAGACGCATAGAAATCCGCATAGCGCGCGAGATCCGCGGCGTCTTCGTCAATCGGCACGATGGTGCTTTCGTGATTGATTGCGGCGTGTGAAGCATCTGCCGGCTCGACGGTCCGTCGCGGAACAAACATTGCAACAGCAGCGGCAAGTAAAAGCCCTGCGAGCGTCAGGAGGACACCGTTGCCCGCCGCAAAGACGAAAAGCAGGATCGCAGCGGACGCCAGGCCGGCGCCTGCCAGCCTGTGGTCGACATAAATCCTCGCGTTGCGATCGTCATTCATGCGGTAGGCGCCCCCTGGTGCTGCTACCGCATGTTATCGGCCGACATAGCCGGGACTTGAAAATCCCGGCGTTATGGAAAGTGTCAGCCTCGCTCTGTCGCCCAGTCGGCCAGCGTTTTGCAGTCTTCGACGAGCTGCTTCAGGAGCGGAGATGGCTTCCAGTTTTCCTCCCCGTGCTCGGCGGCAAATTTCTCTATCGATGCGAGCACGGCGGGAAGCCCGACGGTATCTGCATAATGCATCGGTCCGCCGCGCCAGGCCGGGAAGCCGTAGCCGTAGACGTAGACAATGTCGATATCGCCGGGGCGCTGCGCGATCCCCTCGTTCAGGATATCCATGCCCTCGTTGATCAAAGCGTAGACGGTGCGCTGCACAATCTCATCTGCGTCGATAGAGCGCCGTTCGACTCCAAGCGACTTCGCTTCGCGTTCGATGACCTCCTGCACTCCCGGGTCCGACTCTCTCTTGCGCGTCTCCGTGTCGTAGCGGTAGAAACCAGCACCGGTTTTTTGTCCGAGTCGGCCGCCTTCGACGAGAACGTCCGCGACTCTGTAGGCCCTTTCGTCGCCGCGCTCGTCCTCCGGCAAGCCCTGTCGTGCCTTGTAGCCAACATCGATTCCCGCGAGATCGAATACTGCGAGCGGTCCCATTGCCATGCCGAAGGTCTCGAGCGCAGAGTCAACGTCCGCAGGCGAACTGCCCTCAATCAGGCAGAGCTGCGCCTCGCGGCCGTAGCCGGACAGCATGCGGTTGCCGATAAAGCCGTAGCAGACACCCGACATGACCGGGATCTTGCGAATCTTCTTGGCGAGAGCCATGCATGTCGCCAGTACGTCGTCCGCAGTCTTCTCCGCCCTCACAACCTCGAGCAGCTTCATGATGTTGGCCGGGCTGAAGAAATGCAGCCCGATCACATCCTCCGGACGCTTCGTGACAGCAGCGATCGCGTCGACGTCCTGGTAAGAGGTGTTTGTCGCGAGAATTGCGCCTTTCTTGCAGGTCGCATCCAGCTTTTTGAAGATGTCTTGCTTCAGTTCGAGGTTCTCGAACACCGCCTCGATCACGAGATCGACTTCCGCCAGGTCTTCGAATTGCGTCGTGCCTTCAATCAACGCTCGCCTGCTCTGCGCATCGTCCTCGGACAGCTTGCCTTTCTTGACGCTGATGCCGTAGTTCCTGTCGATGGTCGACAGGCCGCGCTCCAGCGCGTCGTCATTGACGTCCACGAGCGTGACGGCGAAGCCTGCATTCGCGAAACTCATCGCAATCCCGCCGCCCATCGTTCCCGCCCCGATGATCCCGACGCGCGCGACGTCGCGATGCGGCGTATCTTTCGGCAGGTCGAGTATTTTCGCCGCCTCGCGCTCCGCGAAGAAAATGTGCCGCAGCGCTTTCGACTGGTCGCTTGCCATCAGGCGCATGAACGCCTCGCGTTCGATTGCCATGCCCTCCTCGAAGGAAGTCGATCCGGCCGCGAGTGCTGTTTCGACAATCGCGAGAGGAGCTTCGACACCCCGCGCCCGGCGGGCGACCTCGGCTCGAATCGCATCGGCTTCCGCGTCCGGAAGCGGGTCGACGTCACGCTCGGACGACTTTCGCGGCCCTTTGCCAGCGACGGATTCCGCGAACGCCTTCGCACTCTTTTCCAGATCGTCGTCGAACAGCTCGTCGATGACGCGAGCCTGTTGGGCCATGGCCGCTGGAACCGGTGCTCCGCTCGTCATCATCTCGATCGCCGTCTTGATGCCGACGATGCGCGGCAGGCGCTGCGTTCCGCCGGCGCCGGGCAGCAGGCCAAGTTTAACTTCCGGCAGCCCGACCTTCGCCGAGCGAAGCGCACAGCGGTAGTGCGAGGCCAGCGCGAGCTCGAAACCGCCACCGAGCGCGGTCCCGTGCAGCGCCGAGACGACCGGTTTCGCCGACTGCTCGATCGTGTCGAGAAGATCCGGCAGAAACGGCTCCTTCGGCGGCTTCCCGAATTCCGTGATATCCGCACCGGCGACCCACGTCCGGCCCTCGCAGAGAATCAGTACGGCATCGATGTCATCGTCCTGCGCCTTGTTGATCGCATCGAACAAGCCCTGGCGAACGGCATGCGACAGTGCGTTCACAGGAGGATTGTCGATGCGGATGACGCCGAGACGGTCTTCAATGGAGTACTGAACGGGTGAGGCCATGGATCGTTCCAATTCGCTATCGGGGCGGAGGATCATATCCAAGCGCCACCGGCCTGTCAGCCGCTGGTCAGGGCGGCGCGCAGCGCGCCTCCGTTGGAAAACGCGGCGCATCGCGTTAAATTGGACAACTCCCGCCGGTCAGTGGCCAAAACGCCGTGTATCAACACTTAACGGAATCCGCAGAAAAGTATCTCAAGTCGCTGAGCCAGGAGGATATTTTGACCTCCCAGCTCAAGCGTCGACTCGCGAACCTCCTGGCGCAGGGCGAAGCGAATGCGGACGCGGCCTGCCGCGCGCTGAAACTGTCGCGCCGGACGCTGCAGCGCCGGTTGAAAGCCGAGCGAACGAGTTTCCAGCGCGTGTTGACGGAGGTCCGTGCGGAGCTCGCGGTCCGCTACCTGAAAGACGACCGCTTGAAGGCGCTCGAAGTCGCGATGCTGCTCGGCTACTCCAGCATCAGCTCGTTCACGACGGCGTTTAAATCCTGGTACAACATGCCGCCCATCGAATACCGGCAAAAATTCCTGTCTGCACGCCTTTAGCGCCGCGCAAATCCCCCGCCCTGCTGTATGATCCCGTGCCTTGAATTGGAGCACCGAAGCTAAATGCGCGAGTTCTTAAAATTTTACATCGACGGCGCCTGGGTCGATCCGGCGTCAAACAAGACCCTCGACGTCGTCAATCCTGCCGACGAGAGCATTGCGGGGCGGATCGCCATGGGTAACGCGGACGACGTCGATCGGGCTGTCGCTGCAGCGAAAGCGGCCTATCCGGATTTCGCAAAGACCACGCGCGAGGAGAGAATTGATCTGCTCGAGCGCATCGTCGAGGCCTACAAATCGCGCTACAACGACATCGCCGAAGCCATCATGCAGGAGATGGGAGCCCCATGGTCGCTCGCGAAAACAGCGCAGGCCGGCAGCGGCATCGGCCATCTGAAATCGGCGATCCGCGCACTGAAAGATTTTGAATTCGAATCGCAGAACCGCAGCACGCTGATCGCAAAGGAGCCGATCGGCGTCGTAGCTCTGATCACGCCGTGGAACTGGCCCATCAACCAGATTGCCTGCAAGGTCGGTCCGGCGCTCGCGGCAGGCTGCACGCTGGTGCTCAAGCCCAGCGAGATTGCGCCGCTGGACGCGTGCATTTTCGCGGATGTGCTACACGAAGCCGGCGTGCCAAAGGGTGTATTCAATCTCGTAAACGGCGACGGCCCGACCGTGGGCACCACGTTGACGTCGCATCCGGACGTCGCAATGGTTTCCTTTACCGGGTCCACACGCGCCGGGATCGCCGTTGCCGAGACTGCGGCACCGACGGTCAAGCGCGTGGCGCAGGAGCTTGGCGGTAAGTCCGCGAATATCCTGCTCGACGATGTCGACTTCGAAGCGGCCGTCAGAAAGGGCGCTGAGGAATGCTTCGAGAATACCGGCCAGTCCTGCAACGCCCCGACGCGCATGCTGGTGCCCGCGTCGAAAATGGACGACGCGGCAAGAATTGCGGCGACCGTCGCGGCTGAGACACGCGCCGGCGATCCGCAGGCCGAGGACACGGTTATCGGCCCGCTCGTCTCCATGGCGCAGTGGGACAAAGTGCAGTCGCTGATCGCGCAGGGCATCGAAGACGGTGCAACACTCGCGGCCGGCGGACCCGGACGACCGGACGGGCTCGACAAGGGTTACTACGTGCGGCCGACCGTTTTCTCAAAGGTCACGAATAACATGCGCATCGCCGAAGAAGAGATCTTTGGGCCGGTCCTGTCTATCCTCGCGTACGAGGACGACGATGACGCAGTCCGAATTGCGAACGACACGCGGTATGGACTGTCCAACTACGTGTCGTCGGCTGACCTGGATCGTGCGCGTGACATTGCACGCCGGCTGGAGTCCGGCATGGTGCACATCAACTATGCCCCGCTGGATACGATGGCGCCGTTTGGCGGCTACAAGCAGTCCGGCAACGGACGCGAGTGGGGCACCGAGGGCATGGACGAATTCCTCGAAACAAAATCGATTTTTGGATACGGCTCTGACTGACGCGACAACGCGTCGCCCGCCGGACAACACACTGGAATCTGAATGAAAGCTATTGCGACATCTATCCTGCTCGTCATCGCCCTCGCCGGCTGCACGGGCGACATCGACCTGCCGGAACCGACGGGTAAAGGCTCGATCCGTGTGATCAACGCCCTGCCGACCGGTCCGCAGGTCAATGCGCTGATTGAAGAACGTTCACTCGGCGTGATCAGCTACAAACAGTCGACCAACCTGTCGCCGTACGATGACTTCGACTATGTCTTCAATTTCGATGCGCTGCTCGCCGGCGACTCAGAAGCCAGCCGCGTCGCGTCGCTCCCGCTGAAGATCGAGAGAGATGTGGAGTTCACGCTGTTCCTGTCGGGCGATGTCGCAAGCCCGACAATCACGATCGAGAGTCAGCCGGAGCGCACGTTCGACGAGAATACGACGGTGGCCGAGTTGCGATTTTCTCACTTCGGGGAAGGTTTCGGTCCCGTCGACGTGTATTTCGCGGCGCCGGGCGTGACGCCGGCAATTGGCCAGGAAGTCGCCACTCTGGCCTTCGGCGAGATTACGGATGCGCAGGATTTTGCGCTCGGTGACTACGTGCTGTTCGTCACGCCAGCCGGTGACCCGTCCACGATCCTGTTCGAGTCATCGGCGACGTCATTCGCGAACGGAATCGGAATCCTGTTCACCGTTTTCGCGCCCGACGCCAACGACGTCGACCGGCTCGCGATTCGCGGATTCACGAATACCGGCGGAACGGTCCGCGTGGCAGACGTGGATGCCGCGCCGAGCTTGAGATTCATTCACGGCGCACTGGATGCCGGCCCGGTTGACGTCTATCTCGATGAAGCGCTGACGACACTGATCGCCGGCAACATCGCGTTTGGCGAAGCCAGCGACGATTTCCCGGCCGCTGAAGGCGCGAACACGCTGTACCTGACCCCTGCCGGCGACACGACAACGATTCTGTTGCAAACGGCGCTCACCATCGACAGCGGAACACGGACGCACGTCGCGCTGCTCGGCGAGGCGGGCAGCTACGCGGCGACGGCTTATAACCCGGATCGTCGCAGCGTTGAGACGACCGCGAAACTCCAGGTCGTAAACCTGAGCATCAACCTGCCGCTGATTAATCTTTACCTCGTGGATCGTGGCGCCACGGTTACCGAAAACGACATCCCGCGAACGGCCAACACCGTTACCGGCAGTACGTCAGCAATTGCCCGGGTGATCGAGGAAGGAAGCTACGACGCGTACGCGACGCTCGCCGGCGAGATCACGCCTGTGGCCGGGCCGCTTCCGCTGGACATCCAGTTCGGCGATGTCATCGACCTTGCGTTGCTCGATACGGCCGATCCAAATGTCGGCTCGATAATCGAAATACCCGACCCGTAGGCAAACAGGAAGCCACCGCCTATCCCTCGACGCCCTCGCGTGCTTCCGCGATGGCGTGGATCGCTGCGAGGGCCTCTTGCATCGAATCGCGGTCCAGGGATTCGAATGGCAGCGCAACGAACGCTTCGATCCGGCGTTTGAGTTTTACCCACGCCTCGTCGAAGGCGGCATCGAGCGGTGTCTTTCCTGCGGGGTCCGGAATTCCCCAGTGAACGGTCAGAGGCCCGCCTGGCCAGACGGGGCAGCTTTCCCCGGCCGCGTTGTCGCAAACCGTGATCACGAGGTCGATCGCGGGGGCGCCCTCCTCCGCAAAGCGATCCCAGGATTTCGATTCGAGACCGTCGGTTGGCAGCCCTTCGCGTTCGAGCTTCGCGAGCGCACCGGGGTTTACCTCACCTGCGGGCCTGCTGCCGGCGCTAAAGGCCCGGATTCGATCGCGACCCAATGCGTTGATCAACACCTCTGCAAGAATGCTGCGCGCCGAATTTCCGGTGCAAAGCACGAGAACATTCACGATTAAGTTTTCCACTTCGTCAGGTGTGCGCGATGATAGCGAGGGCGTCGCGCCGACGCACGCGACGTGCCGGCAAACGGTTGAAGGTCAGTGCAGTTCGACGCTTTCTAGCCGTCGGCCTGACGCAGCTCATCGCTCGTCTGGTCGGCCTTGTTCGAGTACATCGCTTCGTCGGCGACGCTGATCAGGTGCCAGAGCTCCTGGCCTTGTTCGGGCATGAGCGCGTGTCCCAGGCTCACCGAGCAGCGAATTTCCTCGCCCTTGATGATGTAGGCCTCCGTTCCGCTTGCCCGGATTCGCTCGGCCATATGGCCGACATCGGCCTCGGCGAGATCGGGCAGCACGATTGCGAATTCGTCGCCACCGAGCCGACCGAGTACGTCCTCGGGACGCAGGCAGTAACTCAGCCGGTGACCGAATGCTTTCAGGAGCGCGTCGCCGGCCTGGTGGCCGAAGCGGTCGTTGACCTGCTTGAAGCCGTTCAGATCGAGATAGATGACCGTCGCGCAATTCGCCTCGCGGAGCCGCTTTTTCGCCTCCGACTCGAATCCGCGCCGGTTCAGGACACCTGTCAGCGGATCAAGAAGCGCCTGCTGCATCATGCGATCCTCATCCTGCTTGCGCTTCGTGATATCGATGATCGTGACAGAGAAATCGAGCCCAACGGGTTCCGCCGTGATACGCAGCCACTGCGTCTCACCGTCGTCCTGTTCGAGCGGAAATTCGTAAGTCATTTGCGCCCGATTCCGGCGCGGCCGTTCGAAATGTTTTCGAAGCCGGTCGGGCTGGAGCTTCGTGAGTTCCATGAGCCGACTGCCGACGAGCGCGTCGCCGCTCGCGGACAAGAACCGCTCGGCCGCCGGATTGGCGAAGATGCAGCGGTAGACCTCGCTGTCTGCGTTGTCGTCCTGCGCGAAACGGAGGATGCCGTTGGACGAAGTCTCAATCAGCGTCCGGATCAGGTGCTCGTTCTCGGCAAGCTGACCAAGCGTGCGCCGGCGCTGGGTCACGTCACGGCAGGTCACGACCGTTCCCTGCGAGAGCCCGCGCGAGTCCTTCAGCGGAGCGACGCTGACCTCGTAGATGAGGTCTTCGGTGAGCTTCAGCGTTTGCGTCAGATCGAATCCCGCGCCGTTCTGCAGCAGGTCATGCGCCTCGGGCATGTCTTCCCAGAGGACGTGTCCGACGAGTTGTTCTTCCGACTTGCCGAGCATTTTCTCTGCGCTCGTGTTCGCGCACAGGATGCGATTGTTTTCGTCAAGAACGATGATCGGGTCCCGCACGTGATTAAACAGCGTCCGGTACCCGAGCGGACTGAAGGCCCAGATGCGCATCGCGAAAGCCGCGTAGGCATACATGGGCAATAACAGCGTGACTGTCACAGCAGTGAACGGGAAATCGATCGGGCCGATGCCCGCCATCGTGTTTGCGAAACTGACGAAGAACGGAATCGCCGTTCCGATCAGGACAATTCGAAGATATTTTGCGTGCGGGACAGCAACGCTGCCGAGGCGCGACGCGAGCGCGACCCAGGTGTAGGCGAACAGGGCGTAGACATACGGCCCGTAGACCGCCTTGTACCAGAGGTGCTCGTTGATGTCGGTGAATCTGAGACCCTCCAGAGTCTCATAGGACTGCCACACCAGCCCGTGCTTCCAGTTGGTCATCGCCAGAATGACTGTGACCGCAGGGATTGCCGACATCGCCACAAGCACCCACGGCCTCACTGAACTGTCGGTGTACTGGCGATAAAGCATGTAGAAAACCACCGGAAGGAATCCCGCGCCGAGGAAAGTACAAACACGGCCGATGCCGAACTGCATCGGATTTTCGGTTCCGTAGTAGATCGCGGGGGCAGCAACCAGCAGACCGACCAGCAGCAGGAATACCCCGTAGAGGTTTTTTGGCGCGGTCTTCAGCAGATGCGCGCTCAGGCAAAAATACAGAAACGCGCTGAAGCCCAGGACAGCGGTGAGGGCCGACGCGCTCATGCGCCCGGCCCCGGGGGAATTTGACGTAAGCTCTCGCTCATTCAGGCATGGTAGCGGCCCTGTAAACGGGCAAATGAGACCTGCGTACCATTCCGGTGCCTGGAACACCGTAAAAGCGGTTCAATCTGGCCGAAACTGCGACAAAAGCCCGTTATAACGGGCAGTTACGGCGCTAGACGCCGCTCGCGGTCTCCTCCACGAGCATGTCGACAACGGATTTCAGAGCGTCTTCCGGACTGGCACCAGCCGCCGTTTCCAGCTCATAGGTCTTCAGCTGACGATGCGCGCTCGTGCCGCGGCTTAAGATATTGCGCACGCGGCTCACTTCCGTCTCGCAGCCGAGCGCCTCGGCGTCTTCTGCGATGAGTGTTAGGATATCGTCGATCAGGTCCTCGAACGGCATGACCTTGCCCTTCGCGAGATCGATCAGGCCCTCATCGAAGCTGTAGCGCATCGCGCGCCAGCGATTCTCGCGAATCAGCATCGGCGTGTAGATGCGCCAACGTTGGTTATGCCGACGCAGGCGATACAGCATCCGCATCAAGCAGACGAGCATCGCGGCAAGGGCAACCGCATCGTCGAGACAGGTACAAACGTCCATGATGCGCGATTCCAGCGTCGGAAACCGCGCGCTCGGGCGAAGATCCCACCAGATTTTCGTTGAGTCCTGGATCAGTCCCGCATCGATCAGAATCTGGACGTGCCTCTGGTATTCGGCATA
>CAWUHY010000054.1:0-14668 GCA_963922215.1 uncultured Gammaproteobacteria bacterium | reverse complement strand
CGGCGGCCGGCACAACCTCACACCTTTGTCCGTCTCGACAATGGGCCGATTCATGACCGCCGGATTCTCAACCATCGCTGCAATCAGCTGCGCGTCGGCCAGCGCCGGATCGTCCAGGCCGAGTTCCTCATAGCGCGCATCCTTCCGCATCAACTCCCGCGGGGGCATCTTCATCGCTTCAAGCAAGGAAGCGAGCTTTTGCGCCGACGGTGGTGACTTCAGATAGAGAACAATTTCCGGCTCAATGCCTGCCTCCTGCAGCAAGGCCAGCGTATTTCGCGACTTGCTGCAGGCAGGGTTGTGATAAATCGTGGTCTTCATGTTCAGAATTCTATCGTTTGAAGAAGAGCGGAGTCAGCGTTTCGCGGCCGACTAATCAACGACCCGCAAAAAATAGTCGAAATTCGGTCGATTCGAAATGCGGTTGTTCAAAAACAGAATCGTCATCCCCTCGATCCAGTGCGCACTATCGACGCCGCCGAGGTCAATTGGTTGAAGGTCCATCGCGCTTACGAGCTCGGCAACTTTCGCTTTTGCCGCATCGCTGTCGCCCGCCAGCAGCACCGAAATATCGCCGTCAGGTTCAATCATCTGCCGCCAGTTCAGCGTGCTGAAGGCCTTAACGACGAATGCATCCGGTGCGGCGTCCTGAATGATGCGCGTGTTCGACGTGTCCACGCTTAAGCTTAATTCCGTGCTCCAATCGCCAGTCAGTGGATTCGTCGGATCGATGATGATCTTGCCGGAGAGATCCCCAAGGTCGCGCGTAATCTCGGCGACCAGTCCGCCAGGAACAGCGAGCACAACGATGTCTGCGTCGACGACCGACTCTGCCGGCGAGACTGCGGATGCGTTGCCCGACGTCATCGCAACGATGTCTTTCGCCTTGTCACTGTCCGGATCGCGGGAACCGTAGATGATCGTGTGCCCCTGGGCCGCAAACTCCGGACCGAGCGCCTTCGCCACGCTGCCGGTGCCGATGATTGCGATCGTGTCGGCCATCGCGATCGAACACAGGGAGCACATTAACAACAAGCAGGCAGTCAGTTTCTTCACGGGCAGCTCTCCTCTATTCCTTACGACGCAACTGCGTCGTCCTTGTAGACATCGAAATCGATGTCTTCGAGCTTCATACAATGCAGCATGTAGCCCGTCGATCCCAGTGCGACGACCTGGAAGTAGACGCTCAAGAGGAATGCGTCCATGAAGTCGAGGTCGTAGATGCCGTCGGCCAGTGTGATCAGGTAGAAGACGCTCATGACGACGCTGATGAACACGAACGACGTCAGCGTCAGCCGGATCTGGTGCGAGCGGTCCTTGTTCGCCTGGTGCGGATTGAGATTGCGACCCCGAAGATTCCACCAGCCGATGGCGACGAACAGCAGGTTCGCGAGCGTCAGCGAGACGGCGAGGATGATCCCGTCATTGTCGCCATGGTTGACCGCGAGGACAGCGATGATGGTCACGACATACAGGACAGCCGCGGCGAAAAACTGCAGAGGGGAGACAAAGTCGAAGAGCCGGCGTGGCTTCAGTTCTGCCTGGCGCCGCGTCGACTGGTCCGCGTCCCGCATCGCGCGAAACTCGCGGAAGCCCGAGATCTCGAGCAGCAGAAAGGGCACGAATTGCAACATGCCGTAGGCTGCCGGCCACGCCTCGGAAACGTATCCGTCCTCGGCGAAACTGCCGTGGTCAACGACGAAGATTAGGCAAAGAAAGATCACGACACCGATCCACGCGATGGCGCGGTTGAGCAACAGGTAGTTCCTGTTGTCCTTCCCATGTTGCGCCGCCGACTTGACGTAGAGCTTGGGATAGACCGAGGGCGGGTATTGCTCAAGCACCTTGCGTTTGCGCGCGACGATGCGCTGCGGAATCGCCCAGGACAAAAGATAAATCTGGCTCGCGAATGCGAGGTAGAACAGTAATTCGATTGGATGTTTCATGCTTCGGCCCTTTATTTGGCGCTGTCTTTCATGACGTTTGAGAAAACCACGCGAATTTCGGCGTCGGTGACACCGGCATCCCGAAATGAAGCGATGGTTTCGGTAAGGGTTGACTCGACCCAGCCCGTAAGATCAACGGAGCTGTTCGCTCGTGCGTCGGGATGAATGAACGTGCCCCGATAACCACGCGATTGCACGACAGAGTCGCGCTCGAGCAGGCGATACGCCTTCGCGACGGTCTTGTTATTCAGCTCGAGGTCGTTCGCAAGCTGCCGGATTGAGGGCAGCGCGTCACCCGGCTTCAACTGCCCGTCGCTCACGCCGCGCTTGATCTGGTCGATGAGCTGCGTGAACAACGGCTTTGGATCTTCGATGTCGACGGTGATATTCACTGTTGTCGTTCCATATGTACCATGTTGACAGATGGTACAAGGGGTACAACATGCTGTCAAGTCATCGATTTCCTCACACTCATTCATCGAGAATTTGAATCATTTGCACAATAAATATGCGGTTTAATAGATGCACTGGAGCGATACCGCTCCTTTCACGAGGAGACGAACAATGCATAAGAGAGCACTCGCACTGACGGCAGCTCTCGCGACCGTCATGCTGGCCCTGCCGCCGTCCGGCGTTGCAGGCGAAGCGAAGTCCAACCAGTTCTGGTGGCCTGAGCAACTGAACCTGAAGCCGCTGCGCGATCATGCCGCGGAATCCAACCCGATGGGCGATGACTTCAACTACGCGCAAGAGTTCGCGAAGCTGGATCTCGACGAAGTCAAGAAAGACATCGATACCGTCCTGACCGATTCACAGGACTGGTGGCCGGCCGACTACGGTCACTACGGCCCGTTTTTCATTCGCATGGCGTGGCATAGCGCCGGAACGTACCGCGTCGCCGACGGCCGCGGGGGCGCAGGCGGCGGACAGCAGCGCTTCGAACCGCTAAACAGCTGGCCCGACAACGCTAACCTCGACAAGGCACGACGCCTCCTGTGGCCGGTCAAGCAGAAGTACGGCCGCAGCCTGTCGTGGGCCGACCTGATGGTCCTGGCTGGCAACGTCGCGCTCGAGTCGATGGGCTTTGAAACCTACGGCTTTGCCGGCGGTCGCGAAGACGACTGGGAAGCCGATCTCGTCTACTGGGGTCCGGAAACGGAATTCCTCGCCGACGAGCGTTACAGCGGTGACCGCGAACTCGCGAAGCCGCTCGCCGCGGTCCAGATGGGACTGATCTACGTTAACCCGGAAGGCCCGAACGGTGTGCCTGATCCATTGCTCGCCGCGAAAGACATTCGCGAGACGTTCGGGCGTATGGCCATGAACGACGAAGAAACTGTTGCGCTGATTGCCGGTGGACACACCTTCGGTAAAGCACACGGTGCACGCAGCCCCGAAGACTGTATCGGACCGGAACCTGCGGCCGAAGGCATCGAAGAGCAGGGCTTCGGCTGGAACAACAAGTGCGGTTCGGGCAATGGCCCGGACACGATCACCAGCGGTCTCGAGGGTGCCTGGTCGGCCAACCCGATCGCCTGGAGCAGCCAGTACCTCGACAACCTGTTCAACTTCGAATGGGTGCAGACGAAGAGCCCGGCCGGCGCGACGCAGTGGATTCCGAAAGACGGCGCAGCATCGAATCTCGTTCCTGACGCGTTCGACAAGACGAAGCGTCACGCGCCGATCATGTTCACAACCGACCTGTCGCTGAAGTTCGATCCGAGCTACCGCGAGATTTCCCAGCGCTTCCGCAAAAATCCGCAGGAGTTTCAGCAGGCCTTCGCTAAAGCCTGGTTCAAGCTGACGCACCGAGACATGGGCCCGCTGGCTCGCTATGTCGGTGATGATCTGCCGGACGAGCCCCTGCTGTGGCAGGACCCGATTCCGGCCGTCGACTACGCGCTGATCGACGACACGGACGTTGCAGCGCTGAAAGCAGAAATCCTTGATTCAGGCCTGAGCATTCCGGCACTGGTCCGCACCGCCTGGTCGTCCGCTGCATCATTCCGCGGCACCGACATGCGTGGTGGTGCGAACGGCGCGCGCGTGCGCCTCGCCCCGATGAAAGACTGGGACGCGAACAGCCCTGCAGAGCTCCGCAAAGTCCTGAAGAGCCTCGAGAAGATCCAGAAAGACTTCAACGATGCGCAATCGGACAACACGCGCGTCTCGATGGCTGACCTGATCGTTCTTGGCGGCGCAGCCGCGATCGAAGCCGCAGCGAAGGAAGCGGGCCACGACGTGACCGTACCATTCGTCGCAGGTCGCGCTGATGCCACGCAGGCGCAGACGGATGTGGAATCCTTTGCTGTCATGGAGCCGACTGCTGATGGCTTCCGGAACTTCTACACGTCTGAGAACGCCCGTTCTCCGGCAGAAATGCTTATCGACAAGGCCGACCTGCTGACGCTGACGGTCCCCGAGATGACGGTTCTCGTCGGCGGGCTGCGCGCGCTCGATGCGAACACCGGCGGCGTGAGCCACGGTGTCTTCACGGATCGTCCGGGAACGCTGAGCAACGACTACTTCGTCAACCTCCTGAGCATGTCGACGAAGTGGCGCAAGGCACCGGAAAAAGACGGCCTGTACGAAGGCATTGACCGCGCATCCGGCCAGGTCCGCTGGACGGCCACGCCGGTCGATCTCGTCTTCGGTTCGCACGCTGAGCTGCGCGCTGTCGCCGAGGTCTACGCCGAGAACGGTGGCGAAGAGAAGTTCGTCAGCGACTTCGTCGATGCCTGGTCCAAAGTGATGACCCTGGATCGCTTCGATATCGCCTACGACGAAATCGACGCAGCGTATGCCAGCCGCTAATCGCGGTTGACGACGACACAGTCGACACAACAGACGGCGGCGTGTTTTCACGCCGCCGTTTTTTTTGCTTGTTAGGATACGCCCTACATCATCACGATAGTGACCGCGCAAAATGCGAATCGCCTCGTTTTCTATTTCCGGACGTGAAAGCTTCGGCCTGCTGCACGACGATGACCGGCTCGTCGATCTCGGACCGCTCGCGAATGGCAAGGATCTGAAAGCGGTCTTAAGTGCCGGTGAATTCGAAGTGTTGCTGGACAACGCACGCGACCTGTCCGCTACGATCGATGTCAAGAACGTCACCTGGCTGTCGCCGATCACGCAGCCGTCCAAGATTTTCTGCATCGGCCTGAACTACGACGCGCACCGGCTCGAAACCGGTCGCGAGGAGACGCGGTTTCCGACGATCTTCACGCGCTTCGCCGACACGCTGGTCGCGCATGGGCAGCCGCTGTGCGTCCCGGATGCGTCGAAACAACTCGACTACGAGGGCGAACTCGCCGTCATCATCGGCCGGGCGGGGCGGCACATTGCAAAAGAGGACGCCTTCGACCACGTGGCAGGCTACAGCTGTTTCAACGACGGCAGTGTTCGCGACTGGCAGCGACACACATCGCAGTTCACGCCGGGCAAGAACTTCCCCGCAACCGGCGGCTTCGGGCCCTCGCTCGTCACCCGCGACGCGATTGCCGACGTCAACGCGCTGACGCTCGAGACACGCCTGAACGGCGAGACCCTGCAGGAGGGCAGCACCGCGTCGCTGATCTTCGACATTCCGTTCCTGATTGCCTACATCTCGACGTTTACCCGGCTTGAGCCCGGCGACGTCATTTCGACGGGAACGCCGGCCGGCGTCGGTGTAAAGCGCGAACCGCAGGTCTTCTTGACGCCCGGCGATCGCGTCGAAGTCGAGATTTCCGGAATTGGCGTGCTGGCGAACAGCGTCGTCGCTGAGTCAGGCGGCGCTTAAGACCAAACCCGGCCACAACCGCGCGCATTTCCACTACACTGTCAGCCGCGCTGACAAACACTTAAGGTTCAAACAATGAAAGAAGCGGTTATCGTCTCCACGGCTCGCACCGGAATGGCCAAGTCCTTCCGCGGTTCGCTGAACAACACCAAGTCGCCGACCATGCTCGGTCATGCGATCAAACACGCCGTCGAGCGCGCGGGTATCGACGGCGCCGAGATCGACGATGCCGTCATGGGGACTGTGCTGACAGCCGGAACCGCCGGTAACAACGTTGCGCGGCTTGCAGTACTCGCCGCTGGTCTGCCCGTTTCCGTGCCGGCGCAGACGATTGACCGGCAGTGCTCATCGGGCTTGATGGCGATCGCCATTGCGGCGCGCCAGATCATGGTCGACAACCAGCAAATCGTTCTTGCCGGCGGCCAGGAAAATATCTCGGCCGTGCAGCAGCAGTATTTCGAATGGGCCAGCAAGGTCCGCGACGAGGACGTCATCAAACTGGCGCCGCATGCCTACATGTCGATGCTCGAGACGGCCGAGTACGTCGCGAAGAAGTACAAGGTGTCGCGCGAGGCGCAGGACGAGTATGCGCAGTCATCGCAGCAGCGCACCGCGGCTGCCCAGAAAGAAGGGCGCTTCGACGCCGAGATCGTTCCCTTCGACGTCACAATGGGCGTGTTGGACAAGGAGACGAAGGAAGTCAGTTTCCACGACGTCACACTCAACCGCGACGAATGCAACCGCCCGGATACGACGATGGAAGGCCTGCAGAGTCTCAAACCGATCTTCGAGGGCGGCACGATCACGGCGGGCAATGCGAGCCAGCTCTCCGACGGGGCATCTGCCTGCGTGGTCATGGACGCTAAGCTTGCGGAGCAGAAGGGACTCGAACCGCTCGGTATCTACCGCGGCATGGCCGTCGCAGGGAACGAACCGGAAGAAATGGGCATCGCACCGATCTACGCGATTCCGAAGCTGCTGAAGCAGCACGGTCTCTCGATCGATGACATCGACCTCTGGGAACTCAATGAAGCGTTCGCCGTACAGGTTCGCTACTGTCGTGATCATCTCGGCATCGATCCCGAGAAATACAACGTCGACGGTGGCGGAATCTCCATCGGCCATCCGTACGGGATGACCGGAGCGCGGCTTGCGGGCCATGCATTGATCGAGGGCAAGCGTCGCGGTGGCAAATACGTCGTCGTCTCGATGTGCATCGGCGGTGGGCAGGGCGCAGCGGCACTGTTTGAAATCGCCTGATCAAGCCTCGTGTCCGTCCACGATCTCGATACTGACACGCTGGGCCGCTATCTCGAGGGCGCGATCGAGGGCTTCTCGGGGCTGATTGAGGCGCAAAAGTTTTCCGGCGGTCAGTCGAACCCGACTTACCGGCTCGTGACGGACTCGGGCGATTACGTTTTGCGTAAAAAACCGCCCGGCAAATTGCTCAAGTCGGCACACGCTGTGGACCGCGAGTACCGCGTCATGCAGGCGCTCGCTGAGACCGACGTACCGGTGCCGCGCATGCTGCATCTCTGCGAGGACGACGCAGTCATCGGTAGCATGTTCTACGTCATGGAATTCGTCGCCGGCCGCACGTTCTGGGATTCGGCCCTGCCGGAGTGCGAGCGCGACGAGCGCGTCGCGATCTACGACCAGATGAACAACGTGCTGGCCGCACTGCATTCGGTCGATCCGGAATCCGTCGGTCTCGGCGATTACGGCAAGCCCGGCAACTACTTCGCGCGACAGGTGACGCGCTGGACCGGGCAGTACCGCGCATCCGAGACGGAATCCATTGATGAGATGAATCGCCTGATGGACTGGCTCGCCGCCAATCTGCCGGAGGACGACGGACGCGTATCGATCGTCCACGGCGACTATCGTCTGGACAACATGCTCTTCGACCCCGAGCAACCGCAGGTGCTCGCCGTCCTCGACTGGGAGCTGTCGACGCTCGGCCACCCGTTCGCCGATCTCGCCTACCAGTGTATGCAGTGGCGCATGCCGCGCGCGGCAATCGTCTCGGGCCTGGGCGGCATCGACCGCGACGAACTCGGTATCCCGTCGGAAGAGGCCTACATCTCTGACTACTGCGAACGGACGGGCATCGACGGCATCGAGAACTGGGATTTCTATCTCGCCTTCAGCATTTTTCGTCTTGCCGCCATCCTGCAGGGCGTGCGCAAGCGGGCGCTGGACGGCAACGCGTCGAGCAAGAAGGCCCACGAGATGGGCGCGCTCGTCCAGCCGCTCGCGGCGATGGGTGTCGCATTCACACACTAGCGGCGAACAACCCCATCCTTCGGCACTTTGCCTGACGACCAGGAGAGCGCGTTTGGACAATCAGGCACCGCCAGAGCGAGAAATCACCGTTAGACGATCGAGCCTTTTGCAAGCGATCGGCTTCTGGCTTGTGTTCTTTTTGCTCCTGGTCGCGATTCGGAACGTTCACCTGCCCGGACTCGGCCGGTTTGGCGCACCGGCCGTTGGTGCAGTCCTGGCCGTGGCGTCGCTGCTAATTATCGCGGTGATGCTGCGATCGGATCGAGAGTCGTTCGGCAGTGTAGGGCTGCGCCTCGACAAGACGGTTATCGTGCAACTCGTGTCGGGTCTTGCGCTTGGCGTGGGAGTCGTCGCTGCGATGATCGGGGCGCTGCTGGTTTTCACGCCGTTGCAGGTGGAGCTGGCCGGACATGACGGCGTGCTTTCCATACTTGTGGCTCTGTTCTTCATTGTCGCCGTGCTGGCGCTGATGGAGGAGATTGCGTTCCGCTCGTACCCGCTGTTCAAGCTGCGTGACGCTTGGGGGATTCGACCCGCCGTCTACATCTCCTCGATCATTTTCGCCTTCTACCACGGGCTCGCCGTCGAAAATCTGCTGGGTCCGGGCGTCTGGGGCTTGTTCTATGCCTGGATGGCGTTCAAGACCAACAGCATCGCGCTGCCCACAGGATTTCACATCGGACTCAACTGGCTTCAGGCGCTGCTCGGCATGAAGCCGCATTACGGCGACGCCGTCTGGCAACTATCAATTGGGTCCGAGTCAGCGCTGGTCGGCGTCGAAGTCCTGGGCACCGCCATGCAGGTTTTTCTTTTGATCGTCGGTGTGATTCTTGTCGAGCGCATTGGCCGAGAGCTGCGAAACGCATCTTGAATCATTACCATGCGTGCTTGAGCTTCAACTGACTGTGAGGTCGCGAACCGTGAAGGCATCATTCGTTCTCTTTGCATTCCTGGCTGTGTGCTTCGGGTCAGCATCACCGGCACTCGCACAGCACGCCGACCTCGTCGCGCGAAACGGCAAGCTCTGGACCGTCGATGACGACAATCCCCGCGCCGAGTCACTGGCCGTGCTGGACGGTCGGTTTCTCTACGTCGGGCCGGACGCCGGCGTCGAACAACATATCGGGCCGGAAACGACAGTGATCGATCTCGACGGTGCCTTCGTGACGCCGGGCTTCTACGACAACCACGTGCACTTCGAGTCGACCGGCCAGCTTCTGTACGGACTGAACCTGCTGGATGTGTCTGACGAGGCGGCCTTCGTGGAACGCATTCGCGACGTCGATGCACGCTACGCATCGGGCACGTGGATCACCGGCGGTGACTGGTCGGCCTACGAGACCTGGGCCGAAGGCAATGTTGCCGAAGCGGGGCGGCAAGTCGACGACAAGGACGGCTACGGCAACCTCTTCCTGCCGAACCGCGGCATGATCGATGGCTTCACGAGAGATCGGCCGGTACTCGTCCGGCGATTCGACCGCAAGGTTTATCTCGCCAACGGCGTCGCGCTGAAACGTGCCGGCATTCGCAAGGGCACACCTGATCCAGAGGGGATCATCGTCGGGCGTGACCGCAACGGCGAACCGACCGGAGCGCTGTTCAACCCCGTCGAGGCCAGCGTGGAATCGACGGTTCTGGTTCGTGACAACGTCCGGGCGCTTTTCGACGGCCTGATTCCCGAGCCTTCGCGCGAGCAGCGCATCGCCGAAACGCGCGAGGCCTGGAAGCAGATGGCGAGCGTTGGCGTCACGAGCTACTGCGACATCACGTCGGATCCCGATTACGTCGACATTTACCGCGAACTGCGCGACGCCGGAGAGATGACCGCAAGGGTGCGCGTGCGTCCGCCGCTGGATCGCTGGGACTCCATGGCCGATCTCGGCATCAAGGTTGGATTCGGCGACGACTGGATTCGCTTCGGCGCAACGAAAGCCTGGATCGACGGCATCATGGGCAACAGCTCGGCGCGCTTCTATGAGGCCTACACACACAACCCGGACAGCCGCGGCATCTGGCGCGACATCATGTTCCCGTTCGAGCGCAGTCCGCACGATCCGGAGGAAATGCAGAGCAACCTCGAGCGACTCGCGCTCAAAGCCGACGCAAACGGCATTCAATTGACGGTACACGCCATCGGTGACGAGGCAAACGGCTACCTGCTCGACATGGTCGAGCGCCTCATCGCGGAGAACGGCGAGCGCGACCGGCGTTTCCGCCTGGTGCACGCCCAGGTGATGACTGACCGTGACATCGAGCGCGCGGGCGAGCTCGGGATCGTCGTCGAGATGCAGCCTTATCATACCTCGGACGACATGCGCTGGATGGAAGAGCGCATCGGCAAGGAGCGCTCTCGGGGCGCTTATGCCTTCAAGAGCCTGTGGGACGCCGGGGCCGTTGTCAGTTTCGGTTCGGACTCACCCGGCACGAACGCGTCGCGCTACTACCTGAACCCGATGCTCGGCCTCTACGCTGCCGTCACGCGTATGACGCTGTCCGGCCAGCCCGAGGGCGGCTGGTTCCCCGAGGAGCGCATCAGTATCGAAGACGCGATCCGGGCCTACACGATTAACACGGCGTACGCGGGCTACGAGGAAGACATCAAGGGCTCGCTGACGGTCGGCAAGCTGGCGGATTTCGTCGTGCTGTCTGACGATCTGCTGACGATGGATCCGCGCGGGCTGAAAGACGTGACGGTCAAGGCCACTTACGTTGGCGGCGAGCGCGTGTTCGGGCAATGAGGCTGAAACGAAATTCAAAAGTTGTGCTCGAGGACGCAAAGTGGGCGCGCGCGAATGTGTCGGAGTCGGAAGGACTACGAGACTCCGAGCTCGAGGACATGGCATTTGGAGTTAGACGGATGCATCCGCTTGCATTGACGATCGCAAATACGCTCGGATTTGTGGTTCTCCTGATCCTGTCAAAGCAACTGCCGTTGCAGTGGATGCAGCCCATTCCAGAAGACTGGCGGCCGTGGCTCGCAGTCATACTGCCTTGCGGCATCTACGCCGCGCTTCTCTATTACCTGTTCCAGGCCATCGCACGCCGACGTTTGCGCATATCTATCGCCTCGCGCAACGCCTGAGGGCCACTCGACGTTGGACGGCGGCGCCGCAGAAGTTTTTCCCTGCGAGCCCTAAAGACTTGAGGTTCGTCACCGATAACCAGTGTGACGATCGACCAGGACAGCAGGATGCCCGCAAGAACAACAGCGCCACCGGTAGATGCGGCCAGGCGCACCGTGACGTCAGGCCCCACGGAACCCTCTTTTTCCGACACGCTGACGGACGCCCGGCCATGAACAGGCTGTCCGGCGAAAAAATCAGCTACCAGGACGCGCTGTACCACTATGTCGGCGCGCTGATCCTTATTCCGGGCATGATCGTCGGTCTCTACCTGATGTTCATGAACTACCAGTCGTCGATCGATCTCGCGGAGCAGAAGGTCTCGGATACCTCCGAGGTCATCGCCCACGACCTGTCGCTGTCAATCACGCAGCTTCGGCTCGAGCTCGAGCAGCTCGAGTCCGATGTCGTCCTTGCGAAGGCGAGCGGCAAACCTTTCGAGGAATCTGCCGCTGGCGAGCGTCTCGCCGAGTTGGTCGAATCGAATCCGCACGTGTCTGAGGCAGTCCTGCGTGCCGCCAACGGTGTCAACGTCGCTGGCTATCCCGGCACGAGTGCGGGCCTACGGGCGCCGCTGATGGATCGTATCGCCGGTACTCTCGCCCGCCACCCCGGCTTCTCGTCACCGGCGAAGCTCTTCGTCGTCGACGGGATCAAGCGGGACTGGAACGGACAGGAATTCGACCTGCCTTTGAAAGATCGTATGTTCTTTGCAATTCCGATCGGCACGCGAGGAGAAGGCGAGGGCTCGACCCCACAGCACGTGCTCTGGGTGCGTGTCGACATGAAACGCATTCTTGCCGACGTCAATCGCCCGGACTGGGCGAATGACTCACGGTTCAGCCTGTCTGTACGCGACGCTCTTCTGGTCGAGTCGCAGTCCGCCGACGACAGCGACGATTCAAAAATCACGGCATCCGCCAACCTGTCTGTCCAGGCCGTCCGCGATACCGCATCGCAGCCGATTCGCTTCAGCCTGACCGAAAGTGCAGCAACGTTTACGGAGTCTGCCTGGGAGTTCTTTCTGAACGGCGCGTTTATCCTGGTCGCGATCTCGGCAGTTCTGGCGGTCACGATGAAACGCGTGTCGGCGATGCTGAATCGTCCGTTACAGCAACTCATCGACTACGCGAAGCACATCAGCAACGGCGAGTTCGAAGAGGCGCCGAAGGAGATCGTGTTCGCCGAGCTCGAAGACCTGCGGATCGCGATGAAGAAAATGGCGGGCACCGTCCAGCAGAGCATCACGCAGCTGGAGCGCTTCGCGAGCACGGACTGCCTGACCGGGCTGATGAATCGCAGGGCGTTCGACGATTCCGGCGAACGAGAATTCATGCGCGCACAGCGTGGTGATGAGGACGGCAAAACGCTGTGGCTCATCATCCTCGACATCGATTTCTTCAAGCGCGTTAACGACACGGCAGGGCACGCCGTCGGCGACCTCGTCATCCAGGCTGTTGCGGATGTTGTCGGCGAGGCTGGCCGTAAGTCGGACGTCGTCGGTCGACTCGGCGGCGAGGAATACGGTCTGCTCCTGCCGTCGGCGACACGCGCCGGCGTTGAACGCATCGCGAACTCCATCCTCACGACGGTGCCGACGCTGACCATCGAAGGCTGGACCGAAGTTGGAGGAGCTGTCACGGTGTCTGTCGGCTGCGCCAGCGCCGCCGGCAAGGCAAACTTCGACGAACTCTACCGAATCGCCGACGAGGCGCTGTACGAATCCAAGCGCAACGGACGCAATCGCGTGTCCTTCGAGATCGAAGGCGCAGCAAACGACCCGACAGGCGCCGATCTGCCCGAGTCAGACGCGGTCTAACTGGTCGACGGCGCCTGCCCGCCGTGCATTTCTGACGTGACCGTCTCTGGTCCCTGTCCGCCGAAGCGCGTGGCAAAAAACGCGATGATCGCTCCCGTGATCGCACCGTCGAGTGAGAACCAGAGATAGGGCGACGCAGTCTCGCTCATGAACACCGCAAGCATTGCACGAATCTCGTCATGCACGAACAGCGTGAGCATGAAGTTCATCCACGCACCGATCGCAGGGCCGATCAGCCACCAGTGAAATCGAAAGGCGGGCAGCAAAGGATGTCGGTCGAATACCCCCACGAGTCCGATCAACGCGCCAACGGTGATGTACCAGAAAAAGAAGCCGAACCGTAATGCGAGGCCGGCATCGGCATCGATCAGTGGAAGCGCGAAGAATGCGATAAGCCCGATCACCAGGCCGGTGAGCTTGCCGACGACCAGTCGCGTCAACAGCGACGGTTTTCGCAGAAGATCAATCATGTCAGTTCCTCCGTTCGTCAACGGAAACGATGTCTCCTCCTGATCACCGTACGCCTCTGGACGCCCGGATTCAATGAGGGAACCCGTCGCGCACGATCGTGGTCCTAACAGGCGTCTGTTACGCTTGATCTGTGGGGAGACGGCCAATGCGTTGTTTGATTCTGATAGTCATTTTCATTGCGTCTTTAGCCGCGGCGCACGATCTCGGTTCAGAGGCGACCTATCTCGGCAATGCGGGCGTGCTCGTTGTCCACGGTGAGGTCCAGATCGCTTTCGATCCGCTATTCGATGAGGACTTCGACACGTATGACCTCGTGCCGGAGGACATGCAACGGCAGTTGATGGACGGCGAATCGCCGTTTGATTCGCTCGACGCCATCTTCGTCTCGCACTTTCATGACGATCACTTCGACGCGTCGCTGATCGCGAAAGCCCTGAAGCAGCGACCGGAGCTTCAACTCTTCGCGCCGGTGCAGGCCGTCAGTGCTGTCCTGGAAACGAACCCGCCTGAATCGATCCGCGAACGACTGCATCCGGTCGACCTCGACCTCGACGGCGAGTCCTTCGAAGCGTCTGGTGCGGGCTACACGATCGAGGCCGTGCGCGTGCCGCACGGTGGCTGGCCCGACCGTCATGCAAGCGTCGAGAACATCGTCTTCCGCGTGACGCTTGACGACACGGTTACCGTTGTCCACCTCGGAGATGCGACACGGCAGGAGGAGTTCTACGCGCGCTCGATCGCGTTCTGGACCAGCCGCACGGCTGAGCTTGCATTGCCGCCTTACTGGTTTTTCCTGTCCGACGGCGGGCGCTATATTCTTGAAAACTATGTCAAAAGCCCAAGGATAATCGGCGTCCACGTCCCGCGCGAAGTACCGAGCCTTCCGCCAGAACGACCAGAAGAACTTCAGAACGTGGTTCTGTTTACACAACCAGGAGAAACCGTATTACTGCCGTAAAGAACGCCTTTCATTTCAAAATGCTGCTCCTTCTCGCGGCGATCGCCGTCGGGATCGGCGTCACTGCCATGCTGCTGACAGCGCGCGAGCCTCTGCCGGACTTTCGTGTCTTCGAAGCAGGTCCAGAGCGCAAACAGGCCTTCTTTGAATACATGACACCGGTCATCGAGGCGTCGAACGAACGCATCCTCGCGCTGTTCGAGTTCATGAAGGGTCTCGATCCTGAGAATCTCAGCGGCTGAGATCGTAGCTGGCTGGTTGGACTTTCCGATCACTACGAGG
>CAWUHY010000053.1:0-14714 GCA_963922215.1 uncultured Gammaproteobacteria bacterium | reverse complement strand
CGCGCTGTACGGTTTCTGTCGCTTCCTCGGCGATTTCATTGAGCGCGTACAGCCAGAGCATCATGCCGTCTGCATCGACGAAAGCCTCGCGAGCTCGTTTCGCAACGACATCTATCCCGCCTACAAGGCCAATCGCGAGCCGGCGCCGGAAGAGCTCGAGCGACAATTCAAACAGTGCCGGCGCTTCGTCAACGGCCTCGGCATTCTCGAACTCGCGAGTCCCGTCTACGAAGCAGACGACATTATCGGAACACTGGTCGAGCACGGCCGGCGCGAGAATCGTCCGTCAACGATCGTCAGCCGAGACAAGGATCTCGCCCAGCTCATGTCGAAGCAGGACGTGTTCTGGGATTTTTCCGGGCGCGGCAAGATTCACTACGCCGACGTGCCCGAAGTTTTTGGCGTCTGGCCGGAACAGATCGCCGACTTCCTCGCACTGGCCGGAGACGCCGTCGACAACATTCCCGGCGTGCCGGGGGTTGGCAAGAAAACGGCGACGGCGCTGCTCGATCACTTCGGCTCGCTCGATGCGCTGTACGACAACATCGACAAAGTGCATGAGGTCCAGGTACGCGGCGCGAAAACGCTCGGCGCGAAACTCGAGCTCAACAAGGAGTCCGCGCTCGTCTCCCGCCAGTTGACGGAAATCGCCTGCGACGTACCGATCGACGATGCCGAAACAAACCTGAGGCCTTCCACGCCGCGACTGGGCGCGATCAACGCGTTGTTCGACGAAGCCGATTTCGGCAGCGCACTGCGCCGCCAGGCGGAACGACTGTCGGATATCGTTGCGAGCCGGGCTCTGTGATTGACCGGTCGTCGCTCGAGCCGCTGCTGGCCGAGATCGACGGCGGATCGTTCAAGGACATCACGCCGGTATCCGGTGGCGACATGGGCGGAACCTATCGCCTCGAGCTGTCGCACGGGCGATTCTTCATCAAGCTCGCATCGATCGACGAGAAGGATCTTCTGACGGCCGAGGCGGACGGATTGTCCGCGCTCGCGGCGACGCAGACGGTGCGAGTACCGACGGTATTGTCCGAGGGCGCCGACGCGTCGCAGACGTGGCTCGTGATCGAATGGCTGGACCTTGAGTCTCCGACTCGCGCGAGCGATCGTGATCTCGGCGAGCGGCTCGCAGCGTTGCACCGGGTCAGGCAGGAGCAATTCGGCTGGCATCGCGACAACCGCATCGGCCGCACCAGCCAGCCGAATACCCCGACTGCGAGCTGGCTCGAGTTTTTCACCGAGCATCGGATCGGCCATCAGCTCAAACTTGCCGCCGGGATCAGCACGGAGTTGGACCGGGCGGGCGAGACCTTACTGAAGGCCATGCCCGAACTTCTGGCCGACCACGATCCGCAGCCGTCGCTGCTACACGGCGATCTCTGGGGCGGCAATCGCGCGCGTGTTGCAGATGAGTCGGTGGTGTTTGATCCCGCGGTGTACTGTGGAGACCGCGAGGCGGATCTCGCAATGACGACCTTGTTCGGTCGCTTCCATTCCGATTTCTACGCCGCCTATGAAGTTGTCTGGCCGCTGCCGGACGGCGCGAAGCGGCGCGGTGAGCTCTACCGCCTCTACCACGTGCTGAATCACCTGAATCTTTTCGGCGGCGGCTACCTGCAGCAGGCGCTGCAGATCATTCGGAGTCTCGTCGCGCGCTGACTACTTGTGGTGGTCCGGAATTGCGATCGACGGGAACGAGCTCGTGTCTTCCGATTCCTCGACCTTGATCGCCTCACCGAGAAAGTCATTGTCGAACACGTAGAGGCGCGTCCCTTCCGGCGCGGTGAGCACGCAGCGTGCGCCCTCGTAGCCGGGGAACTTCTTGTGGTCGAGACCGAAGCGCTCGATCAGTCCCGGTAGCTTGTCGGTGTCCGGGTCCCTGAAACACAGCGATGCCTGCTCGAGACCGATGCTTTCGGAGAGACCGACCGGAATGCCACCGGCATCGAAGCGCATGTGCACGGTTGGCTCCTCACGGTGTTCTTCAAGCACCTGAGCCATCGGCCCCCAGAACAACGCAGCACGAACGGCGTCCTTCACGGGTAAGGAAATTTCGAACAGCGTCCCGCAGGCGGAATCGTCATCGTCCTCTTCGTCGAGATTGAATGTGCGCGCCTCGACCATGCTGACCTGATGGCCGTCGTTGTCGAGCAGGCCGATCTCGTTGAACACATCCTCGTCGAGTCGGATGACATTAAACTCGGTGCCGTGGTCCGTCATCGAGCGCGCGCGCTTCGCGATGTCCTTCAGGACGAACGTGATGGCAGGCGAGCGAAACTCGCGCTCGTGCAGGCCGATCGACAGAAGGCCGTCGGTAACAACTGCGTATTTGTGCGGCCAGATATCATTGATCTGGGCTTCGCGAAAACCGAGAGACTTGTAGAAGGACAACGATTCAAGAATGTCCGTCGTCTGGACGCTGATCTCAAGGAAGCGTCCGAGGTTGCTCATTTTTTCGCAGCGAGAGCGTCTGCTCTCTCCCTCGTTGCTTCGCGTTCCCGACGGTCGGCTTCAGCATCCCAGTCCGGACGCG
This sequence comes from uncultured Gammaproteobacteria bacterium, assembly GCA_963922215.1. Classification (GTDB taxonomy): domain Bacteria; phylum Pseudomonadota; class Gammaproteobacteria; order Steroidobacterales; family Woeseiaceae; genus UBA1847. The sequence continues at coordinate 12,172 of CAWUHY010000053.1, read as the reverse complement.
CCTCGTCCCAGCCCTTGATGTGCTCAAGGATGTGCTGGCCCAGGAAGTCGATATGATCGTCACGCGCGTTGAGGCAGGGGATGTAATGCAGCGAGCCACCACCGGACTCTTCGAACAGTTCTGCATTCTGCATGGCGATCTCCTCCAGAGTTTCCAGGCAGTCGGCCGAAAACCCCGGGCAAACAACGTCGAGTCGCTCGAGTTTTTGCTCGCCTAAAGACTCGATTGTTTCATCAGTGTAGGGACGCAGCCATTCGGCTCGGCCAACACGCGACTGGAACGATAGTACCCATTCTTCGGGTGCAAGCTCCAGTGCTTCGGCGACAAGGCGCGCCGTTTTCTGGCACTGGCAGTGATAAGGGTCGCCGTTTAACAGCGTGTCCTTGGGTACGCCGTGAAAGGAAAACATGAGCTTGTCACCGCGCCCATTCTCCGCCCAGTACTCACGAATGCTGGCGGCGAGCGCCGCGATATAGCCGGGCTCGTCGTGGTAGTGATTGATGAAGCGGAACTCCGGCACCCAGCGACGTTTCGACAGTTCGGAAACGACGGCGTCGAAGACCGACCCCGTCGTCGTGCCCGAATATTGCGGATACAACGGCAACAGAATGATGCGACGAGCGCCGCGTTCGTACAGCTCCTCGAGCGCTGAAGGAATGGACGGATTTCCGTAGGACATGCCAAGGGAGACGGCAACCGGTCCATTAAGATGTTTGGAGAGCCGGCGTTCGATGCCGTCACGCATCTCTTTGCAGTAGGTCAGCAACGGAGAGCCCTGCGGAGTCCAGATCTGCTCGTAGGCCTCTGCCGATCGCGATGGTCGGAAACGCAGGATGAAGCCGTTCAGGATCAGCCACCACAGCGGACGCGGCAATTCGATCACTCGCTGGTCCCAGAGAAACTGAGCGAGATAGCGTCGAACTGCAGACGTCGTCGGCGCATCCGGCGTGCCGAGATTGACGAGCAGCACACCGAGCGAGCTCTTGTCGCCATGTTTGTATAAAGGTGCTGAATCGTAGGTCGGCATTCGGATTGGGCTTGTGCGCTTGAAGGCCACGAACCCTACTGCAAAGCGGCCTGTCCTGCCAGCGGCTATACTGCGTGCAAACCGCTATTGCTGTAACAGTTTATGACAGAGACACCCGAAGAAGCCCCGCGCGAACACTGGCCGATGATCCGCGATATTGCGGTCCTGCAGTTCAAGCTCATCGTGGACGGCCTGCGTGACTTCATCCTCGTTCCGGCCTCACTGGTCGCCGGTTTGATCAGCCTGTTCTCGCGAACGCCGTTCGAAGAGTCGGCCTTCTACCGTCTGATCTGTCTCGGCAAGCAAAGCGAACAGTGGATCAACCTGTTCGGCTGCTACGACAATGCGTCGGATGAATTGAAGGCGGAATACGAATTGGACTCCAAAGGACTCGACGACGTCGTCGACCGGATGGAAGGCTACGTTGTGAATGAATACCAGTCCGGCGGGCTCACGCGACAGGCGAAAGACAAGATTGATGCCGCGCTGAACGAGCTGAAGAAGAACGCCCGGAAGCCGCTGTAACTTTATGTAAAGTCTATGGCCCGGCGGCTCGCGCGTTCGCTATGGTCATTGCTCGAGTCAGGAGAACAGCAATGAAGCGATCCATCGGTTTACTCGCAGCGGCAGCTCTCGCGGGTTGTGGCAGCGGCGACTCCGTCGTCAACCCGCCGCCCGAAGAGTTCGGCACACTCAATATCGGGCTGACCGACGCGCCGGTCGACGAGGTTTCGGAAGTTGTCGTCGAATTTACTGGCGTCACGCTGCAGAGGGCGGGCGGCGAGCGCATCGAGGAAACCTTCGACACGCCACGGTCCATTGATCTCCTGCAACTGCAGAACGGTACAACTGCTGATCTCCTGTCAAACACGACGGTGCCAGCCGGCGATTATCAGTGGATTCGTCTCGGCGTTAACGCAGAATTCGACGGTATCTTGGATTCTTATGCGACCTTGAGCGTCGGCGGAGGCCAGGTCGAGTTGCGCGTACCCGGCGGTTCACAGTCAGGTGTTCAACTCAACAGCGGATTTAGTGTTCTTCAGGGCCAGTCCACGAATCTGGTCATTGACTGGGATCTTCGCAAGGCGCTGACGAATCCGGGCGGCCAGCCGGGCTGGTTCCTGCGACGGAGCCTGCGTGTCACCGACCTGTCGGAATCTGGAACGCTGACCGGGACTGTCGACGATCTGCTGGTCAATGACGCGAGCTGCGCGAACGACCTGATGGCTGACACCGGCAACGTCGTTTACGTGTTCGAGACCGGCGACGCGACGCCGAGTGATGTCCGCGGAGCCGATACCGATCCGTTCGTCACGGCGAACGTTACCCAGAACGACAACGGCATTTACGACTTCACGATCAACTTCATGCCCGTGGGTGCCTACACGGTGGCATTCAGCTGCACGGGGCTGAATGATGATCCCGAAGATACGGATACAGCCGACGACCAGGTTGAGCCTTTTATCTTCGCGGCTGTCGCGAATGACGTGCAGATCAACGACGGCGAGACGACGGAGGTCACGTTCGGCGGGACGCAGTAGGCGAGACTACATTGCGCAAGAAAAAGGCCGCCTGCGGGGCGGCCTTTTTAATTGGCGCTCTACTCAGTCCTGACGCTTTTCAACATCCTTTCCTGACAGCAGATCTTCAATGCTCGGGGCTGGATGATCCGGCCCCATCTTGCCTTCCTTCAGGCGGCCGACGTATTCCTTATAGGCGCGCATTGCCTGGTAGCCGAAGAACCACATGATCGGGATGTTCGCGAAAAGCATCACGCCCGTGCCGACGCCGGTCATGTTGTCGAGGTCAGCATCGGATTTAATCAGGCCCAGCGTTGCGATAAAGGCCGCGGCCAGGAACACAAATTTGTACGGCAATATTCCTTTGTCGCCGACGAGGTAGACGACTCCCTGTTCGCCGTAGTAGGCCCAGGAAATCATTGTCGAGATGGCGAACAACCATGCGGCGATCGAAACCAGCCACTTGCCGAGACCCGGTGTCACGCTGTCGAATGCGCGTGCCGTCAACGTCGCCCCGACGTAGGAACGGTAAAAGCCCGCATTGAGAATGACGGGTTCCGCTGTTCCCTCGAACGTACTCCAGTCGATCTCGTAACCTGCACTGGTTTCGATGACGGCGCCTTCGACCTTATAGCGATCAAGATTCTCGCCGTAGCTGTCGCTCTGGACAATGACGAGCGCGCGTTCGTCCAGAATCCACGCATCTTCATCGACCGGCGTATTCGTAAACTCCCACGCGCCTTCGCTGCCGGTGATCGTTGGCATGACAGCGAAAGACTCGTCCGGACCGCGGTTCCAGATGCCCGTCGACAGGATGATCAGCGCCGTAAACGTACAAACGACGATCGTGTCGATGAATGGCTCGAGTCCGGCGACGATTCCTTCGCGCGCCGGCTCGTCCGTCTTTGCCGCGGAGTGCGCGATCGGCGAGGAGCCCTGGCCCGCTTCGTTCGAAAATGCGGCGCGTTTCATGCCGAACAGGAATGCAGACGCGGCCGTGCCACCAAGGAATGCGCCGGTTGCGTCCGTCGGATTGAACGCGGACTTTACGATCAGCGCGAACATCTCCGGAATCTGCGCGTAGTTCACTCCGAGTACATAGAAACCGGCAATCAGGTAAAGGACAACCATCACTGGAACGAGCGTACCGGCGACGCGCCCGATACGTTTGATGCCGCCGATAATGACCGCGCCAACGATCGTGACGAGCACAACCCCGGTAATCCACGTCGGGACGCTAAAATACTGTTCCGTCAGCTCGCTCACGTTCCACGCCTGGAACATGTTGCCGCCGGTCATCGTCGAGACCAGCAGCGTCAGGCAGAAGATGACGCCGATGGTGCGTCCGAGCCAGCCGAGGTTTTTCGCTGCAAGCGCTTTCTCTGCCACCCACATCGGTCCGCCGTGCGGATTGTCGGGGTCATCGGTGTTGCGGTAGAGCATGGACAGTGTGACTTCCGTGAGCTTGATGGACATGCCGAAGAAGCCAATGATCCACATCCAGAACACGGCGCCCGGACCGCCGAGCGCGATCGCGAGAGCCACACCGCCGATGTTGCCGAGGCCGACTGTTGCCGACAGAGCGGCGGAAAGAGCCTGAAAGTGATTGATCGCGCCGGGGTCGTTCGGGTCGTCGTAGACGCCGCGGACGATGGCCGGCCCGTGCGTCAGTGCCCGAAACTGGGAAAAGCCGCTCCAGATCGTGAACAGAATGCCTGTCGCGACGATCAGATACAGCACGGATTCGTGCCAGAGAATGCCGTTAAGCGTGGCCAGAAACTCGCTTAAACCTGCCATGCAGTGTCCCCCAGTTTGTCTTCCGGTGAATCCGGATATTGTTCGTTAAGCCGCACATCATCCCGATTGCGGCGGGGAGACGCAAACGAGCGAATCTCGATCAGGTGGCTTATGTCACCGTGGGCGCGGCTTCCATGATCGCTGTCACGCCCATGCCGCCGGCCGTGCAAATGGAGATCAGTCCGCGGCCTTCGCCCTTCTCATTCAGGAGCTTCGCCATCGTCGCAACGATGCGCGCACCTGTCGCGGCGAACGGATGACCGATCGCGAGGCTGCCGCCTTTGACGTTCATCTTGTTCATATCGATCGAGCCCATCGCTTCGTTGCGACCGAGCCGGTTGCGACAAAACTCATCCGACTGCCACGCCTTGAGGGTCGCGATTGTCTGTGCGGCGAACGCCTCGTGAATCTCGTAAAAGTCGAAATCCTGCAGGTCGAGCTCCGCCTGGCGCAGCATGTCGGACACCGCGTAGGCTGGCGCGAGCAGCAGACCTTCGGAATTGATGAAGTCGACGGCAGCAACGCGTACGAATGAGAGGTAGGCGAGGATCGGCAGGTTCTTCTTGCGCGCCCAGTCCTCATTGGCGAGCAGCACCGCGGCTGCACCGTCAGTCAGCGGCGTGCTGTTTCCGGCAGTCATCGTGCCAGCGCCGCTCTTGTCGAAGACCGGCTTCAGCTTTGCGAGTCTCTCGGGCGTCGTGTCCCGTCGAATGTTGTTGTCTTCCTCGCAGTTGAGAAACGGAACGACAAGGTCGTCGTACCAGCCCTCGTCGTAGGCTGCAGCCGCTTTCATGTGGCTGGTATAGGCCAAATGGTCTTGGTGCAAACGTTCGATGCCCCATTCCTTGGCGGTGATTTCCGTGGACTCGCCCATCGAAAGCTTCGTGCGCGGTTCAAGCACGCTCGGAAAGTCGGGGCCCAGAAAGCTCGGGCGGAAACTGGCGATCGCTTTCAGCCGGTCACCGAAGGAGCGAGCCGAATTAATATCCAGCAGCATGCGGCGCATCTTGTCCTTGTAGACGATTGGCGCATCGCTGACCGTGTCTGTTCCGCCGGCAATTCCGGCGTCGATCTGGCCGAGCGCAATCTTGTTGCCGATGAGGCTCGCGGCCTCAAGCCCGGTGCCGCAGGCACGCTGCAGGTCGACGCCCGGCGTCTTCATCGAGAGGCCCGAGTCGATGACGCATTCGCGCGCGAGATTGAAGTCTTTGGAATGCTTGATGACGGCGCCGAGCGCGACGTCGCCGAGCGTTTGTCCTTTGAGGTCGAACTTGTCGACCACGCCGGCCAGTGCGGCCGTCATCAGGTCCTGGTTGGAACACTGTTTGTAGATCGAGTTGGATCGGCAGAAAGGGATGCGAGCGCCGCCGACAACGGCGACCTTGATTGACGTTCCATCGTGCAGCATAGCGACCCCCGAAAAGGACAAGGTTTGGCCGAGCACTTTACACGATGCATCAACGCCTTCAAGCGTGAGGCCTTGCCTGTCCCGTGCTGCATTCTTTAAAAGACTAAAAAGCCGGCGGCAACCGTGACATCATCGCCTGTCCGTTCAAGGCTGCATGATGAACAAGACTCGCAAACTGTCCGAGTACACGATGATGGAGACCGGCACGCTCTTGAAGCTCGCCGGGCCGCTGATCGTGAACAACCTGTCCATCGCCGGTATGCAGTTCGCGGATACGGTGATGGCCGGTCGTCTTGGCGCAGAGGCGCTCGCGGCCGTCGCGGTCGGCAGCAGCGTCTGGTTCATCGGCTTCATGCTGCTGCTCGGGATGCAGATGGCGATCGCACCGATCGTCGCCCGGCACATGGGCGCCGGCGACGAGAATTTGATCGGCCGCTACCTGCGCCAGGGCATTTACCTCGGCGCCTGTGCGTCAGTGCCGGTCATTCTGCTTGCGCAGTTCGGCGTGCTGCCATTTCTCGAGTTGATCGGTATCGACCCGAGTTTCCGGGAGACGACAGCCGATTACGTCAAGGCGATCGCGTGGGGCGCGCCGGGGATTTTCATTTTCCTTGCGCTGCGCTTTACGACTGAGGGCATCGGCCACACGAAGCCGATCATGTACACGTCGCTGCTGGCGCTGGTCCTCAACGTTTTTCTTAACTGGGTCTTCATCTACGGCAAGCTCGGCGCGCCGGCTCTCGGTGCGGTCGGCTGCGGCGTGGCGAGCGCGATCACCATGTGGTCGATCATGTTCGTGCTCGGCGGATACATGCTCTACAGCAAGCGCTACACCGGCATGGAGTTGTTCTCGCGCGTGGCTCCCGTACGCCCCGAGGTACTCAAGGAGATTGTTGCGCTCGGCGTTCCGATCGCGATCACGATCACGGCAGAAGCGGGGCTGTTCAGCGCAGTGTCGATCCTGATGGGAACGCTCGGCCCGACAATCGCTGCGGGTCACCAGATCGCGATCAACTTTGCGTCGACGATGTTCATGGTTCCGCTCGCACTCAGCGCCGCGACGACGGTACGTGTGGGTTACAGGCTCGGTCGCGGCGAACCGGAGAATGCGCGTAAGAGCGGCATCATCGGACTCGTGGTCTGCACGGGCTTCATGGCGGCATCTGCGGCCTTCCTGTTGATTGCCCGCGACCTGATCGTGAGCATGTACACGCCGGACAAGGCGGTACAGTCCATCGCGATTTCCCTGCTGCTGATGGCCGCCGTGTTCCAGATTGCCGACGGCATACAGGTCGGCGCCGCCGGTGCACTGCGCGGCTACAAGGACACGCGGCTGCCGATGATCATGACGATGTTTGCGTACTGGGTCATCGCTTTCCCGCTTGCCTATTTCGCCGCTGTGACCTTCAAGCTGCCGCCAGCATGGATCTGGGGCGGATTCGTGGCGGGTCTGACGATCGCGGCCGTGCTTTTGTCCGTGCGCTTTTTCTGGCTGTCACGCCAGCCGGGAGTTGCAGACGACTACGTCGAAGAACCGATCTGACATTATCGTCAGGAGTCGCCCTGGCCGAAGTCGGGAGACTCGCCGCTCAGGAATTCGTTTTCCGCGTCCGTATTCTCACGGCCAAGAACCTTGTTGCGATGGGGGAAGCGCCCGAACTGTTCCACGATGTCGTGGTGCAATTCGGCAAACTGCGCGATCGTCAGGAAGGTCTCTTTCAGGGTCGGCGAGACGGCATCTGCGAGCTGGTTGAAGAGCGCCACTGATTTCGCCTGCACTTTTATCGACTCGGCGTGCTGCAAGGGCATATAAAAGAATGCGCGCTGAATCGGCGTGAGGCTCGTATCCTGGTTTTTCATTGCGCCCTCGAGGCAATGCTTCAGCGCCTTATTGTCCGCCGAGAACGCGTCTGCGGTTCCGCGGAAAATATTGCGCCGGAACTGGTCGATGAGAAGAATCAGCGCAAGTCGCCCGCGCGCTTCGTCGCCCCAGTGGTCGAGCTCGCCTCGCGTCGCCTTCTCCACGTCGTCGCGAAACAGATCCTCGATCTCGCGATCGAAAGCTGCGTCGGAGCCAAACCAGACGTCCATGCGTTCGTCAATTTGCGGCGCGCTTTTCGTGCCTTCCCGAAACCAGAATGACAGGACGGACTCGATCTTAAGCTGATCTTCGTCAGCAAACGTCGCGCCCATCGGGTCGTCGCCCATTTTTGTATTCATCGCTCGCAATCTCCGACGTGCAGGTCTGCGCATCTCGCGTCTGCTCACTGCCTTCGGCCGGCGTACAAACGCTCTTGACCGGCGCGAAAACGAGACGCAGTTCACAAATTTCCCGGACTCAAGGAAGTTCCGGCCGACCGCTGGCTAGACTCTAGCAAATGATCGAAGAAGGCGTGTGGCGAGCGTCCCGGGAGCGAGACAGTGCGGTGCAAAATCCTGTTTTTGCTGTTGATTTCCGCGTTTGCGGCCGCCTGCGGAAAACCTGCCGGCAGCAGTGAAGACGAGATACGCGCCTGGCTCGACGCCGGTCAGACGGCCGCAGAGGAACGCGATCGGCGTGCGCTGCTCGACATGGTTTCGGAGCGCTACGTCGACCGGCGAGGTAACAGCCGGGACGACGTCGGAAACATCCTGCGCGCCCTGTTTCTTCGCAACAGCAGCGTGACGCTGTTGACGCGGATCGAATCGCTCGAGGTTTTCGACGACACGGCAGCCGAGGTCACGCTGACCGTGGCGATGAAGGGAGACCGGCTGAACGTCGACACGAAGCGCTTCGTGCTTGAACTCGAGCGAACGGACGACGATTGGGAACTGATCACCGCGCGCTGGGGTGATCTCGGTGACACGCTGTAGGGAGGGGAGATCGATGCAAGGGATGCTCAAGCTGATTCTGATCGTCGCCGGCTGTCAATGGATCACAGCCTGCCAACAGGCAAACCTGATTCATCGACCCGAAGTTCGCCTGCACGAACTGTCCATCGAAAAGATCGACCTCGACGAACAGACCTTCGTCTTGAGTTTCGATGTGAAGAACCCGAACCCGTTTCCGCTGGCAATCCGCGAAATTCGCTATGGCGTCAAGCTCGACGGCCAGCGTTTCGCGAGCGGCGAATCGTCCTGCGAGCTCGATGTCGCCGCGTCGAGTGACAGCAGTTTTGAAATCACCGTTGACCTCAACCTGCTGCGCACGGCACCCGATCTTCTTTTCATCGTGCGCGACGGCGCATCCGGCGAGATCCCCTACGCTCTGGAAGGCCGCTTCGTCATGGACATTCCAACGAGTCCGGAAGTCGGCTTCGCGCATTCTGGCGACATCCGCCTGAGCTCAATCGCCTACTAGCTGACTCCGCTTTCTTTCGCCCCGCCCGCACGGTTACGCGCGTAACCAAGCCGCTCCGCGGGCAAGTCCCACGAAAAACCTTCAAATTTCGATCAAAAAGTGCGGAAAATCGCCGCTTTCCCGCGCGCTCATTGATTTCTTGGCAGCGCAAAGAATTCGTGACATATACTTTTTTCGTCGATGGCTGACCCACGCGACGCGCGTGAGTCCGGTTGAAACAACCTTCGGTTGGCGCGCGACAGCGCGGCCCGACACCACGACATTGAAGAAACCAACACGGGGCGGATTGCTGCAACGCATATCCGATGATCGCCATGACGCACGTGCTGCCAAACAGTCTCTACGATCCGTCGTTCGAACGGGACAGCTGTGGCTTCGGCTTGATCGCGAACCTCGACGACATGCCAAGCCACTGGGTCGTCGAAACCGCGATCTCCGCGCTCGCCCGCCTGACGCACCGTGGCGCCGTTGCAGCCGACGGGTTGAGCGGCGACGGCTGCGGACTCCTGATGAAGCTGCCGATCGACTTCTTCCGGGAGATCGCGGACGAACTCGGCATCGAGCTCGCACCACGTTTTGCGATTGGCACTGTATTCCTGAACCAGGACGAAGAAGCGGCGGCTGCGGCACGTCGCGCCATCGAGCGGGCCGTTACGGACATCGGTCTCGAGGTCGCCGGCTGGCGAATCGTCCCGACCGACCCGGCCGTCTGCGGCGAGTTTGCTCTGAAGACCCTGCCAGGCATCGAGCAGGTTTTCGTCAATGCACCGCAGGGCATGCAGCGCGGCCGTTTCAATCGCCGGCTGTTCCTGTCGCGTCGGCGGGCCGAAAACCTCATTGCCGATTCCGAGACCTACATCGCGAGCCTGTCGTCGGCGACGATCAGCTATAAGGGCATGGTCATGCCGGCCTACCTGCCGGACTTTTATCCGGACCTGCGTGATCCGCGACTGCAGTCATCGGTTTGCGTGTTTCACCAGCGCTTCTCGACGAACACGCTGCCGCAGTGGAAGCTCGCGCAGCCGTTCCGATTCCTCGCGCACAACGGCGAGATCAACACGATCCAGGGCAACCGCAACTGGGCGATGGCGAGGCGCCGGAATTTCCGCTCGGACAAGCTCGACGATATCAGCGATCTTGATCCGATCATTTCGCTGACGGGCTCGGATTCGTCGAGTCTCGACAACATGCTCGAAGTCTTGCGCGCGGGCGGCATGGACGTGCTGCAGGCAATGCGCATCATGATTCCGCCGGCGTGGCAAACGGTCGAAGGCATCGACCCCGAAGTCCGCGCGTTCTATGAGTTCTTCGACGCGCACATGGAACCCTGGGACGGCCCGGCCGGTATCGTCCTGACCGACGGTCGCTATGCCGCCTGCTGTCTCGATCGCAATGGCCTGCGGCCGGCGCGCTACGTCATCACAAACGATCGGCACCTGACGATCGCATCTGAGGTCGGCGTCTACGAGTACGACGAGAAAGACATCGTGCGCAAAGGCCGTCTCGGCCCGGGCGAGATGCTTGCCGTCGATCTTATTAATGGTGTGATGCTGGAAGATGACGAGATCCACGACATCCTGAAGACGCGGGCGCCATTCAAGAAATGGATGAAGCAGGGCGTGCGCTACCTCGACTCCGAGCTGATCGACACGCATACCGCTGCCGAGCCGATGGACGAAGAGACGTTGAAGCAGTACCAGAAAATGTTCAACGTCAGCCGCGAAGAGATTCGCGAGGTGATTGGCGTACTCGCGCAGGCGGAGCAGGAAGCCGTCGGCTCGATGGGCGACGACACGCCGATGGCTGTGCTCTCGACGAAGATTCGTTCGCCGTTTGATTACTTCCGCCAGCAGTTCGCCCAGGTCACGAACCCGCCGATCGATTCATTGCGGGAACGTATTGTCATGTCGCTGCAGACGGTGATCGGCGGCGAATCGAGCCTGTTCGATATCGGACCGGAGCATGCAGAGCAGGTCATCATCAACTCACCGATCCTGTCGCAGCGCAAACTGCGGCAGCTGCTCGGTCCCGACATGTACGAGGACAGGCACGCGTTCATCGATCTGAATGTCGATGCGAGCATCCCGCTGAAAGACGCGATCCTCGATATCTGCGCGCAAGCCGAAAAAGCCGTGCGCGATGGCAACCTGATCCTGCTGCTCAGCGATCGCTACATCGAGCGCGGTAAACAGCCGGTCCACGCGCTGCTAGCGACGGGCGCCGTGCATCACCATCTCGTCAAGTCCGGACTGCGATGCGATGCAAACCTCGTCATCGAAACCGGGACGGCGCGCGACCCGCATCATTTCGCCTGCCTGATCGGCTACGGCGCGACGGCGGTCTATCCGTATCTCGTCTACCAGTCGCTGCACAACCTCGGGCGGCGCCTGCAGACGACGACGCAGCCGCAGCTCGGACGCAGCTACCGGCGCGGGATTCGCAAGGGGCTGTTCAAGATCATGTCGAAAATGGGCATCTCGTCCATCTCGAGCTATCGCGGCGCGCAGCTCTTCGAGATTGTCGGTCTCGACTCGGAAATCGTCGATCTGTGCTTCAAGAGTACGACCTCGCGCATTGAGGGCGCCGGATTCTCCGACCTTCAGGAAGACCAGGCCGCGCTTGCCGATCTCGCCTGGGAACCGCGCGAGCCGGTCACGCAGGGCGGACTCTACAAATACATCCACGGCGGCGAGTATCACTGCTACAACCCGGACGTCATCGCAACCTTGCAGGCAGCGGTGCGATCCGGCGACTACGCGGTGTACGAAGACTATGCGCGCCTCGTCAACGAGCGACCGGTCTCGACGCTGCGCGACCTGATGCAGGTGAAGCCGGCCGGTGAGCCGGTGCCGCTCGACGAGGTCGAACCGGTCGAAGATATCCTGAAGCGCTTCGACAGCGCCGGTATGTCACTCGGTGCACTGTCGCCAGAGGCGCACGAGGCACTCGCGATCGCGATGAACCGCATCGGTGCGCGTTCGAACTCCGGCGAGGGCGGGGAAGACCCCGCGCGCTATGGCACCGAGCGCGTCTCGAAGATCAAGCAGGTTGCGTCCGGTCGCTTCGGCGTGACCGCCGAG
>CAWUHY010000052.1:0-15043 GCA_963922215.1 uncultured Gammaproteobacteria bacterium | reverse complement strand
CCAAACGTTAAGGGCCCCCGTTCAGGGGGCCCTTGGCGTTTGGTGCCGAAGAGAAGACTCGAACTTCCGACCCACGCATTACGAATGCGTTGCTCTACCAACTGAGCTACTTCGGCGGCGGGCGCGAAGTATAACGGCGAAGATCAGCGGCGAAAAGCCTGAGCGGTCGTGTTTTTCTGAAAAGTTGTCGGAAATCCCGCGAACAGCGCCGGCTTTCGCCGGAAGCCGTGAGAATTGTCTCGGCTTCAAATTGGAATTCCCATGCATATCTCAAAACCTTTAACAATAAAAACAATAATTTATCACGTATTCCTCAATTCGCAGTCACAGTTATTTCAGCCACCCAAACCGCGACGACGCCGGCAAATCTCGACAATCCAGCAGCGAATTCTGATCGCCACCGCAGACGCGAGCGCTGATCGTAAGGATTTTGGCGGAGAGGCTGATGCGCCAGTCCGGATGGACACTATTCGAGCTGCTGGTCACGACGCTGACGATTGCCGTCCTCGTGGTCGTCGCTGTGCCCTCCTTTGGCGACATGCTGGCGCGACAACGGCAGCGGGCGGAAACCGACGCGCTGTTTCACGCCGTCCATCTCGCCAAAAAAGCGTCGATCACGCGCAACCGGGTCGTGTCGCTGTGTCCCAGCACGGACCTCGAGACCTGCAACCCGGGTCGTGACTGGTCGGCGGGCTGGCTGATGTTCGTGAATTCAGACCGCGACGAGCCGCCCGCGGTCGACGTCGGCGAAAAGATCCTGCGCCGCCACCGTGTCGACGACAGTGTGATCGTCCGGGTCAACCGGCGCGGCTTCAGCTTCCGGTCGACAAACCGCCGTGCGACGAACGGGACCTTCGTGGTCTGCGATCGCCAGGATCGCATCCCGCCGCGCGCCGTCGTCGTCAGTTTCACCGGGAGGCCGCGGGTCGCCGAAAAGACGACGCGTGGCGCGCTCTATGACTGTGATCCGTAAACCCGTATCGGCCGAAAAGCCGGCCAAATTCCTGCGCCTTACGTTAAATCGGCGTGCCGATTCGCTGCCGTTCGTCGATTCAGGAGGCCCGTTCGTCGGGAATCCGGGACGAATCGGTGCTCCATGCCTATATTTCGCGCATGAAAATTCGACTGCAATCCGGCGTCACGCTGTACGAGCTCTTGATCACGCTGCTGATCATCGGGGTCGTTCTGACGATTGGCGTTCCGAACATGGTGGAGTTTCGACAGAACAGCCGCATGACGTCGAGCGCGAACGACCTCCTCGCTGCGTTTCAGCTTGCGCGTTCCGAATCGGCCCGCGCCAAGACGAACATCACGATCTGCGCCAGCAACAACCCGATGGGCGCAAACCCGAGCTGCTCCGGGGCATTGAACCAGGGCTACATCGTGTTTGTTGACGAGGACGGCGACATCGTCCGCGACGCCGGCGAGGCAATTCTGCGCAGGCACGATGCTGCGGAGCCCGGCGTCACGTTCGCCATCGCCAACGATGCGACGTTTTTCAGCTACGCATCGACGGGCCTCGGACGCGGCGACGTGGGTGGCAACAGCGCCATCTCGCAGATCGTCATGTGCGACGACCGCGGTAACGTCGTCGCCGCCGGCGGCAACTCGGCCAGCCGCCTGTTCGTCACCACACCGCTCGGCCGCGCAACGATACTGCGCGACCGGACCCAGATTGGCACAGCTCTGACCAACATGAGCAAGAGCTGCCCGTAAGGATCGATTCATGAAAAGACAGCTTGGATTCAATCTCGTCGAAGTCCTGATCGCACTGATTATCATGTCGGTCGGAATGCTCGGCATCGCGGGACTGTACGTCCAGAGCCTGCAGGCCGGCCGAACGTCGATGTTCCGCCACCATGCGATCACGCTGGCCGGCGACGTCGCTGACCGTATCCGTGCCAATCCGGGTGGCGGCGCGACATACGAAGGCACCGGTGCAGACAATAACTGTGTCGGCGGCACAGCAGACTGCACGGCCGCAGAAATGGCCGAAGAGGACATTCTGCTCTGGGAACAGCAGGCCGACGACACGCTGCCGAATGGCGACGTTGCAGTTGACCACGACGATTCGGTCGACCCGGCCGAATACACGATAACCATCTCATGGGATGAACCGGGCGAGACGCCGGCGTACGAAATCGTCATTCCGGTCGCGGCGCCCTGAGCACAGTGAGAGTGAACACAATGTTTCGACAACAAGTTTTGCGACAACAGACGGGTACGACCCTCGTCGAGCTGATGGTAGCGCTCGCAATCGGATCATTCCTGATGATCGGTGCGGTGCAGATTTACAACCAGAGCCGCCAGGCATTTGTCGTCAACGATTCGATCGCACGCGTGCAGGAAACGGCGCAGTTCGCGATGGACATTATCGAGCGCGACATTCGCATGGCGAGCAACTGGGGACGCACGAGCCGCAGTCTTGCGATCGAAGGCCGGTCAACAGTCGCAGATAACAACCCGAACAGCCTCGGCGTGCCGACGACCTGCGGAGAAGCCTGGGTCCTGAACCTCGCGCTGCCGGTTGACGGAGACGACGACACCTACGGTTTGACTTGCGGCGCAACCGGCACGGCCATGACGGATTCGGATGTCGTCACTGTACGACGAGCGTCCGTGGCACCGACGAGTGATAGTCCGCTGGTCAACGGCAAGCTTTACGTACAGACGACACGAATCCAGGGCGAGATTTTTGACGACGGTACGGTTCCGGGCGACTTCTCAGGCCTTGGAGCATCGGCAACATCGACGCACGAGCTGCGGATCAACAGCTATTACGTCGCAACTGATTCCACGCTGATCCCCGGCGCGCCTGCTCTGCGCCGCAAAACGCTGCAGATGAACGGCGCCAATCCCGTTGTCGTCGACCAGGAAGTCGCACCGGGAGTTGAGAATCTGCAGGTGCAGTTTGGCATCGACACCGACGGGGACAATACCGTCGATCGCTACGTGAATCCGGGCAGCGCAATCTACGATCCGTCACAGGCGGGTTCCGGCTACATTCCCGGAGCACGCGCCGTGACTGCCCGCATCTGGCTGGTTGTCCGGGCAACGACTATGGAGCCTGGCATTCAGGACAACACCGACTACGAGCCGGGCAACGTGGATCTCGGTGTGAAATCAGACAATTTCCGTCGCATGCAGGTCTCGAAGACGATCCTGCTGCGCAACGCACGCATTTAAACGAGGACGACCGACATGTTTCTCTCACGAAAAAATCAGCAAGGCGCGGCACTCGTTGTCGGGCTGATGCTGCTCGTCGTCATCACGGTTCTCGCGGTATCCGGCATGAACACCGCGACAACGGAACTCGCGATGGCGCGTAACGACCAGAATTACGAGAACGCGTTTCAGGCTGCTGAAACCGGGCTCGAAGAGGCACTGAACCAGGGCGCGTACGCTGCTGTGTCCACAGCGGCCACGATCACGAAGACAATTAACAGTTATGACAAGGTCGACGTGACGATCGCCTATGAAGACTCGACAATCGTGCCGGACGCTGCATTCAGCCTCGGCGTCGGGTCCGGTATCGCTGCCTACCATTTCGTTGCGACGTCCGATGCGGCGTCGAAACGCGATTCGGGCGGCGGCACGACCGATCGCGATTCCAGCGCAACCCATACTCAGGCCTTCTATATCGTCGGCCCCGGCGCGCCGACGCTATAAACGGAAAACGGAGATTCCAATGAAAACACTTTATGGACTTGCAGCGATTCTGCTGATGCTCCCCGCCCTCGCGAGCGCGGAAGCGTACGAACTGAGCGGTGGCGATCTGCGGCTACCCGTTTCCTACTCGGGCGACGTCAGCTTCAAGGGCTGCGATAACTGCAGTTTTCAACGCGCACGCCTCGCTGAAGAAGCCGAATTCCTGGTTAACGGCGAAGCGACAGGCTTCGATCAACTTCGCAAGGCGCTGAGTGAAGCGCCGAACCGGGGCAAGACCCTGGTCACGGTGATTACGGAAGAGGATGGCAATCGGATTCGTCTGATTTCCATCCGCATCCGCTAAGCCACCGACATCGTTTTGAGGGACGCAAAATGAACACACGCAACCGACTTTCAATCTTCGGCATCGCAGCAAGCCTTTCGCTGCTTGCCGGTTCGCCGACGCTCGCCGATGACACGGAGCTTCTACTCTTAAATCCGGGCGATCCGCCGAACCCGAACATCCTGTTCATCCTCGACTCGTCGGGCTCGATGGGCGACAACGAGAATACCCGTGAGGTATACGTCTCCACGGATTCCTACAGCGGAGACTGCGATGAGGATTACTATTACTGGACGGAAACGAATGCCGTACCGGTCTGCGACGGATCGAATACGCGCAAGTTTCTGAAAACAGCGTACAAGTGTGAGGCCTCGGATCGCCTGCTGACCGGCATCGGCAGCTACACGGATACGATGGCGCAGTACCGCGACGGTGGTTCTGGCTTCTTTAGCATTTTCCTCGGCCTCGATGCGTTCCGCTGGCAGCAACTTGAAGCCGGCAACGAGTCCGACATCGTCGAGTGTGAAAACGACAGCGGCCTACACGGCGACAATTCATCGTCGACTGCCGTTTATGCGCAGCGCGGCGGCGACGACGAAGGCGACGCGCAGTACACCACTGACCCCGATGAGGAAGTGTCCTGGGGCAGCTGGCCGGTTGCGCAGAACGTCACCATCTACGACGGCAACTATCTGAACTACCGCGCCAACCCGACGACGGTCAGCCTGAAAAAGATTGACATCATGAAGACCGTGATGAAGACCGTTCTGAGCTCCGTCGACGACGTGAACGTCGGCATCATGCGCTTCAACGACGAGGAAGGCGGCCCGGTCATCCAGGCGGTCGAGGACCTCGAAGCCAATCGTACGGCGATTACGTCGGCGATCGACAGCATCACGGCCGACGGCTACACCCCTCTTGCAGAAACGCTCTATGAGTCCGCCCGTTACTGGCGTGGTATCGCTGCAGACTACGGCGAAAACATCAACGACTGGACCACCGATCCGGCGGCACTGTCGTCTGCCCCGGGCGACCCCGAGGTTTACCTGCAACCGGCGATGGAGGTGTGCACAAAGAACTACAATGTGCTGCTGACCGACGGTGTTCCCGTGCGTGACCAGGGGGCGCCGGGTAAGGCACCGAACTTGCCGGAATGGCAAACCATTACTGGCACGACGGCCTGTGAGGGCACCGGCCAGGGCCACTGCCTCGATGACATCGCGAAGTACCTGTACGAAGGCGATATCAAGTCGACGCTGAACGGACCGCAGACGGTCACGACCCACACGATCGGCTTCGCGATCGACCTGCCGATTCTCGAGGACGCGGCCGAAGCATCAAACGGCGAATACTTCCGCGCCGACGATATCGAGCAGCTGACTCTGGCTCTCCTGAAGATCGTCTCGACGATTACGGACAAGTCCCTGTCATTCTCGGCCCCGGCGGTCGCGGTGAATTCGTTCAACCGTACGCGCAACCTGAACGATCTGTACCTGACGACCTTTGCAGCCAGGGAAAACATGCACTGGTCCGGCAACCTCAAGAAGTACCGGATATCCGAAGGCGCAATCGTTGACAGCACCGGCGCCCTCGCTGTTGATCCGGGCAACGGCTTCTTCAAGGAAACCGCAAGGAGTTACTGGAGCACGGAAGACGACGGAAACGACGTCAAGAAAGGCGGTGCCGCCAACCAGCTGCCGGATCCGTCAGTGCGCAAGGTCTACACGAACATCACGGCGTCGAACGACCTGACAACAACGGCCAATCACCTGTCCGTAGCCAATATGGACACATTCACGCTCGCCGATCTCGGGCTGACAGGCTCGTCCCAGGAACCGACGAAGGAGCAGCTGATCGACTGGGCACGCGGCGTCGACGTCACGGACGAAAATCCGGAAGGCGATGTTCGCTACGTGATGGGCGATCCGCTGCATTCGCAGCCGGCTGCCGTTGTCTATGGCGGCGACCCGACTGATCCGGATGTGGTTGTGTTCACGGCCACGAACGACGGCTACGTCCATGCGATCGATGGCGACACCGGCGAAGAGCTGTGGGCCTTCATCCCGAAGGAACACCTGCCGAATCTTTCGAAGCTATTTTTCGACCCTGCTGCGCAGTACAAGAACTACGGCGTAGACGGTGACATCGTGCCGGTCGTCAAAGACGTCGACAACGATGGCGTCATCGAAAGCGGCGACGGCGACTTCGTCTATATTATTTTCGGTATGCGTCGCGGCGGCAGCTCCTACTACGCGCTGGATGTCACCAACAAGACCAGCCCAAGCATCAAGTGGCGCGTCTCTGACACCGGCTTCGGGCAGAGCTGGTCAACGCCGACAGTCGCCAAAATCGATATCGATAAGACCGGCTTCAACAGTGATAAGGCAGTCGTCATTATCGGCGGCGGCTACGACACTGTTCACGACACGCTGGCGCATCCGAGCACCGCTGATACGAACGGCGCGGGAGTTTATTTCCTCGACCTCCAGAACGGTGAAGTGGTCTGGCGTGCCGGTTCTGACGGCGCCGCAAATACGACGGTCGCGAAGATGACCCGCTCGATCCCGACGCAGATCCGGGTTGTGGACGTCAGCGGCGACGGTTTCGCCGATCGGATGTACGCGGCCGACATGGGCGGACAGGTGCTGCGCTTCGACATCTTCAACGGCGAAGTGCCGGACGATCTGGTCACCGGCGGTGTCATTGCGCGTCTCGGCGCTGAAGGCAAGACGTCGCCGACGGATGCTGACACCCGCCGCTTCTACGGAGCTCCGGACGTCTCCATCTTCAATGACACACTTCAGAATCGTCGGTTCATCGCGATCAGCCTGGGTAGTGGGTACCGCGCGCATCCGCTGGACAATACGCCGGCGGAGCGCTTTTACTCGCTGCGTGACCCGGACATCTTTAACGCGCTGACGCAGAACGACTACGACACGTACGACATTATCGAGGAAGATACGCTCGTCGAAGTCGCCGGAACCGCACGGGCAACGGTGGGCTCCAGCAAAGACGGCTGGATGTTCACGCTACCAGCAACGCAGAAAGTGCTGACCAGCTCGGTGACATTCAACAACGAAATCTTCTTCGTTGCCTTCTCACCAGACAACGCGGCCTCCGCGTCCTGCGCAGCGGGACTTGGCCGGAACTTCCTGTACCGCGTTTCTGTCACGAACGGTGATCCGATTGTCGACAACATCGACACGTTGGCTGTCACACAAGCGGACGCGGAGCGAGTGACCGACCTTGCGCAGGGCGGCATCGCGCCGAGCCCGCAGTTCCTGTTCCCGAGCGCGGAAGCAGACTGCGATTCGGAAGCCACCTGCAACCCACCACCGCTGGGCTGTGTCGGTGTCGAGTGTTTCGATCCGGGCTTTGAAAACAAGCCGGTCAGAACGCTGTGGACACAGGATGGCATCGAATGATGTCGTCCTACCCGGCGGGGCGCGCAAAAACTCTGCGCGGCGTGATGCGCGGCATCACGCTGCCGGAGTTGCTCATTGTCCTCGTGATTGTCGGCATCATCACGTCCATTGCTTACCCCCAGTATCGTGAGTTCGTCTCACGTGCAAAGCGGTCGGAAGCGAAAGCCGCGTTGATGAAGATTGCGCAAAACCAGGAGCGCTTCTATCTCGACAACAATACGTTCACGAACGACATGACGAATCTCGGCTTTTCCGGATCGAATGACGTTCTGACGGATTCCGAGACCTACTCCGTCACGATTACCGCAGCGAACGCGTCGAACTTCACGGCGGTCGCGACCTACCAGCGTGACGATGCGGAAAAGGACAAGTGCCTGACGTTCACAATCACCGGCGCTGACCAGCGCACGTCAGCGCCTGATTCAGACTGCTGGACGCGCACGCGCTGACACGGGACTGAACTTACTCCGACGACTCCGAAGCCGGCTTATCAGCCGGCTTTCTTTTGCCCTCGAAAAAGAGCGAATCGATGATCAGCAGGACAGCGCCCACGGTGATTGCGGAGTCCGCGACGTTGAATGACGGGAATGCCCAATCTCCGAACCAGACCTGGATAAAATCCGTGACATAGCCGAGCAACAGGCGATCGATGAGATTACCGATGGCCCCGCCGAGAATGAGCGCAAGCCCGGACACGAGGACGAGCGGACCATTCTGCCGCTCTCTCCATAACCAGACCGTTAGAACGGCGCTGACTACGGTTGCTAGTACGACGAAGAACCACCGTTGCCAACCTCCGGCGTCTGCGAGAAAGCTCCACGCCGCACCATAGTTTCGCTGATGTGTGAGATTCAGAAAGCTGTTCACGGGAACGCGATCGTAGAGCGCAATCCATTCGATGACGGCCCACTTCGTCGCCTGATCGAAGACGATGACAAAGACGGCAACCAGCATCCACTGAAAAAAGCGCTTTGTTCCGTTGGTTTCCATATTCAGTCGTCCTGTTAACTGGTTTTTCGCCCAAGGATTTCCCGTGCCTGCGCGGCGTCAACGTGCATCTGCTCAACAAGTGCATCCGCGCTATCGAAGTGTTCTTCAGTTCGCAGCCGCGCAATGAAATCGACGTGGATCAGCTTACCGTATAAATCACCGTCGAAATCAAACAGGTGCGCTTCCAGCAGCGTCTTGCCTGCGCCGAACGTCGGTCGTGTACCGACGCTTGCAACACCGTCGATCGGCTCGTCGGAAACACCGGAAACACGCACGGCGTAGATCCCGAGAACCGGGCTCTTCGTTCGGCGAACGTCGACGTTGGCCGTCGGATAGCCGAGTGTCCGTCCGAGCTGCTCCCCTTTGATGACACGTCCGCTCATTCGGTACGGTCGGCCGAGGTAGCGCGCCGCCCTGTCGTCATCGCCGTCTTTGAGAGCATTGCGAACCGCCGTGCTGCTGACGCGCTCGTCGTCGACGACCACACTGCCAACATGCTCGACCGAATAGTCGAGCGCATGTCCGGCGCGTTCCAGTGTTTCGACATCGCCCTCGCGGTTGCGGGCGAACCTGAAATCATCACCAATCACGAGGTGTTGGACGTTGAGTCCATGCACGAGATAGCGGCGAATAAAATCCGCCGCGCTGATATCGCGCATCGCCTCGCCGAAGCGCAGGCAGAAGAACAGATCAATGCCGAGCGATTTAAACGCAAAGGCCTTTTCACGGAGTCGCATCAGGCGTGCCGGCGGCTCGCCGCGCGAGAAGAATTCCTTCGGTGTCGGTTCGAAACTCATGACGACCGACGGCAGCTTCCGCGCGGCCGCTTCCTCGAGGACGCGGTCCAGCAGCTCTCGATGACCGAGATGCAGGCCGTCATACGCGCCGATCGTGACAACACTCCCGCGCTCAAGTTCGGAAAACGGCAGGTCGCTTACGTGTCGTTTCAATAGCACGCTAACGATCCTGTAACGACAGGTGTGAAGGACGCATGCCAAAAACGGCAAGCACGGCGAAATACGCCACGGCGGCCGCAGCAATACTGACCGCCAGCCAGCCGCTGCTTTGCGCGAGTGACGCGGCAAGCCACCAGTCGACCGGCCGCGCGAGATACGCGAGCACGGCAATCATCGCGGCATTGCCGATGACGATACGGGCTCCGAAGGCAAGCCATCCCGATTGTGCCGCCAACAAATCGCGCCGCCTGAGACCGCGATACAGCAGGTAGGCGTTAACGAGTGCGGCGATTGATATCGCGAGCGCGAGCCCCGCGTGCGGCGCCGGGTGATTCATACGGACGAGCGAGAATGCGAAGACCACACTGAGGCCGAAATTGACGCCGAGCGCAACGAGCCCAATTTTGACCGGTGTCACGGTGTCTTCACGAGCAAAGAATGCAGGAGCCAGAATCTTCACGAATGAAAAACCAACGAGGCCGATCGCGAACGCCTGCAGCGCGATCGCCGTCAGTTCGACGTCGACGGAAGTGAATTCACCTCCGTAGAAAATCGTCACGACAAGCGGCTCCGCGAGCGCGACCAGCCCGACGGCAGCCGGGACTGCGATCAGGATAACGAGGCGCATTGACCAGTCGATCGTCGCCGCGAAGCGATCGAGGGACTCGTTCGCAGCCTGGCGCGACAGGTAAGGCAAGGTCACGGTTGCAAGTGCAATGCTGAAGATTCCCAGCGGGAACTCCATCAGCCGGTCCGAGTAGTAAAGCAGGCTGATCTTGCCGACCCCGAGCAGCGAGGCAAGGATGCCGCCCAGTAGCACATTTATCTGGGCAACGGACGAGCCAAAGATGGCGGGCAGCATCAATTTTCCGACACGCTTTACACCGGCGTGTACGGGCGCCCACCGCGGACGCGGCAACAAGCCGACCGCACGCAAAAAGGGCAGCTGAAACGCGAGCTGCAGCACACCCGCGAGGAAAACGCCGTAGGCAAGAGCCATTGCCGGTTCTTCAAGATGCGGCGATAGCCAGATCGCGCATCCGATAAGCGCGACATTCAAGAGCACGGGCGTAAACGCCGGCACAGCGAAGCGGCCGTAGGTATTCAGGATTCCGCCAGCGAATGCCGTCAGTGATACAAAAAAGAGGTACGGGAACGTGAAGCGGAGCATCAGTGTCGCCACGTCGAAGCGCCCGTCGTCGCCGATGAAACCAGGAGCGACGATCGCGACGAGAACCGGAGCCGCAATGACGCCGACGAGGGTTACGGCGAACAGTATGAGACCGAATGTGCCGGCAACTGCATTGACAAATTCTCGCGCTTCCTCCTCGCCTTCCTGCTCCCGGTAACGCGCCATGACCGGCACGAACCCCTGCGAGAAAGCACCTTCCGCAAAAAAGCGTCGCAGCATGTTGGGGATTCTGTTCGCAACGAGAAACGCGTCCATGACGAGCGACGCGCCGAACAGGCGGGCGAAGGCCACGTCCCGGACCAGCCCGAGTACGCGCGATAGCAGCGTCATTCCGCCCACGACAGACGTGCTCGCAAGTAGCCCTCTGCCGGCACTTGCAGGCGGGCTGGCCGCCGCCTTGACGGCGGTTTCGTCAGTTTGCTCGGGATCAGTCTTCATCGATGGCAGGAGTTTAGCGAACAACCTGCGTAAAAACAGGCATTTAGCGGATCTCTGGCGGCCCATGCCCAAACCGTTTTTGGCATTGACAGCGCCGCGACAGACAAGAATAATACGCGGCTCTTTTAAAGCACCCTACACGGAAAGCACAGTGGCGAATATCAAGTCAGCGAGAAAGCGCGCCAAACAGGCGGAAAAGACTCGCAAACACAATATGGGTCTGCGCTCACGCATGCGTACCCAGATGAAGGCTGTCCTGAAAGCTGTCGAAAGCGGCGACAAGGAAGCAGCTCAGGCGGCATACAAGAACGCAGTCCCGGTCATCGACAGCATGGTGAACAAGGGCATCGTCAACAAGAACAAGGCAGCGCGTCACAAGAGCCGCCTGAACAAGCGAGTCAAAGCGCTCGCCGGTTAAGCCCGTCCACCAAGCTTATGCTCAAAAGCCGCCATCTCCTGGCGGCTTTTTTGTGACGAAAGTCAAAGGCATTTTCGGCGTGTGCAGCCACAATTGGGGCATGCGAGTTTCACGCCTGCTCATCGTCCTCTCAGCGCTCTCGCTGCCCTTCTCATCAGCTTTTGCCGACGTCTGGAAATGGACAGACGCCGACGGCGTCACCCGATTTGTAGACAGCCAGAAACCCATCTTCACCTGGCAGGAAGATGGCAAGGTTTATTTCAGCGACACGCCGGACCACCAGGATGCGGTCGCAGTCGAGCTCGTGTGGCACTCATCGGGAAGACTTGAGGATTTCGTGAATTCGGAACCGGAAGTCTTGAGAGACGAGCACGGCGAGTACGTCATCGTGCCGGAAACGGCGATGGAAAAAAGCGCGCGTGAGGCAGCGAAGGCCAACTACTGCAAACGGGCAAAGGAAATTCACGACTCTTATGTGAATGCACCGCGCCTTTACCGGACAAACGACGATGGCGAGCGCGAATACCTGAACGATCGCGAAGCCAAGAAGATGATTCGCGACATCAAACAGAAGCGCGACAAGCTCTGCCGCTAATCCTGCTGGTTGTCTACGACAGCAGCCGCGGCTTCCTGTTCTGCCACTTCCCGACGTTCCTCCAGTGCCTGCATGATGGCCTGGGCGAGTGCTTCAGTGCCCTCGCCGGTCGCAGCACTGATTTCGAATACCGGATCCGACCAGGCTAGCGAGTCAACTAGCTCGGACACTGCCGCTTCACGCTCGTCCGCGGCGAGCAAATCAATCTTGTTGATGACGAGCCAGCGCGGCTTGTCGACGAGGTCTTCGGAAAAGCGCTCCAGTTCCCTTGTCAACGCGCGCACCGATTCTGCCGGCGACTGGACTTCGTGTGCGAGCGGAGCGATGTCGACGACGTGAAGCAGAAGTCCGGTACGCTGCAGGTGTTTCAGGAAACGAATTCCGAGCCCGGCGCCGTCGGCAGCCCCTTCAATAAGGCCCGGGATGTCGGCCATCACAAAACTTTGCAGTCGACCGACGCGCACGACGCCGAGGTTCGGGTGCAGCGTTGTGAACGGGTAGTCGGCGATCTTGGGTTTCGCCTGCGAGAGACTTGAGATAAGCGTGGACTTGCCCGCGTTCGGCATGCCGAGCAGGCCAACGTCCGCCAGCACTTTCAACTCCAGCGCGAGGTGGCGACTTTCGCCCGGTGTTCCCGGCGTCGTCTTTCGAGGAGCCCGGTTGATGCTGCTTTTGAAGCGTGTATTCCCTAATCCGCCGCGTCCGCCCTCCGCGACCTTCTGGCGCTGACCGTCCTCGGTCAGGTCACAGATAATCTCCCCGGTATCAACATCGCAGACGACGGTGCCGACCGGAACGACAACATCGAGATCATTTCCTGACTTGCCTGTCTTGTTCCGCCCCGCACCCGGCTGGCCGTTCTCCGCCCGGAACTTTCTTGCGACGCGAAAATCCGCGAGCGTGTTCATGCCGGTGTCTGCGACCAGGTAAACGCTTCCGCCGTGGCCGCCGTCGCCGCCATCCGGACCGCCTTTCTCGACGTATTTCTCCCGTCGAAAACTCAGGCAGCCGTTGCCACCGTTGCCGGCGATCACACGAACTGTGGCTTCATCAACGAATTTCACAAACGCTTCTTAGTTTGACGGAGACTCTGGATACAAAAAACCCCGCGAGCGCGGGGTTTCGTGAGCGGTTGCCGTTCCAGTCGCTCAGGCGTCGACGACGCTGACGTACTGGCGGTTCTGCGGGCCCTTGCGCTCGAATTTCACGTGGCCGTCAGCCTTCGCGAACAGCGTGTGGTCCCGGCCGAGGCCGACGTTGACGCCCGCGTGGAAACGCGTGCCGCGCTGGCGGACGATGATGTTGCCCGCGGTTACCTGCTGGCCGCCAAAGATCTTGACGCCCAGGCGTTT
Source organism: uncultured Gammaproteobacteria bacterium (assembly GCA_963922215.1). Taxonomy (GTDB): domain Bacteria; phylum Pseudomonadota; class Gammaproteobacteria; order Steroidobacterales; family Woeseiaceae; genus UBA1847. The sequence goes on along the minus strand of CAWUHY010000052.1, from coordinate 1,686 downwards.
GGATTCTGAATCGCGACCGTTCTTACTGCTGCCGCCTGCTTTCTTATGTGCCATTGTCTGTTACCTGTTGATGAGTCGTTCAGTCGTCAGATTTCTTCGCTGCCTTCTTCTTGGCAGCCGTCTTCTTGGCGACTTTCTTTTTCGTCTTTTTCTTGGTCGCGCTCGTCTTGCTCGCAGCCTTCTTCTTGGTCTTTTTCTTCGCCGCCGGCTTCGCGTCGTCAGACTTCGCTGCCGCCTTCTTGCCGGAGCCGCCGATATCGGTGATTTCGACTTCGGTGAAGAACTGGCGATGCGTGCCCTGACGCAGGTAGTTCTGACGTCGCTTGAACTTCACGACGTTGACCTTCCGGGTCTTGCCCTGTTTCAGGACCTTCGCCGTGACTGACGTGCCGTCGAGCGTCGGCGAGCCAACTTTGACGTCACCACCTTCGCCCACCAGCAGAACGTCGTCGAAACTGATGCTGGCGCCTTCTTCGGCCTCGATTTTCTCGAGACGCAGGACGTCACCCTTGGCTGCGCGGTACTGCTTACCGCCGCTGCGAAAAACCGCATACATTGTAGTGCTCCGTTGTGCAGGTCGCCGTCCGGCAACCCGCTGAGAATTAAGTACTTTTCAAGATCGGCAGCCCGGCCGAAGATCTCTGCCCGGATTGGCTGCCTGCGCAAAAGAGCCGGAATTCTATAGACTTCGCGGGTGTGCGTCAACGGTGGCAGACCTGCAAATATGCCGCTTTTTCAAGAGCTTGCCGCAGTGGAATTCATGCCTCGCCGCAGCCTAATTCTGTCGCCATCGCCCTGTATTTCAGGCATTATCCGCCGTTATGCAACTCGCACAGACTACCGGCGACGTCCTGTCGTTTGCTGACGTTTCAGAGCTCGCCCGCAAAGACCTGGAAGCCGTTAACCAGCTGATCTCGACCAGTCTCGAGACCGACGTGCTGCTCGTTTCCCAGGTCGCCGAATACATCGTCCGCAGCGGAGGCAAGCGCCTGCGCCCCATCATCGTGCTGCTCGCCGCCCGCGCGCTTGGCTATAAGGGTGAGCAACACATTCGCTCCGCCGCCATTATCGAATTCATTCACACGGCGACCCTGCTGCACGACGACGTCGTCGACTCGTCATCACGCCGTCGCGGGAAAGAGTCCGCGAATGCCGTCTTCGGCAACCAGGCCAGCGTCCTGGTCGGCGACTTCCTGTACTCCAGGTCCTTCCAGATGATGGTCGATATCGGCAGCATGCGCGTCATGCAGATCCTGGCCGACGCGACCAACACGATCGCCGCTGGGGAGGTCATGCAGTTGATGAACGTGCGCAACCCGGATACCAGCGAAGACAACTACCGTCAGGTGATCTACAGAAAGACCGCCCGCCTGTTCGAGGCGGGCGCACAGATCGCCGCCGTCCTGTCGGATGCCGGTGAAACCGTCGAGAACGGACTGAAGGATTACGGGCGGCACCTGGGAACCGCCTTCCAGCTCGTCGACGACGCGCTCGACTTCGACGCAAGTCCGGAGGAGCTCGGCAAGAACCTCGGCGACGATCTCGCTGAAGGGAAGGCGACCCTACCCTTGATCTACGCGATGGAAAAATCTGCCGAGGCGGAACGCGGACTGCTCCGCCAGGCCATCGAAAACGGTGAAATCGACCGCCTCGAAGAAATTCGCGGGAACATTGAATCCCCCGGGG
>CAWUHY010000051.1:0-15063 GCA_963922215.1 uncultured Gammaproteobacteria bacterium | reverse complement strand
TCCAGTGCGTGGGGTCGAGTGAGTCGCCGTCGAACTCGTCTTTCCAGACAAGCTCCCAGTCATCGTCTCGCGGAATGTTGCGGCGGACGACGATTGCATAGAGCAGCGGGTCGCGGACACCACGTTCGAACTCGATCACGAGCTTTCCGTCACTGACGACGACTGCCGGAACTGTCACGGTCAGGGCAGAGATCACCTTGCCATCCCGCGACTTCATGACGTCGAGATCCCGCACGCGTTTTTCGCCATTCAGCCAGACGCTGAACACGCGCTCGTGTGCGTGAATCTGTTCCGGCTCCGCGAAATGCAGGGTGACGTCGTAGCGTCCTCTGTCGAGCTCACGTTCGATGCGGAGATCGCCGATGCGGTAACTACGATAGAGGTCCGGATCCTGCGAGCCCTTCACGGCATCCATGATGCCGAGCTCGCCGCCGATCGACGGGTCGTCTGCGTCGTACCGGGTACCGTCACTGGCCGTATAGGCTGCGCCGCCGACGTTGACGGCCCAGAGCGGCTCAAATTGTTTCGCATTCATGCCTGATCACCTCGCTGTCCGCTGCCCGTCCAACACGACGCGACGCGCAAAGTACCGCAGGATTGGCGGCACGCGTCGAGAGTGTATGCTCGGGGGGACGGTTGGGAGGCGCGCAGTTTTGTGTAGAATGACAACGTTGTCAAGCGGGGGAAACCGAAAATGTCGATCCGATTCCTGATCCTGGTCGCAGCGCTGATGCTGCCTGTCCTGTCGTTTGCGCAGCACCACGAGGGGCGTTCGCTGTACACCGCGCCGCATGCGGACGAAAAGCCGGTCGTCGACGGCTTTGCGGACGACGCGGCCTGGGCGACAGCTTCGTGGAAGCCGATGAATCACAACTGGCTCGGGCCCGAACTCGACCCCGCCGATTTCGAGGGCCGATTCAAGGTCGTCTGGACCGAGGATCGAATTTACCTGCTCGCCGAGATCACCGATGACATCCTGTATGACGCGCATCGGCATCCGCTCGAGCAGTACTGGGACGACGACTGTCTCGAGATCTTCCTCGACGAGGACTTCTCAGGCGGCGATCACCAGTTCAACCACAACGCGTTCGCCTATCACTTCTCGCTGGACAACCGAGCGATCGACATCGGCACCGACAAAAAGCCGCGCGACTACACGCACCATGTCGAAAGCGCGTGGAAGCAGGAGGGCGACAAGCTGATCTGGGAAGTATCGATCGAGATCTATGACGACACCTACGAGGACGACTCCGACGACAACGTGCCGGTCAAGCTCCAACGCGGCAAGCACATGGGCCTGATGGTCGCCTACTGCGATAACGACGGCTCCGAACTGCGCGAAAATTTTGTCGGTTCCGAGCAGACCTTTGAAGGCAAGACCGACTGGGGCTGGATCGACGCCGGCCTGTTCGGAGAGTTGATTCTCGAGTAGCTCGCCGCGGCTTACTCCGCCAGCAGGTGCGGCGCCGCAATCTCCACGTAGACGCCGAAAAACACGAGCAGCCAGAACAGGACTCCAAACAGGATCCACAGCCAGTTCACCGCTGTGAAGCGCGCATTGCGCTGTCCGGCGGGATCCTCGCAAGCGATGTTGATCGCGTTCTGCGGCCGGATGTACAGCAGCGGCAGCGCGAGCGCAAAACCGATCGAAATAATGTCGGTCGTGGGACTTCCGAGACTGCGACCGGCGAGCCGATCGAACACGTTGCCGAGGATCGTGACCGCAACGATGATTGTCGCCATTGTCATCGGGTTCCACCGCCACTCGATGCCCCGGGTCTTGATCAGCTCATCGATCTCTGTGAACAGGGAATGCGTGAAGAAAATCTGGAAGATCGCTCGCGGTATTGGCCAGATGTCTTCGCCGTTGCGAAGTTTCGTGAGCTTCCAGTTGCGGTAGTGCCAGTAGACGAAGTAAAGCGTGAACGTCATGATCCCGAGCGTGAGCATCTTCGCGCGGCTGACGATGTAGAGCGGCGGCTCGGTATCGTCGACTGTCTGGACGTCAGCTTCTGGCGGTGCGTAGAGATCGTTCATGTCAGTCTCTCCCCGATTTAGCGCCCACCGTAGTTGACGCCCCGGGGCAGTGCAACGAAAACCCGTGCGGTAGTTTCCGCAACAGCGCCGCGCAAATCTGCGATGTGAGTCGGTACGCGCGACCGCCCCGATAAGTACATGTCAGGTTTTGCGCGTGTCGAAAATTCAGGAGCGGTCGGGAGCGCCGAGCGACGCCCCGTAGAGTGGCTGTGCGCTAGTCCGGCGTCAGGCCACGCCGGTGATCAGGAACACAGCAAGCAAGAGCAATGCAAGCGCGATCGTGAACGGCCAGAGAAAGCGTCTGACACCGGGCTTCTTGAAGCTTTTGCGAAATGGCATTGGCACGGGAGCGGTCCTTTTACATGATTCCAAATGAGAGTACGGCTTTTGCGACGCGATCGAAACCTGCCCGGTCCGCGCCGCAGCGGTAGTTGATACGCCCGTCGATCTCGCCGTGTTCGCGAGTGCGGTCGAAGATGTTGCACATGATGTCTTTCAGTTCGTCGTCCATGCGCTCGCGCGACCAGGATCGCCCGAGTCTATTTTGCGACATCTCCAGTCCGGAGATCGCGACACCGCCAGCGTTCGCCGCCTTGCCAGGTGCGATCGTGATACCGGCATCATCGAAGACCTGCTCTGCCTCCGCGGTCAGTGGCATGTTGGCCGCTTCGACGATCGTCTTCACACCGTTGTCGACAAGCGTCTGCGCATGTTCTTTGTCCAGTTCATTCTGCGTGGCCGACGGAATCGCAACGTCGCAATCGTATTCCCATGGCGCCTTGCCTTCGCCGAATTCGGCGTCGATGGACGATGCGATATCGCTCATGTTGTCGCCGGCGCCGTAACGCTTTTTCACCGTCACGACATCTTCCTGGCTCAAGCCGTCTTTCTTGTAGAGCACGCCGTCCCGGTTGGACAAAGTGATAACGGTCGCGCCCAGGCAGGCTGCCTTCTCTGCCGCGTGCAGCGCAACGTTGCCCGCACCTGAGATGGCGATGCGCTGATCCGCGATGTCGCCACCGCTTTCGGCGAGCATCGCTTCAAGAAAATAGATCGCACCGTAGCCGGTCGCCTCGGTGCGCATCTCGCTCCCGCCGGCGCCGACGCTCTTGCCGGTGATTGCACCGGTGAACTGGTTTTCGAGTCGTTTGTACTGGCCAAACAGAAATCCAATCTCGCGCGCGCCAACCCCGATGTCCCCGGCTGGCACGTCCGTCATCTGACCAATGTGGCGCGCGAGTTCCGTCATGAATGCCTGGCAGAAGCGCATGATCTCGTTGTTGGAGCGCCCTTTCGGATTGAAGTCTGCGCCGCCTTTTCCCGCTCCGAGATTGAGTCCTGTCAGCGCATTCTTGAACAGCTGCTCGAACGCGAGGAATTTCAGGACGGCAGGACAGACAGTCGGGTCGAAGCGCAGCCCGCCCTTGTACGGTCCGAGCGCATTGCTGTGCTGCACGCGGTAGCCGCGGTTGATCTGCGGTACACCGTCGTCGTCTTCCCAGACGATGCGAAACGAGATGATGCGGTCGGGCTCGGTGAGCCGCTGCAGAATTCTTGCGGACCGATAGTCCTCGTTGTCACGGACGACGTCGATCAGGTGCGTTGCGACGCCGCGCACTGCCTGATGGTATTCGGGCTCGTTCGGGTGATGCTCTTCGACCCATTCCATGAATGCGTCGATACTTTCGAGTTCGTTGCCTGCCATTGCTTATCTTTGAGTTCCACTATGCTGGCGTCAGACCCTGCCGAAGTCATTTGCAGAGCACAAGGCGTTGAGACCAATCGAAACAGTTATTTACGCCGGTTGCGGTACGATAGCCGGATGGCGCTGACCGACAACCTCTACGACAAGCTGACCAACGAAGAAGATGCGCGATTCTGCAGCGACATCGACGAGAAAGCCTGCCGCGAATCCCCGAACAGTTTCTTTCTGTTGCTCTCCAGCTATTTCTTCACGAAGCTCGGTGACGCCATTGCGAGCCCCAAGACCACGCTCGCGTGGCTGACGACTTCCGTCGGCGCGCCGGCCTTCGTGCTCGGCCTGCTCGTACCCATCCGGGAGTCCGGCTCGCTGATTCCGCAGCTGTTCATCGGCGGAGTCATCCGCCGCCTGCCGATTCGGAAATGGGTGTGGGTTCTCGGCAGCCTCGTCCAGGCGGCGTGCATCGTCGGTATCGGCGTCGTTGCATTCTTCCTTGAAGGTAATGAGGCCGGCTACGCGATTCTCGGACTGATCACCGTGTTCAGCCTCGCCCGCGGCTTCAGTTCCGTCTCATCAAAGGACGTGCTCGGCAAGACGATCCCTAAGAAAGTTCGCGGCCAGCTGACGGGCTGGTCGGCCAGCGCCTCGGGCCTGGTTGCAATCGGCGTCGGCGTCGTGCTGATGACGCCGCTTGTCGGCACGACCGAACTCGGCCTGATTGGCGGTTTGCTGATCGCTGCCGGTCTGTTGTGGGTCATCGCGGCGGCGACGTTCTCGCTGGTCAAGGAATATCCCGGCGAGACCGGCGGCGGGCGCAGCCTGGCACAGTCCATCAGCAAGCTGAAACTGCTCGTGACGGACCGTCCGTTTCGGCGTTTCGTCATTACGCGCGCCTTGTTGATGTGTTCAGCGCTCAGTGCGCCGTTCTATGTCGCGATGGCGCAGGAGGCGCAGGGCAACTCGGCGTGGGTTCTCGGCGGATTTGTCGTCGCGGCCGGACTTGCCTCGATGCTGAGTGCACCGCTCTGGGGTCGTTTCGCCGACAGTTCGAGCAAGCAAGTCATGATCGCAGCTGCCGTCCTTACAGCTTCCGTCGGCATTGCGACCTTCGCCCTCGATCGCACCCTGCCCGCACTCACGAACAGCCTCTGGTTCTTGCCGCTGGCGTACTTCGTCCTGAGCATCGCGCACAGCGGTGTACGCGTTGGTCGCAAGACCTACGTCGTCAACCTCGCGACGGGGAATCAACGCACCGACTATGTGGCTATCAGCAACACCGTGATCGGCGTCATGCTGCTGCTTGTTGGTAGCGTCGGCGCGCTGGCCCCAATCATCACGAATGCAGGTGTGATCGCGCTGCTCGCTGCTATGGGCATGGCGGGCGCGGTCTTCGGGACGACGCTCCCCGAGGCAGAGAGAGACGCATGAGCCACGACTGGATTTTTCCGGATGAAACACGGCGCAAGGACGGCGAGCCGCGCCAGGTCGGCATCGAGATCGAGCTGCAGGGAATCGAAATCGAAAAGCTAGCACAGCTAACGGCGGAAACTCTGGGCGGCGACCTGCAGCGTGAGAGCGACGTCGAGTTCCTCGTCGACGTGCCGGAGCAAGGCGCGTTTCGCGTAGAGGTCGATTTCCGCCTCCTGAAGGAGCTCGCGAAGGAGCAGGAACAGGAAGACGCGGACGACAGCGAACTCATGGCGCTGGCAGTGAAGCTGCTCGGCGGCGCAAGCTCGGTACTCGTCCCCTGCGAGATCGTCACGCCGCCGTTGAAGATGGATGCGATCGCGGACCCAATGGACCGCCTCGTGCAGGACCTGCGCGCCGCGGGAGGCCGCGGAACACGTCAGTCGATGTTTTATGCTTTCGGGGTTCACCTCAATGTCGAACCGCCGGAGCTCAATCCCGAGACGGTGGCGCGTTTTCTTCGCGCCTTTGTCTGTCTATACGACTGGATCGTCGATGAGGGCCAGGTTGATCTCGCACGCCAGCTTTCGCCCTACATCAAGCCGTACAAGAAAGAGTACGACCTCCTCGTCGCGAACCCGGACTATGCGCCGGACTGGGACACGCTGATCGACGACTATCTCGCGCACAATCCGACGCGCGACCGGGCGCTGGACATGCTGCCGCTGTTTGCGCACGTGGATGAGAAACGCGTTCTCGGCACGGTCGACGATCCGCTGATCCAGGCGCGACCTGCATTTCACTATCGTCTCGCGAACTCCTGCATCGACGAAGACGGCTGGAGCATCGCGCATCCCTGGAATCGCTGGGTCATGCTCGAACGACTCGCCGCGGAAGACGACCTGCTGCGCGAAGTCGCGGAGGCGTTTTTAGAAGACCGCCCGCGCCTCCTGCGCCAGATCGACAAGCAGTGGGTTTCGCGTTTGCGCGACATGCTGAAGGATCTGTAGCAGCCGGATGAGCAAGGACATTCTTATTGGAGTCACCGGACCCAGCCACGGCATCCCTTGGGCCTGGTGGGCGACACGCTTTCAACTGAAGCGAGCCGGAGCCCGTGCGCGCCGGCTGAATGCGTCGACCGGGTATCCGGGCGACGACGTGCACGGTTTCATTATCGGAGGCGGCAATGACATCGACCCCGGCATTTACGGCGGCGACGTCTCGGCTTCCCGGTCCGTCGATCCGATGCGGGACGCTTATGAATTAAAAGTGCTCGAGCTTGCGGCCGAACGCGAGCTTCCGGTCATGGGGATCTGTCGCGGCTCGCAGCTCATCAACGTTTTCCACGGCGGCACGTTGATCAGTGATCTGAAGTCCGTGCGCGTGCACACGTCGAACAAGGGCACCTTGCTGCCGCGCAAGGCGGTGACGATCACCGAGGAATCGACGCTCGCGAAATTTGTTGGCTCGACAACGAGTCGCGTGAACAGCCTGCACCACCAGTCCGTCGACCGCACGGGTGAAGGGCTCGTGATCAACGCACTGGATCGGGATCAGATTGTGCAGGGTATCGAGAGTGTCTCGGGACCGTTACGACTCGGCGTTCAATGGCACCCCGAGTACATGCCGCAGCGCCGGGACCAGCGCAGCATTTTTCGTCACTTCGTCGACGCCTGCCGCACCGCGTCCGCGTAAGCCTCGAACAGCCGGTCGTTCGTGTCATCCCAGGGCGGGATCTCTGCGTGCCACTGCACGCCGATGCGAAACGTCTCGCCTTCCAGCTCGATTGCCTCGGGTGTGCCATCGGGTGCCAGCCCTGAGATCGTGACGCCCGCGCCGGGCTCGTCAACGTATTGGCCGTGCCAGGTCGTGACATTGCCGATGACCCGTTTGCCGTAAATCTCGTGCAACGCCGTGCCCTGTTCAAGGATGACTGTATGGCCGGCAAACGCATTCTGGTGCGCACCGAAACGTGCATCGTCGTGACGATGATCGCCCAGTGTTCCGCCGCGCCAGACGTTCATCAGCTGGGCACCGCGGCAGAGTCCAAGGACCGGCAGGCCCGCCTGGTCCGCGGTATCGAGCAACCAGAGCTCGAAGTCGTCGCGGGCATCCTTGACGTTGCGCGTCACGGCCGGGTCACCGTCGTAGCGCTTCGCGGCAACGTCCCCGCCGCCGGTTAGCACGAGCCCGTCGATATCCTCCGGCCAGAGTTGTTCGACCGCCGAGAGATCTTGAGGGTATTCGACGAGAATCGGGCGCAGGCCCTGGCGGCGCAGATTTCGAACGTAGGTAAACTGGTTCAGGCCCAGCGTGTTCCACAGCGAGCGATCGATCGCCACGAGCACCGCTGGTGCGCCCGGGCCGGGGTCGCGCTCGTAGTAGGCAAGGCCAGCGATTGCCGTCGCTGCGAGCAGGCTGAATGCAACCCAGCGGGCAATCCGCCGGAACAGGTTTTTGGATTTCGTGTGCTTCATAGGTCGAAAAGAATGGGTCGTGCGGGGCAAAATTCAAAGCGAACGGGCCCGCCGGGGCGCGGGTTCGGCCCGTTCAAGATCGTGGGAAATACGCTGCCGGGCATGCGAAACTCTCGCGGAACGCCGGGATTTGTGTAGAATGACAGCGCTGTCATGCGGGTCGCGGACGCCACAGCGCGGCCGCAAATAACGAGAAACGAGAGCCAAACAAAAAAAACGGCCGACAATCCTGTGTCAGTAACAGTTGGGGGGCGGGCGCGCCAGCGGCGCGACCGGGGCAAGCGGACAGCGCGCGTGCGAGCGATCCCCTTTCCGTTACCGTCGACGACTGAAACGGCGGCAGGCGACCGGCCAGGTGGGGTGGATTCATGAGCACCGTGATGCAGAAAAGTGCGAGCACAGAGGCCCGGACCAGCGACGTCCAGGGAGAGTTTATCGAGTTCGGCGGCGAGCGCGGGTACGTCATCCGCAATGTCGACCAGATGCCGCCGTTCTTCATCAGTGTGATATCGAGCGACGATCACTGGCTGTTCGTCTCGTCGAACGGCGGCCTGACGGCCGGCCGTGTGTCACCCGAATACGCCCTGTTCCCCTACGTCACGGTCGACAAGATCCACGAGAGTGGCCATCACACCGGCCCCAAAACACTGATCCGCGCCCTCGACGGCAACCAATCGGCACTTTGGGAGCCGTTCAACGCCGAACACTTCGACCGCTTCGACACGACGCGCAACATCTACAAGAGCCTGCTCGGCAATCGCCTGTGCCTCGAGGAAGAGAACCACGATCTCGGGCTAACCTTCCGTTACACGTGGGCGTTCAGTGCAGAACACGGTTTTGTGCGCCACTGCGAACTCGTCAACAACACGGCGCAGAAGCGACAGATCGAAATGCTCGACGGTGTGCGCAATGTTCTGCCCGCCGGCACGCCGCGTTTTACGCAGACGAATTCGAGCAATCTCGTCGACGCCTACAAGTGGACGGAGCTCGACAAGGCATCCGGCCTCGCCCTGTTCACGCTCTACTCCGGCATCGTGGATCGCGCCGAGCCTGCCGAATCGCTAAAAGCGACGACGATGTACTGCCTCGGCAAGCATCACAGCGCGACGCTGATCTCCGACCTGCAGCTTAAAGCGTTTCGCCGAGGCCAGTCGGTCTCCGTCGAAACACACAAGCGCGGCATACGCGGGGCGTTTTTCACGCATGCGAAATTCGAGCTTGGCGCGAACGCGAGCGACGAGTGGCGGCTGGTCTTTAATGCCGAACAGGGGCAGCGCGACGTCGTTGCTTTGAAACAGCAGCTTAAGGATCGCGACTCTCTGGCGCAGGCGATCGACAAAGCGACGAAGAAAGACAGCGACGCGCTCGCACGGATTATGGGAAGCGCCGACGCATTCCAGGCGACAGCCGAGGAAAACGTCGCTGCCCACCATTATGCGAACGTGCTGTTCAACGTGCTCCGTGGCGGCATCTTCGACGACCAGTATTCAATTTCAGCGCGCGATTTCTCGCGGACGATCCGTCATTTCAATCGTCCCGTGTACGAGCGCCACGCAGACTTCTTCAAGTCGCTTCCGGACACGCTGTCATTCAAATCGCTGGCAGGAAAAGTTGAGGCGCGCGGCGACAACCAGCTCAGCAGGCTCACACTCGAATACCTGCCAATCACCTTCGGCCGTCGCCACGGCGACCCGAGCCGTCCCTGGAATCAGTTTGCGATCCAGCTTAAAGACGACGAGGGCAATCGCCTGCTCTCCTACCAGGGCAACTGGCGCGACATCTTCCAGAACTGGGAAGCTCTCGCGCTTTCCTTCCCGGGCTTCGTCGAAAGCATGATCGCGAAATTCGTCAACGCCTCGACGGCGGACGGCTACAACCCCTACCGGATTACGAAGGAAGGGATCGACTGGGAGATCGAGGAACCCGACGATCCCTGGAGCTACATTGGCTACTGGGGCGATCACCAGATCATTTATCTGCAAAAACTGCTCGAACTGTCACGCCAGTTTGACCCGGACCACCTGCGCTCGCTGCTGCATGAAGAGCGCTTCTGCTATGCGAATGTGCCCTACCGCATCAAGCCCCTCGCTGAGCTGCTCGCTGATCCGAAGAACACGGTTCTCTACGACGAGGACCTCGAGAAACGGATCGAACACGGGCTCGCGACGCTTGGCGCTGACGCGAAGCTGCTGCTCGACGGTGACGGCAATGTCTACCAGGTCAATCTGTTCGAGAAGCTGCTCGTGCCGCTGCTGGCGAAAATCGGCAACCTGGTCGTCGACGGCGGCATCTGGCTGAACACGCAGCGGCCCGAGTGGAACGACGCGAACAACGCGCTGGTCGGCTACGGCCTGTCAATGGTCACGCTCTATTACATGCGTCGCTACGTGCGCTTCCTCGCGTCGCTGCTGAACGGCGGTCCGGACGCTTATGCAGTTTCTACCGAGGTGCACGACTGGCTGCTGACCACGGCATCTGCGCTCGAATCGCTGGCGAAGGAACTCGACGGCGGAAGTGTTTCCAAGGCCGCGCGCCTGAAGACGCTCGAGACGCTCGGACAGGCGTCGTCCGACTACCGCGAGGTCGTCTACAAGGCCGGCTTTTCCGGCAAGGTGGAAGTCGACACGAAAACCGTCAGCGCGATGCTCGAGAACGCGCAGACGGCGATCGACCACAGCATCAGGAACAACCGCCGCGACGACGGTCTGTATCACACCTACAACCTGCTCGATCTCCAGGACGACGGGCTGGACGTTGACACGCTGTATCCTATGCTCGAAGGCCAGGTCGCGATCTTGAGCTCCGGTGCGCTCAAGCCGGCGCAGTCAATCGAGGTTCTCGAAGCCTTGTTCGATAGCGATCTGTATCGGGACGACCAGGCGTCGTTCATGCTGTACCCGGATCGCAAGCTGCCGGGCTTTTTGACGCGCAACCGCATCGATGAGGCGCTGCTCGGCCACGCGCCGAAGCTCAAGCAATCTGCCGAGGCAGGCGAGTCGCGCATCGTCGTGAAGGACCTCGAAGGCAACTGGCGATTCAATTCTGACTTCGCGAACGCCGAGGACTTGAAGCGTGCACTGCAAGAAGCGCCGGCGGACGTGCAGGCCGAACGACAGGCAATCCTCGACATCTACGAAACCGTCTTCGATCACAAGTCGTTCACCGGACGTTCCGGCACGATGTTTGGTTTCGAGGGGCTGGGTTCGATCTACTGGCACATGGTCTCGAAGCTGCTGCTCGCGGTCATGGAGACGTTTTTCGATGCAGTCGAGTCTGGAGCAGACGCCAACGAGATCCAGCGGCTCGGTCAACTGTATTACAAGGTGCGCGCCGGTATCGGCTTCAACAAGACGCCGGAGGTCTACGGCGCGTTCCCGACCGACCCCTACTCGCACACACCGAGACATGCAGGCGCACGCCAGCCTGGCATGACGGGACAGGTGAAAGAAGAAATCGTGACACGCTTCGCCGAGCTTGGCTTGCGAGTCCGCGACGGTGCCGTGACGATTCATCCGCGACTGCTGCGCCGCGCCGAATTCCTCGCCGACGCGCGGGACTTCCGCTATCTCGACGTCGACAACAACTGGCAGACGATCGAGTTGCCGCCCAACAGCCTCGGCTTTACATGGTGCCAGGTGCCGGTTGTATTTAAGCTTGGCGACGAAGAAAGTATTGCGCTCGACCTCGATGGAAAGACCGAGGAACTGGGTTCACTCGAGCTGACCACAGAGACGGCACGCCACCTGTTCAACCGGGACGGACAGATTCGACAGATCACCGTCACGTTCCCGGAGAACCTTCTTTTCAACGACAAACAGAGCTAGACCATGTCCAACTTCTATCAACGCCGCCTGTCCCTCGCAGGACTCGATATTTCGAAAATGTCGCTCGACGACCTGCGCAAGCTCGTCAGCGAAATCATGGCCAACGGCATCCACGGGATCTGTTTCAGCCCCTACCTCGAAGGCCAGAAGCCGGGGATGGAAATCAGCGAGGAACAGATTCAGCAGCGTCTCGACATCGTCAAACCGTACGTGAAAGCGATTCGCTCCTTTTCCTGCACCGAAGGTCACGAGCTGGTTCCGAAAGTTGCGAAGAAGGCGGGACTTCAAACGATGGTCGGTGTCTGGCTGGATGACGACCACGAGCATAACGAGCTCGAGATGCAGAATGCCATTCAGCTCGCAAACGAAGGCTATGTCGATATCCTGGCCGTTGGCAACGAGGTCCTGCTGCGCGGTGATCTCAGCGAAGACCAGCTGCTCGAGAAAATCGAACAGGCGAAAGCAGCGACTGACGGCATCCCGGTCGGCTACGTGGACGCGTACTTCGAGTTCGAGGTACACCCACGCATCACAGAAGCCTGCGACGTAATCCTCGCGAACTGCTATCCGTTCTGGGAAGGCTGCCCCGCAGAGACGGCGTTGCTGTACATGAAAGAAATGTACCGACGCGCGTCGAACGTCGCGAACGGCAAGAAGGTCATCGTCTCTGAAACCGGCTGGCCGAACATCGGCACGGCAGAAGGTGGCGCCGTCCCGTCATACGAGAACGCGGTCAAGTACTTCATCGACACACAGCAGTGGGCCGAGCAGGACAATGTCGAGGTCTTCTACTTCTCATCCTTCGACGAAGCCTGGAAGGTCGACGCCGAAGGCGACGTCGGCGCCTACTGGGGACTCTGGGACAAGGACGGCAAGCCGAAGTACTGGTAGTCATTGTGGGAGCGGCTTCAGCCGCGATGCACTATCGGGGCTGAAGCCCCTCCCACTGGGCTGGCAGGCGCCCCCTGATTAACGTGCAGGCTCGACCGTACAAGCATGCCCGAAGTCATCCAGCATTAACCCGGACATCGTTCTATTGAAGTGACTGAGGTAGGCCTGCAGGCTTTGCACAGATTGTGTGCTGTGGTTTTTCTCAGACTTGTAGCGTCGCGTTGCTGTGGACGTCGTCCCGACAACGCTCGCACAGGAAATCGGATTGGGCGTGATCCTGATTCGCTTACCCAACGGATCCAAGATATCCAGCTCAAGAAGGATGTACTCCCCGGCGTCGAATGAATCATTCGCCTCAACGTAGGGGTAGGTTTGCCCATCAAAACCCCAGTACTCACCGCCGTTTCCGGCCAGACCTGACGACACGTACGCCAGCAGATACGCGAAGATCGTTAACAACGTCGTCGCAAACAGAAGTTTTGAAATGTTCTCCATGCATCAGAGTATCCCCTGATACGCCGACTGTTGCAGGCGATGCCGTGGGAGCGGCTTCAGCCGCGATGCACTATCGGGGCTGAAGCCCCTCCCACAGGGTGTGCGACTCTCTTTTGTGGGAGCGGCCTTAGCCGCGATTCGGATTAGACGATTGTCATTCTGGCCTCGTTTCCTCAAACAGCCACTGCAAACCCTGCCGATACACCGCCGGTGGTGCCGACATGTGTGAGTGGCCGGGGAGGTCGACGGCCTTCAGTGCCCACGGGCGCTCTTCCATCGCTTGCCAGTGCTCGATCCAGCGTCGAGCCGGAACGCGGAATCGCTCGGCGTCCTCTGTGCCGCTGCCGACAAACACTTTCGCGTTTGAGTTGCTTGCGGGTTTCGTTTCGAGGAAAAAATCGAGATTACGATGCAGCGCGGGATTACTCGCGAGGTAGCCCCAGAAGATGTCCGGCCTGGTCTGCGCGACGAACAGCACAAACTGTCCACCGAGTGAGTGGCCGAAGAGAATGCGGCGATCCTTGCGGACGGGATATCGCGACTCAACGCTTGGGATCAGTGTCTCAGTCATGAAGTCACGGAACGCAGCCGCGCCGCCCCAGTAATCACGCTCCTCGGACGGAGCCGTAAAGTCGGTACTGCGATAGTTGCCGTCCTCGAAGCTGTCGGCGCCGTAGGAGATGCCGACGAGAATTGCGGGCGACACGTCCTCGCCGAACAGCATCAGCCGATGGTAGGCCGCCATCAGCGGGAGGTGGTTGCCGCCGTCGAGCAGGTAAATGACGGGATAGGATTCCTCTACATCGAACTCGGGGGGGCGCTTGACGCAGATGTGATAGCCGCGGTCGACGGCTTCGTTTTCGACATAGAAGTGGTCGAGGTCGTTGAGCGACTGCAGGTGCGAGACGTCGCCTGCGTCGGAGTGTGATGCGAAGAGCAATGCTGCGAGGATGATTAGTCGCACGGTTTTACTTCCCCCATAGCTTCGTGGCGAATCGCGGCTGAAGCCGCTCCCAAGCGCTGTTCTATTCAACTCCGCACTGGCGCTTTCGATTGACAGGATCGATCACGGGATGCGTGTATCCATCTGAAAGTTGCTTCAGCCGCGATTCTTACGCCTCTGACAGTTCGGACACCAGTAAGTGCCGCGATGGTGTCGGCCCATGCGCCGTGAGCGTATCGGCGTGTCGCATTCAATGCAGGGCTTGCCTCGGCGACCGTAGACCCACAGGCGACCTGCCTTGTCGTTCTCGAAACGTGTGACGCGCTTGCCGCCGCCGAGGTTTTTCTTCAGGCGATCGGCGGCGACCTCGAAGCAGCGCATCAGCGCGTCGTCAGACACTTCCTGCAATGTCAGGTACGGCGACAAACGTTCGATGAACAGCACCTCGGACTTGTAGACGTTCCCGATGCCGCTTGCGACGCGCTGGTCGAGCAGCACATCGCCGATGAGATCGTCCGGACGCATGATGTCCCGCGCGCGACGTACGATGTCGCTCGCCTTCGGATCGTCCGCAATCAGGTCGGGGCCGAGGCGGCTGCGAACAATTGCGTCCCGCACGCTGGGCGTATCGATCAGCTCGACTTCTTTCGCGTTAAAGCAGACATAGTCCTCGTCGTTGACCCGCAGGCGCAGCGACGCGCGATGCCGCGGTTTTTGCCAGGACTCGCCGGGTGCGTAGCGGTGCCACGACCCGTGCATGCCGAGGTGGCTGCGAATGCTCGTCGCGTTGTCGAGATGAAAGAACAGGTGTTTGCCGCGCGCGTCGACGCCCTCGATCCGCCGGTCGCGGCAGCGCCGCGCATCGCGCGCGTCCCGAAGCTCGATCTCGTCGATACGCTGGTCCGTCAGTCGTGGCGCAAGGTAGTTGCAGATTTTGTGGATCGTGTCTCCCTCAGGCACCGCGCGCTCCCTCGGTCGACGGGGTCTCGATGTCGATCAGGCCGCGGTAATCGCTCGCGAAACCCGCACGCCGAAAATGTGTGGCCTCTGCGGATTGATCGATATCCACACCGTCGATTTTCTCGATTACCAGCATCGAGTGCTTGCCGCGCTTTGGCATATCACGCAGCGCATCAATCAGCGCCGGCCAGGCATCGTCGAGCGCGCTAATTTCCTGCGGGAAGGTGATCAGCGAGCGGTTGCGATTGCCGAGACAGGCCAGCGGACGTCCGCGCGCAATCAGGACCCACGCGCCAGCCACGCGCCGCGGCTTCGCTTCACCGCCGG
>CAWUHY010000050.1:0-15074 GCA_963922215.1 uncultured Gammaproteobacteria bacterium | reverse complement strand
GGTTTCGACGACTTATCGACGAAAGTCCGGCAATTGGACGGTCAGAACAGCGAGGCGTTGGTTCGTCTCGCACTGCAGGCCTATGACGACGGCGACGCAGACCTGGCACTCGAAAGATTGATTGAGGCCGGTGCCGCCAGCGAAGCCAATCCGTACTGGCTCGAGTCGGTCGATCTCGCAATGCACGCCGCACGGGCGGCCAACGTCGGGAATTTCCATCAACGCGTCGTCTGGTCGTACGGAGTCTCCGGTGCAATGGCCTTTCCCGGTTTTGCGGAGCGAATGGATCTCTGTCGCGAACAGTCGGCCGCTGATCTCGAGTGGGCGTATGCCTGTCTCGCTCTTGGGGAGCAGATGGAACAGCGCGGGACTGATCTGCTGACCACGAGCATCGGTCTAAGCATCCAGGCCGTCGTGCTTGACATACTGGGCGAAGCGGATCAATTGTCTGCCGTCGAGGATCGGCAGGCTGAGAGACGCCAAGCTTTTGAAGACGCAACGAGCGTCTGGCGGACAGTCGAACTGCAGATGACGCCGGAAGTCTTTGCAGCCTACAGGCAGGACGTGCAGGAATTTGGCGAGATTCAGGCAACGATTCGGCAGGCAGCAAACATTCGTGCCGTACTTGCCGACCATCCCGAACTCGCGTGCATGGAGCGCTGGTAGATATGCAAAAAAGCCGGGCAATTGCCCGGCTTCCTCGTACTCTTCAGACCGTGACGATTACTCGTCAGACGCCGCCTGCGGGGCCTGGTCCATCAGCATGACGATCGCCATCGGTGCTGCGTCGCCGGCGCGGGGGCCGGTTTTCAGGATGCGCAGGTAGCCACCCGGGCGCTCCTTGAAGCGCGGGCCGAGCTCTGCGAAGAGCTTGCCGACCACTTCCTTGTCGCGCAGACGGTCGAAGGCCAGGCGACGGTTCGCGACGCTGTCTTCTTTCGCAAGCGTGATCAGCGGCTCGACGACGCGGCGCAGTTCTTTCGCCTTCGGCAGCGTGGTCTTGATCGTCTCGTGACGCAGGATGGACGCCGCCATGTTGCGGAACATCGCCTTGCGGTGAGAGCTGTTGCGACCGAGTTTACGGCCGGATTTCTTGTGGCGCATGGGTCTTCGTCCTTATTTTCAGATCGCGAGCTCGTGCTCCGGACGCAGGCTTGCCGGCGGCCAGTTGTCGAGTCGCATGCCGAGGCCAAGTCCGTGCCCTTCGAGCACTTCCTTGATTTCGGTCAGTGATTTCTTACCGAGGTTCGGCGTCCGCAGCAGTTCGACTTCCGTGCGCTGAACCAGGTCGCCGATGTACATGATGTTTTCGGCTTTCAGGCAGTTCGCGGAACGAACCGTCAGTTCCAGCTCGTCGACCGGACGCAGGAGGATCGGATCCACCTGGTTCTCAGCCTGTGCCTGCTGGCCGTCTTCCTGCGCGTGCAGGTCGACGAAGACAGACAGCTGGTCCTTCAGGATGCTGCCGGCGCGACGAATCGCTTCTTCCGGATCGATCGTGCCGTTCGTCTCGATGTCGATGATCAGCTTGTCGAGGTCGGTGCGCTGCTCAACACGGGCCGCTTCGACGTCGTAGGTGACGCGGTGGACCGGGCTGAAAGAGGCATCGAGCTGCAGGCGGCCGATCGGACCGGTCTGCTCTTCGAACGACGGGCGCTGCGTTGCCGGGCGGTAGCCGCGGCCGCGCTCAACTCGCAGAATCATGTTCAGCTCACCGGCGCTTGTCAGGTTTGCGATGACGAGGTCGGGGTTCATGATTTCAACGTCGTGGTCGAGCTGGATGTCGGCTGCGGTGACGGTGCCCGGGCCCTTCTTGGAGACCCGCAGTTCCGCGCTGTCGCGGCCGTTCATGCGAACAGCGACCTGCTTCAGGTTCAGGAGGATGTCGACAACATCTTCCTGCACACCCTCGATGCTCGTGTACTCGTGGAGTACGCCGTCGATCTCTGCTTCAGAGATTGCCGCGCCCGGCATCGACGACAGGAGAATGCGACGCAGCGCATTGCCCAGCGTGTGGCCGAAGCCACGCTCGAACGGTTCGATGATGACTTTTGCTTGTAAATCGTTAACCGGCGTGACTTTAACAACACGCGGTTTCAGAAAATCGTGTACAGATTCCTGCATGGGAATAATCCTTCCTGACTACTTGGAGTACAGCTCGACGACGAGGTTTTCGTTGATATCCGGCAGGATATCTTCGCGGTCCGGCAGCGTTTTCAGCGTGCCCGCCATCTTCTTCGCGTCAACTTCGACCCAGTCGGGCAATCCGACCTGAGATGCGATTTCCATCGCGCTCTGGATCCTGAGCTGCTTCTTCGCTTTTTCGCGGATGCTGACGGCATCGCCGGCCGACAGCTGTGCTGACGGAATGTTGACGACCTTGCCGTTCACTTCGATGCTCTTGTGGCTGACCAGCTGACGCGCTTCCGCACGCGTGGACGCAAAGCCCATGCGGTAGACGACGTTGTCCAGGCGGCCTTCGAGAAGACGCAGCAGGTTTTCACCCGTCGAGCCTTTGAGCTGAGCGGCACGCTTGTAGTAGTTGCGGAACTGACGTTCCAGCACACCGTACATGCGACGCAGCTTCTGCTTTTCACGCAGCTGCATGCCGTAATCCGACAGGCGCGGCCGACGCTGTGCAGCTCCGCCCGGAGGCACTTCGAGCTTGCACTTCGACTCGAGCGGACGTACGCCACTCTTCAGAAACAGGTCCGTGCCTTCGCGGCGGGACAGCTTACATTTTGGTCCGAGATATCTTGCCATTTTAGCCTCTATACGCGCCGCTTCTTGGGCGGGCGACAGCCGTTATGAGGAATCGGCGTTACGTCCTCAATGTTTTGAATTCGAAAACCGAGTGCGTTCAGCGCACGAACCGCTGATTCGCGACCGGGACCGGGCCCACGGACTCTTACGTCAAGATTCTTGACGCCGAAGTCGAGTGCGACACGACCGGCTTTGTCAGACGCAACCTGCGCGGCAAACGGCGTGGATTTACGTGAACCGCGGAATCCGCAGCCACCAGCCGTCGCCCACGACAGGGCATTGCCCTGACGATCGGTGATCGTGATGATCGTGTTGTTGAAGGATGCATGGATGTGCGCGATCGCATCGACCACATGCTTTTTAACCTTCTTCTTCTTTGCTTCTGCCAACCTAGGCTCCTCGCTTCACTCAACCCTGCCTCATCGCCGAAAACCGTAGCTTCCGCTCCGACACAGGATTTGCTCTTCTGCTAATTCGCGACCCTCTACCAGGGCCCCAATCGTGTTCCACAAATTCCAAAAACCGGCCAATACCCTCAGGCCGCGTTCCACAAAACCTACCGCTTAATCGGCCTCCGCGGCCCTTTCCGCGTCCGCGCGTTCGTCCGCGTGCGCTGGCCGCGCAGCGGCAAGCCACGACGGTGACGAATGCCGCGGTACGAGCCCAAGTCCATCAGTCGTTTGATGTTCATGGAGGTCTCGCGCCGAAGATCACCTTCAACCGTGAAGTTCGCGACGGCCGTACGAAGCTTCGCAACTTCCGGCTCTGCGAGATCCTTCACTTTCGTGTCCTGCGCAACACCTGCTGCGTCACAGATCTGCTGCGAACGCGTACGGCCGATGCCGTAGATCGACGTCAGCGCGATCACGATGTGCTTGTTCAGCGGGATGTTGATGCCTGCTATGCGTGCCACTTCATGTATTCCTTCTGTTTAGCCCTGACGCTGCTTGTGACGAGCGTCGGTGCAGATCACACGAACAACACCGTTGCGACGAATGATCTTGCAGTTTCTGCAAATTTTCTTAACTGATGCTCTTACTTTCATGAGCCTTCTCCGCTCCGAGTCTCAGCGACTCAACGTAACTGCCCGCTCCGGCCACCGTAATTTCTCAGGTTGGCCTTCTGCATCATGCCTTCGTACTGGTGACTCATGGCATGTGCCTGGAGCTGGGACATAAAGTCCATCGTGACGACGACAAGAATCAGAAGAGACGTACCGCCGAAGTTAAAGGGAATGCTCGGGTTGAACATTCGAATAATTTCCGGTGCGAGACAGACACCTGCAATGTACAGCGCGCCCCAGAACGTAATGCGTGTCAGAACACGGTCAATGTACTCCGCCGTGTGTGCGCCCGGCCGGATACCCGGCAAGAACGCGCCCGCTTTCTTCAGGTTGTCCGCCGTGTCCTTCGAGTTGTACATCAGCGCCGTGTAGAAGAAGCAGAAGAACACAACAAGCGCTCCGTACAGCAGCACGTAAACCGGCTGGCCGGGGCCTAAGTTGACGCCAATCGTCTGCAGCGCACTCTGGAATGCACTCGGGTTCGCGGACTGACCGAAGAACTGTGCAATCGTCGCCGGGAACATCAGGATGCTCGAGGCAAAGATCGCCGGGATAACGCCGGACATATTCAGCTTGAACGGCAGGTGCGTGCTCTGCGCCGCGTACATCTTGCGGCCCTGCTGGCGACGCGCGTAGTTCACGGTGATGCGACGCTGCGCACGTTCCATGTACACGACGAAGATAATTGCGCCGATACCGCCGATCATCATCAGGATCGCCAGCGCCGGTGACATTTCGCCGTTGCGAACGAGCTCAGCCGTTCCTGCGATGGCCGCCGGGATACCCGCGACGATGCCTGCCAGGATGATCATCGAGATGCCGTTGCCGACGCCGCGTTCGGTGATCTGCTCACCGAGCCACATCAGGAACATCGTGCCCGTGACGAGCGTAATGCACGCCACGACCATGAATGACATGCCCGGATTGATCACAACGCCGGCCTGCTGCTGCAGCCACGAAGCTGCTGCGACCGACTGGAATGCCGCGAGGACGAGCGTGCCCTGACGCGTGTACTTGATGATCTGGCGGCGACCCTGCTCACCTTCCTTACGCAGCTGATCGAGGCTCGGAATAATGCGGGATGCCATCTGGACGATAATCGACGCCGAGATGTACGGCATGATGCCGAGCGCAAACAGCCCGAAACGACCCAGCGCTCCACCTGAGAACAGGTTGAAGAGACCGAGGAGGTTGCCGGCCTGCTGATCGAAGAAATTCGCCAGCGCAGCAGGATCAACGCCCGGAACCGGGATGAACGTACCCACCCGATAGACGATCAACGCGCCGATCAGGAAGAAAATACGCCCACGGAGGTCCGCCAGGTGGCTGGCCTGCTTCGCGAGATCTGCCGGATTTTGTTGGGGCTTCTTTGCCACGTTTGCTTACGCCTCTATGCTTCCGCCAGCTGCTTCAATCGCCTCACGGGCGCCTTTCGTCACGGCAATTCCCTTGAGCTTTACAGCCTTGGAAATTTCACCGGACTTGATGACTTTGACCTTCGTCGTGAAAGCCGGAACCAGGTTGCCTGCCTTCAGTACATCGATATCGATCACGTCCGCCGTCGGCTTCTCGAGCTCGTTCAGGCGAAGTTCCGCCGTCAGGTGTGCACGACGTGAGTTGAAACCGACTTTCGGCAGACGACGCTGCAGCGGCATCTGGCCGCCCTCGAAGCCGACCTTCGTGTATCCGCCGGAACGCGCGTGCTGGCCCTTCTGGCCGCGACCGCTCGTCTTGCCCTGGCCTGCGGAATGACCGCGACCGAGGCGCTTGCCGGCTGATTTCGCGCCCTTGCCGGGCGACAGTTCATTCAGTTTCATGTCAGGCTTCCTCTACTGACAGAAGATAAGAGACACGATTGATCATGCCGCGATTCTCAGGCGTGTCCTGAACCGTCACGGTGTGATTGATCCTGCGCAGACCGAGGCCGCGCACGCAGTCTTTGTGGCTTTTCAGGCGACCAAACTTGCTTTTCACAAGCGTCACCTTGAGTTCTTTTGCCTTTGCCATTGTTCTCGTCTCTTAAACGGTGAATCGATGCTTACGCAACGATGTCTTCAACTTTCTTGCCACGCTTCGCGGCAATCGCCTGCGGAGAGTGAATCTGTGACAGCGCGTTAATCGTCGCCCGGACCACGTTGATCGGGTTACGCGAGCCGTAGGACTTCGCCAGCACGTTGCGAACGCCTGCACATTCGAAGACAGCGCGCATTGCACCGCCCGCGATAACGCCGGTACCGTCGGATGCCGGCTGCATGTAAACGCGGGTCGCGCCGTGGCGGCCTTTCTTCGCGTACTGCAGCGTGTCGTTGTTCAGGTTGACGCTGGTCAGATTCTTGCGTGCCGCCTGCATCGCTTTCTGGATTGCAATCGGCACTTCGCGAGCCTTGCCATAGCCGAAACCGACGCGTCCCTGTCCGTCGCCGACGACGGTCAGTGCGGTGAAGCCGAACTGGCGGCCACCCTTGACGACCTTCGCAACGCGGTTAACGGTGACGAGCTTCTCGATCAGATCGTCGTTCGAAGAATTGTGTTGGTCTTTTGCCATAGTGCTGTCCTGGCGGCGTGCCGCCATAGATCCTTAAATTAAAACTTCAGTCCGGCTTCGCGAGCCGCATCTGCCAGCGCTTTCACGCGGCCGTGGTAACGGAATCCGGAGCGGTCGAACGCAACCGTATCGACGCCAGCCGACTTGGCCTTCTCCGCAATGCGGGCACCGACGATCGCAGCGGCTTCGACGTTGCCGCCGTTCTTGACGCCCTTGCGAACTTCACCTTCCAGCGTCGACGCCGAGGCGACCACGGTCGCACCGTCCGCTGCAATGATCTGCGCGTAGATGTGACGCGGGGTGCGATGCACGCTCAGACGGTTCGTGCCGAGCTCCCGGATTTTTGCGCGGCCCTTGCGAGCGCGACGCAGACGATTCTGTTTTTTATCAAGCTTCATTTCGATTTCGCTTTAACGATTGTTCGAGTGACACCGTTTTGACGGGTGCTTACTTCTTCTTCGCTTCCTTCAGTACGACGCGCTCGCCGGCGTGGCGTACACCTTTACCCTTGTAGGGCTCGGGCGGACGGTAGGCGCGAATGTTCGCTGCTACCTGGCCGACGCGCTGCTTGTCAGCACCGCGGATCACAATTTCAGTCTGGCTCGGCGTTTCGACCGTGATGCCTTCCGGCACGTCGTAAACGACCGGGTGCGAAAAGCCGAGGCTCAAGTTCAGCTTGTTGCCCTGTGCCTGCGCACGGTAACCAACGCCGACCAGCTCGAGCTTGCGCTCAAAGCCTTCGGAGACGCCCTGCGCCATGTTGGCCAGCAGCGCACGCATCGTTCCGGCAATCGCCGACGAAAAGCGGGAACCGGAGCGCGGTGCGAGCTGCAGCGTGTTCTCGTCCTGTGACAGCGTCACTTCGGAGTTCAGCTCCATCGACAGCGTGCCCTTGCTGCCTTTCAGCGTCACAAGGTTTCCGTCCTGCTTGAATTCAACGCCCTTCGGCAGTTCGATCGGGGATTTAGCTACTCTTGACATGTTTTCTTCTCGTTTGAAGGCGCCTGCATTACGAAACGATGCAGATCACCTCGCCACCAATACCTTTGCTGCGTGCTTCGCGGTCGCTCATGACGCCTGAAGACGTCGAGACGATCGCAACACCCAGGCCACCGAGCACCTTCGGCAAATCTTCCTTGCCCTTGAAGATGCGCAGGCCGGGACGGCTTGCACGCTGGATACGTTCAATTACCGGCGCTCCCTCGAAGTACTTCAACTCGATGGTCAGCGTCTTCTCGGCGCCTTCGCCGTCAGTCGCATAGCCAACGATGTAGCCTTCGTCCTCCAGAACGCGCGCCACAGCTTCCTTGGATTTCGATGCCGGCATGGAGACGCTCACTTTGCGCGCCTTCTGGCCGTTACGAATCCGCGTCAGCATGTCGGAAATAGGATCGGTCATCATGATGCGCTACTCCCTTACCAGCTGGCTTTCGTCAGGCCGGGAATCTCGCCTTTCATCGCGCCTTCCCGGAGTTTGTTACGTGCAAGGCCGAACTTGCGGTAGACACCGTGCGGGCGTCCCGTGATCGAGCAGCGGTTACGCTGCCGCGTCGGGCTGCCGTCACGCGGCAGAGCGTTGAGCTTTGCCTGTGCTTCCGCGCGTTCTTCGTCCGTGCTGTTGATGTCGCGGACAATTGCCTTGAGCTTCGCGCGCTTCTCTGCCTGTCTCTTGACAAGCTTCTCGCGCTTGAGCTCACGCTGAATCATTGATTTCTTCGCCATAACTGGTTCCGACTCTGTCGTTATTTCTTGAAGGGGAAGTTGAACGCTTCTAAAAGCGCCTTGCCTTCCTCCGGTGTACGTGCCGTCGTCGTGATCGTGATATCGAGACCACGTAGCGCGTCGATTTCGTCATAGTTGATTTCCGGGAAGATGATCTGCTCGGAAACACCCATGCTGTAGTTACCCTGCTTGTCGAACGACTTCGGGTTCAGACCACGGAAGTCGCGGATACGCGGGATTGCGATGTTGACGAGCCGATCGAGGAACTCGTACATGCGCTCACGTCGCAGCGTGACTTTGCAGCCGATGGGCATGCCGTCACGAATCTTGAAGCCGGCAACGGACTTGCGCGCCAGCGTCGTTACGACGTGCTGTCCGGAGATCTTCTCCAGGTCAGCGCGTGCATTTTCCAGAATTTTCTTGTCAGCAACGGCCTCACCGACACCCATGTTCAGGGTGATCTTGGTGATGCGCGGCACTTCCATCGGATTGGAAAGGCCGAGCTTGGCCTGCAGCTCACCGGCAAGCTCTGTTCTGTATTTTTCCTGCAATCTCGCCATCGTCTTATCGATCCTTAAACGTCAACCACGTCGCCGGTGCCCTTGAAGTAGCGCACCTTGCTGCCGTCGGATTCAACGCGAATGCCGACGCGCTCGCCTTTCTTCGAAGACGGGTTGAAAACCAATACGTTCGAAACGTCGAGCGGCATAGCCTGGTCGACGATTCCACCGGGCTCTCCGACCTGCGGATTCCCTTTCTTGTGCTTCTTCGCGATGTTGATGCCTTCCACGAGCAGACGTCCGTCGTTGTGGACTTCAAGCACGGTGCCACGACGACCCTTGTCCTTCCCGGTCGTCACAATCACTTCATCGCCTTTCTTGATCTTGTTCATAAGTTCATTCGCGACCGCTTAACGTCGCTCCTTCATTCCTGCTGCCCTAGAGCACTTCCGGGGCAAGAGAGATAATTTTCATAAACTGGTTGGTCCGCAGCTCGCGCGTCACCGGTCCAAAAATACGCGTGCCGATCGGCTCGAGGCGCGCATTCAGCAGAACCGCTGCGTTGCCGTCGAAGCGGATCAGCGATCCGTCTTTGCGGCGAACGCCCTTGCGGGTGCGAACGACGACGGCGTTGTAGACCTCGCCCTTCTTGACCTTGCCACGCGGGATCGCGTCCTTGACGCTCACCTTGATGACGTCACCAACACCGGCGTAGCGGCGCTTGGATCCACCGAGTACCTTGATGCACTGAACACGACGCGCACCTGAGTTGTCCGCCGCGTCCAAAACTGTCTGCATCTGAATCATGACTGCATCCTAAAAACGTTAGTTATCGATCCGCGGCACGTTCAACGACGTTGACGACCTGCCAGGACTTGTTCTTTGAGAGCGGCTTGCACTCGGAGATCGCAACGCGATCGCCGGCTTTGCACTCGTTCGCCGCATCGTGGGCGAGCACCTTCGTCGTACGACGAATGAACTTGCCGTAGACCGGGTGGCGAATCAGTCGCTCGATCGCAACGGAAACCGTCTTGTCCATTTTGTCGCTGACGACGCGTCCGACGACGGTCCGCTGTTTTTTCGTTTCTTCGCTCATGCTTCACTACCCGCTGCGCGCTGCTTCTCTGCGATGATCGTCTTGACCCGCGCAATGTCCTTGCGAACCCGGCGATGCTGGTGGTTCTGTGCCAGCTCACCTGTCGCCTGTTGAATTCTCAAGTTGAACTGCTCCTTGCGCAGTGCAACCAGCTCTTCTGCCAGTTCTTCGACAGACTTTTCTCTCAGTTCTGCTCCGGTCATCACA
The DNA here is from genome assembly GCA_963922215.1 of uncultured Gammaproteobacteria bacterium. Taxonomy (GTDB): domain Bacteria; phylum Pseudomonadota; class Gammaproteobacteria; order Steroidobacterales; family Woeseiaceae; genus UBA1847. The sequence continues at coordinate 5,178 of CAWUHY010000050.1, read as the reverse complement.
TCACCTGCCGGGTCACGAAGGTCGTCGCGAACGGAATCTTGGCAGCCGCGAGGCGAAACGCTTCGCGCGCCACTTCTTCCGAGACGCCTTCCATTTCATACAGCACGCGGCCCGGCTGAATCTGGCAAACCCAGTATTCAACGTTGCCCTTACCCTTACCCTGGCGCACTTCAAGCGGCTTCTTGGTGATCGGCTTGTCCGGGAACACCCGGATCCAGATCTTTCCGCCACGCTTGATGTAACGCGTCATGGCACGACGAGCTGCCTCAATCTGGCGCGCCGTCATCCGGCCACGTCCGGTGGCCTTCAGTCCGTACTCGCCGAAGGAAATATTGCTGCCGCGCAGCGCCAGACCGCGGTTGCGGCCCTTCATCTGCTTGCGGAACTTTGTTCTTTTAGGCTGTAACACTTTTCCTTACTCCATTAAGCGCTAGCGCGTGCGCCTGATGTTTCTGACGATTCCTGGGCCGCCGGCTCGGGACGCTCAAAGACTTCGCCCTTGAAGATCCAGACCTTCACGCCGATGACGCCGTAGGTCGTGTGAGCTTCGGCTGTGCCGTAGTCAATGTCGGCGCGCAGCGTGTGCAGCGGGACGCGTCCTTCGCGATACCACTCGGAACGTGCAATCTCTGCACCGTTCAGTCGACCGCCAACTTTCACCTTGATGCCCTCGGCACCAACACGCATCGTGTTCGTGACCGAACGCTTCATCGCGCGGCGGAACATGACACGACGCTCGAGCTGCTGCGCGATGCCTTCGGCAACGAGCTGCGCGTCGAGCTCCGGCTTGCGGATCTCGCTGATGTTGATGCGCACGTCCTGGATCGGCATGTCAATCATTGACGACACTTCAGAGCGAAGCTTTTCGATGTCTTCGCCCTTCTTGCCAATCACGATGCCGGGACGGGCGGTATGGATCGTAATGTTGACCTTCTTCGCCGGGCGCTCGATCGTGATACGGCTGACCGACGCGTCCTTCAGCTTGTTCTTGATGAACGTGCGAAGCTCGTGATCGGTGTAGACGTAGTCCGAAAACGTCTTGGAATCGGCGTACCACTTGGACGACCAATCCTTGACGATGCCGAGGCGAATACCATTTGGATGTACTTTTTGACCCATATCAGATTACTCGTCGCCAACCTTGATGGTGATGTGGCTGTTGCGTTTGATAATGCGTGCTCCGCGCCCCTTGGCCCGTGCCCGGAAGCGACGCAGTGTCGGCGCTTCGTTGACTTCAATCGTTGAAACTTTCAGCTCGTCGATGTCGGCACCGTGGTTGTGCTCGGCGTTCGCAATTGCGGACTCCAGGACCTTCTTCACAATGCGCGCACTCTTCTTCGGCGTGAACGTCAGCGTACGCAGCGCTTCATCGACAGACTTGCCGCGGATGATGTCAGCCACCAACCGGCATTTCTGCGGTGAAATACGCGCGTAACGGAGTGTTGCTGCTACCTGCATGATCAACCCCTCGCTTATTTCGTTTTCCGGTCACCGGAGTGACCGCGGAAGGTACGCGTCACGGCAAATTCGCCGAGCTTGTGACCAACCATGTTTTCGGAAATCAGAATAGGCACGTGCTGACGGCCGTTGTGTACGGCAATCGTCAGACCAACCATGTTCGGCAGCACCATTGAACGACGCGACCAGGTCTTGATAGGACGACGATCGTTGCTCTTTGACGCTTCGGCCACTTTCTTCGCCAGGTGGTTATCGACGAACGGGCCCTTTCTTACGCTACGTGGCATTTATCTATTCCTTACTTCTTGCGCTTGCGACGACGAACGATCATCGAATCAGTGCGCTTGTTCTTGCGCGTCTTCGCGCCCTTGGTCGGCGTGCCCCACGGGCTGACCGGATGGCGACCACCGGACGTGCGACCCTCACCACCACCGTGCGGGTGATCGACCGGGTTCATCGCAACACCGCGGACCGTCGGACGAACACCGCGCCAGCGCTTCGCACCGGCCTTGCCGAGCTTGCGCAGGTTGTGTTCGCCGTGACCGACTTCGCCGATCGTTGCGCGGCAGTCAGAGTGGATGCGACGCATTTCACCGGAACGCAGCCGGATCGTTGCGTAGACGCCTTCACGTGCAGCGAGCTGTGCAGCCGCACCGGCGGAACGCACGAGCTGTCCGCCCTTGCCCGGCTTCATTTCAATGTTGTGAATGACAGAGCCGACCGGAATCGAGCGCAGCGGCAAAGCGTTGCCCGGCTTGATCGGTGCATCTTCACCGCTGATGATCGGCGCGCCAGCCTGCACGCCCTTCGGCGCGAGGATGTAGCGACGTTCACCGTCTGCATACTTGATCAGAGCGATGTGCGCGCTGCGGTTCGGATCGTATTCAAGACGCTCGACAACACCCGGAATACCGTCCTTGTCGCGCTTGAAGTCGATGATGCGATAGCGCTGCTTGTGACCACCACCCTGGTGGCGCACCGTGATGCGTCCGTTGTTGTTACGACCGCCCTTGCTGCTCTTGCTGTCCAGCAGAGCTTCGTAAGGCTTGCCCTTGTGAAGGCCCGGCGTCTTGACGGCAACGACAAAGCGTCGACCAGCAGATGTCGGTTTGGCTTTATGAAGTGACATGACTATTAACCTTATTCACCACCGAGGAAGTCGATTTCGCTTCCATCGGCAAGCTTTACGTATGCTTTCTTGAAATCGTTCCGGCGACCGAAGGTCTGGCCGAAACGCTTGATCTTGCCCTTGCTGTTGACGACGGTGACGCCTTCAACCTTGACGTCGAACAGCAGCTCGACGGCCTGGCGGATCTCTTTCTTCGTTGCGTCAACGCGAACCTTGAAAACAACCTGGTTGTTCTCAGCCGCGATGTGCGCCTTCTCCGAGAGATGCGGACCGCGAATAACGGTCATCAGTCGTTCCTGACGTAATGCCTGGCTCATGACAGACGCTCCTCAATCAGTTTCAGCGCCGGGAGGGTGACAACCACCTTCTCGAAGCGAATCAGCACGACCGGATCAATCGATGCCGCGTCGCAGATACCCACGTCCTTCAGGTTGCGGGCCGCAAGATAGAGCTTGTCGTCGAAAGCTTCGTTCAGGATCAGCGCGTTCGTCGCGTCAAGTTCCTTCAGCTTCGCAGCAAGCAGCTTCGTTTTCGGCGCTTCGAGCTCGATTGACTCGACGACAATCAGCCGATCCTGGCGAACCAGCTCGGACATGACCGAACGCAGCGCCGCGCGGTACATCTTCTTGTTGACCTTCTGCGAGTGATCGCGAGGCTCCGCAGCAAACGTTCGACCGCCGCCGACCCAGATCGGGCTGCGGATCGTGCCAGCGCGTGCGCGGCCCGTGCCTTTCTGGCGCCACGGCTTGATGCCACCACCGCGAACCGCAGAGCGATTCTTCTGTGCTTTCGTTCCGGCACGTCCGCCCGCGAGGTATGCGGTGACGACCTGGTGAACGAGAGCTTCGTTGAACTCTGCACCGAACGCTGCATCAGCAACGTCGACGGAGCCACTTCCATTCATTTTCAATTTCATCGTCGTGGCCCCTTACTTCTTCGCTTTGACGGCCGGGCGTACGATGACGCTGCCGTTCTTGTGGCCCGGTACAGCACCCTTGACGAGCAGCATGTTGCGCTCGACGTCGACGCGGACGATCTCAAGGTTCTGGATGGTGCGGCGCACATTACCCATGTGACCGGACATCTTCTTGCCCTTGAAGACGCGACCCGGCGTCTGGTTCTGACCGATGGAACCCGGAGCGCGGTGCGCCAGCGAGTTGCCGTGCGTCGCGTCCTGCGTGCGGAAGTTGTGGCGCTTGACGGTGCCAGCAAAGCCTTTACCGATCGACGTGCCGATGACGTCGACCTTCTGGCCTTCTTCGAAGAGATCGACCTTGATCTCGTTGCCCGCCTCGAGTTCGGCACCTTCGCCGTCGTCGAGCCGGAACTCGGTTGTCAGGTCGCCAGCTTCAACCTTTGCTGCAGCAAAGTGGCCGGCTTCAGGCTTGGACACGCGTGAAGCTTTCCGGCTGCCGCTCGTTACTTGAAGAGCGCTATAGCCGTCCGTCTCCACAGTCTTCACCTGTGTAATTCGGTTTGGTTGTGCCTCGATCACGGTCACCGGGATGGATACACCCTCGTCCGTGAAGACACGCGTCATGCCGCGCTTGCGGCCAACAAGACCCATTGTCATGTTCAAAACCTCACACCGACTTCGATTGGTCAGCGCCTATCTTTCAAAAAATATCTTTCTTCACCTCCACTACGGTTGGCGGAGGCTGCGAACTTGTCTGTTTTTCGCCCGCCTTTCAGACACGCGAAAGGGCCAGCCATTTGCTCCGGGACTTTCCGTCCTCTAAAGCGCCAGGGGCTGACCCATGCTCCGTTCCGATCGTCCGATCGGCCCGGCTGGTCCGGGATTTGCCGTGTCGCCCTCGGTTACCTGGCGACTGGTTGTTCCTGCGTCAGGCCGACTCCCGGCCCGGCCTGATACAGCGAGCCCGCAATTATAGCGCCTTGATGGCGCCCCGCAAGGCTTTTTGAAACTATTTTTCGGTGTTTCCGATCAGTTGAGCTTGATCTGAACGTCGACGCCCGCTGGCAACTCCAGCTTCATCAGTGCGTCAACGGTCTTGTCGGTCGGGTCCACGATGTCCATCAGGCGCTTGTGCGTCCGGATTTCATACTGATCGCGCGCGTCTTTGTTGACGTGCGGTGAAATCAGGATCGTGAAACGCTCTTTTTTCATCGGCAGCGGGATCGGGCCTTTGACCGTGGCACCGGTGCGCTTCGCGGTATCCACGATTTCACGCGCCGACGTGTCGATCAGTCGGTGATCGAACGCCTTCAGCCGAATTCGAATGTTCTGGTTTGTTGCCACGATTCTATCCTTGTCTTTCCCATCGTTTGGCTGGGTGGTAACAACTGTCGTCACCCGCGCCAATCTCAAAAAGTGTTGCGAAAGCTGATCGCGGCATCTAACGCCGCCGCGATCGCTGTTCCGCGTCATTTGAACGAGGGAGTTCCTCGTTCAGTGTATTTGTCTAACTCTGTTCGCGGATAAATCCGCTCCCACAGTATTTGTGGGAGGGGCTTCAGCCCCGAATTTGTTCGCGGATAAACCCGCTCCCACAGAAGGGAGCGGATTCACCCACAGACGTCTTACTCGATGATCTTCGCCACAACGCCGGCGCCAACCGTACGGCCACCTT
>CAWUHY010000049.1:0-15080 GCA_963922215.1 uncultured Gammaproteobacteria bacterium | reverse complement strand
CAGGCGGAGACCGACGCACACAGGGCACGGCCCGCGACGCGCAGCTGGACGCGTCGCGAAGTGATGCGCGATCCGATGTTCTGGATTCTCCTGACGGCAACACTCGCACCTGCTTTTATTGGCACGACGATCTTCTATCACCAGGACTACATGACTGAACTCAACGACTGGCCGCCGCGGCTGTACGCAACGTCGCTGTCGCTGCTCGCGCTGATGACCGTGACGTTTGCGCTGATCTGCGGCGCGTTGATCGACCGGTTCCGTGCAGTTTCGGTTCTGCCCGTTTTTCTGCTACCTCTCGGCGGCAGCTGTTTCCTGCTGACGGGCGAGGTGTCTCCGTCGACGCTGTACGCTGCGATGGCCTTGCTCGGCGTAAGCTACGGCTTTTCGTCGACGCTGTTCGGATCACTGTGGCCGGAGGTCTACGGGACGGCGCATCTTGGATCGATCCGTTCTGTTACCGTTTCGGCAATGGTGTTCGGCACGGCAGCAGGTCCCGGGCTCACCGGAACCCTGATCGACAGGGGCGTGCCCCTGCCGGCGCAAATGGGGTTCTTCGGCCTGTATTGCCTCGTGATCGGCGGCGTCATGCTGCTGTCCGCGGCGCATCTTCGCCGACGGCAGAGTGAAGAGACAACGACTTTGGAAGGAGCAAGCCAGTGAACGACATGGTCTGGTGGCGTGGTGCCGTGATTTACCAGGTCTATCCGCGCAGCTATTTCGATTCAAACGGGGACGGTGTTGGAGACCTTCCCGGGATCACAGAGAAGCTGCCGCATATTGCCTCTCTCGGTGTGGACGGGATCTGGATCTCGCCATTCTTCACGTCGCCGATGAAAGACTTCGGCTATGACGTCTCGGACTACCGGGACGTTGATCCCTTGTTCGGGACGCTCGCTGACTTCGACGCGCTGCTCGCGCGTGCGCATGCGCTTGATCTCAAGGTGATTATCGATCAGGTCTACTCGCATACGTCGGACCAGCACGCGTGGTTCGCGGAAAGCCGCACGAGCCGCGACAACCCGAAAGCGGACTGGTACGTCTGGGCCGACCCGAAAGAGGACGGCACACCGCCGAACAACTGGCAGTCCGTCTTCACAATACCTGCATGGACCTGGGACGCGCGACGTGAGCAGTACTACATGCACAACTTCCTCGCCGAGCAACCGGACCTGAACCTGCATCATCCCGAGGTCCAGGATGCGCTGCTCGACGTGGCCCGTTTCTGGCTCGATCGCGGCGTCGACGGTTTCCGGCTGGACGCGATCAACTGTGGTATGCACGACCCGGAGCTACGCGACAACCCGCCCGCCGTCGCGCCGCATCGAAACACGACCCGTCCATACTTCATGCAAAACCCGACCTACAACATGTGTCACGATGACATGCCCGAGGTGCTGGAGCGGGTGCGTGCTGTGACCGACGAGTACGGCGCGATCTTTACAGTCGCCGAAGTCGGCGCGCCGGAGCCGTTGCCAATCATGAAAACCTACACCGAGGGCGCGAGGCGCCTGAATTCGGCATACGGATTCGAATTCCTGACAGCGCCGGAGCTGACCCCGGAAGTCGTCCGGGACGTCATCAATGACTGGCCGGGCGAGGGCGATGAGGGCTGGCCCTCCTGGGCGTTCTCGAACCACGACGCCCCGCGCGTCGCCAGCCGCTGGCTCGCCGATGCGGATCCCAAGCGACGCGCGAAACTCTGCGCGATGGTTTTACTGACACTGCGCGGCAATGCGTTCGTCTACAACGGCGAAGAACTCGGTCTGCCGCAGGTCGACGTGCCCTTCGAACAGTTGCAGGACCCGGAGGCGATCTCGAACTGGCCGCACACCCTCGGCCGGGATGGAGCGCGCACGCCCATGCCGTGGACGAGCGGCGATCACGCCGGATTCTCGACGGCCGCGACCTGGTTGCCCGTGCCGGACGAGCACCGTCGCCTCGCTGTGGCAGTGCAGGAGGAGGATCCGGATTCGGTGCTGAACTTCTTCCGGCGCATCATTGAGTTGCGGCGTTCTTCCCCGGCGCTGCGCGCTGGCACCCAAAGCTTCATCGACGCACCGGAGGGCGTACTGGCCTACCGTCGCGAGCTCGGCAACGAATGCTGGGTTGCTGTCTTTAACCTGACGCCGACAACTGTCGACTGGATGCCGGAACGCGCGGACGCGCTCGAGGATGCGCTCGCGCTCGACCCGATCGGAGATGCGCTGCCGGGATTCGGCGCCTTGGTCGGACGCATGCCACCATCGGGCGAACAGGCATAAGCTCGGAAAAGAGGAGCCGTGAGATGAGACCGCTATTAATTGCAGCACTTTTCCTCGCCGCCGCATCGAACGCTGAGGCCGGCGACTACCTGGTGTTCTATATCGGCGGACAGTCCAACATGGACGGCTACGGCTATAACGCGGAGCTGTCTGACGAAGATTCCGTCGCGGTCGACGGCGTCATGATTTTTCACGGAAACAAAGCGCTTGATCGGGAGCCGGGTGCAGGCGTCGGAATCTGGGCTGAGTTGCGACCGGGTCACGGCACCGGATTCTCGAGCGATGGCACCGTCAATGTCTATTCCGATCGCTTCGGGCCGGAGCTGACCCTGGGCCGCCGCCTGAAAAGCGCATTCCCGGATCAAAAGATTGCCCTCGTCAAATACGCGCTGGGCGGGTCCGGGCTTGAAGACGGCGTCGGCTTCGGCAACTGGGCACCCGATTTCGACGGAGCCAACCAGTACGACCATGCGCTGAAGACACTCCGATTCGCGCTGGCAGTGCGGGACATCGACGACGATGGAGAAGACGACCGACTGATTCCGGCGGGCATCGTCTGGATGCAGGGAGAGTCCGACGCGTATAACAACTACGATGCGGCGATTCACTACGAGAAAAACCTGAAGCGCCTGATGGATCTCCTGCGGGCAGCGCTTCGGGTTGACGATCTTCCGGTCGTGATCGGCAAAATCACAGATTCCGGCATGGCCGAAGACGGTACCGTCATGGATCATGCGCTGCTCATCCAGAAGGCGCAGCAGCGATTTGCGGAGAAGGATGCCTGCGCCGCTTTCTCGACCGTGACCGACGAACTCGATTACCCCGCCGACGACCCCTGGCACTACACGAGTCTCGGCTACCTGTTTATGGGCGCGGACTTCGCGGACCAGCTTGCGGTCCTTGCGACTGACTGCGGTCATCTTTCAGAGTGATAAAGAGCCAACCATGACTGCAAAAGTCACCCTTATCGTCCTGCTTCTGCTTCTGATAAGCGCGCCCGCGACGCGCGCCGAAACGGAAGTCGACGAGCCCTCGGAACGTCCGCGGCTCGGTCTCGTGCTCGGCGGCGGCGGTGCAAAGGGTGCGGCGCATATCGGCATCCTCGAGGTGCTCGAGGAGATGCGCATTCCGGTCGATTGCATCGTCGGCACGAGCATGGGAGCACTCGTTGGCGGATCTTACGCCTCTGGGATGAGCGCCGAAGAGCTTGCGACGTCGTTCGGCGAGATCGACTGGACGTCGACTCTGAGCGGTGAGCACCTGCGCGACCTGATGCCGATTCACCAGAAGCTCGCGCGCTCGAATTACTCGAACAGTCTCGAACTCGGTCTGCGCCGGCAGGGTGTTCAGGGCCCGGATGGTTTGCTCGCGTCACAGCTCGTCGAAGAGACGATTCGACGGCTCGTCGCGAATGCGAGAAGCATCGGCAACTTCGAGGAATTGCCGACACCTTTTTTCGCAATCGCGACCGACATGGTCGCCGGCGAGATGGTTGTGATGGATCAGGGCGACATTGCGAATGCGATGCGGGCAAGCATGGCGGTGCCCGGCGTGTTCTCGCCGGTCAAACTCGATGAGCGCGTCCTTGTCGACGGCGGACTGATCCGCAATCTGCCGGTGGACGTCGCACGCGAGCGTTGCGCCGACCGGGTGATCGCTGTCTGGGTCGTCTCTCCGCCGCCGACTGACGACGAGCTCGGGTCACCGATCGGCCTGATCAATCGCTCGCTGGACATCATGATTGTCGAAAACGAGCTGGAACAGATCCGCACGCTGACCGACGAGGACGTCGGCATTCCGGTCCCGGTTCGCGATCTCACAGCGGGTGATTTCTTGCGCGCCGACGAGGCGATTGCCTTCGGACGCGAGGCAGCGGAACAGCTCCGCGATGAGCTCTCTCGCTACGCGGTTTCCGAGGAGGAATTTGTCGAGTGGCAGGCCCGCAGGGCGAGAAAGTCCGAGCAGGAGCAGCGGCTCGCGGCCGTCGAGTGGGATGGCCTCGACCGGGTCAGCCAGTCTTATCTCGAGAGCCGGCTGGATCGAGTCCGGGCAGGGACAGGCGTCACGCTGGCCGATATCGAGCACGACATGCAGCGCCTGTTCGCGACGGGCGACTTCGAACGCGTCAACTACAGCCTGTCCGGACCACGAGGAGCAAGGCGGCTGACCATCCAGCCGACCGAGAAACCGTTCGGCCCGGATTTTCTTTACCTCGATTACGGCCTGACGACGCACGGCGACGGCGACATCCGTGCCGCTATTCGCGCCGATCATCGCCGGACGTGGGTCAATCGTCTCGGCGGTGAATGGCACAGTACGCTGCAGCTCGGGCAAGATTCCCTGCTTGCAACCGAGTTCTATCAGCCGGTCGACGAAAGGCAACGCTTCTTTGTCATGCCTCGTGCGAGCATCGAGCACCGCCTCGAAGACATCTATTTCGACGGCGACCGCATCGCCCGCTACTTCTTCACCGAGTCGACGTTCCAGTTCGAGGCCGGCATGAACTTAGGCTCCCGTGCGCAAATTCGCATCGGGGGGCAGGTTGCGCGATACTGGACGGACCGGGATACCGGTCAACCGGATCTGCCGGAGATCGACGGCGAACGCGACGCGGGACTGACGTTCCGCGCGATCTACGACACGCGTAACAACGTCGCGCTGCCGACCGACGGCACCTTTGCGAGCATTGAGCTCATCGATTCCGCGGCGTGGCTCGGCAGCGACCAGGACTACAGGCTGCTGGAAGGCGTGATCACGCGCGCGCTCGACTTCAACGGTAACTCACTGAGTCTCACGCTCGGCGGCGGCGACACGCTCGCGGGCGAACTGCCGGTTACGCGGCAGATTCAGCTCGGCGGCATCCGGACGTTTCCGGGCTTGCGCCCCGGCGAGCTTCGCGGTCGCAGCTACTGGTTCGCCGGGCTGTCCTATCTCTGGCAGCTGACCGATCTGCAACCGCTGTTCGGCCAGCCATTATTCGCCGGCTTGCGCGTGTCGGGCGGCGAGATGCGGGATCGTTTCGACGCGGTCGAGCAGGGCAAGGTTTTCGGTGTATCGACGTCTGTCAGCGGCCGCACTCCGATCGGGCCGTTCCTGCTGTCGCTCGGCTGGCTGGACGATGACACCGTGCGCCTGCAGTTCTCACTCGGCCGGCCGGTGGGCGAGGGGTCGGCGCTCGATCAGCTGAATTAGGAACGACTTTTCGCTTTGTTACGGTATGCTGAGGTCGAGGAGGTCGTGACATGATTCGACTCATTGCTGTGCTGCTCCTGCTCGGCGGAATCGCCGCGGCGGACGAGCTGTCCGATATCGACATGCAATCGATCGTCGAACTCGCCGACGGCATTGCGAAGGGGCACGTGATCTCGGTTCAGGAAATCGAGCATACGAACCGCGACGGTGAACTGGTTCCGTATCGGAATGTAAAGGTGCTCATCCAGACCACCAAAGGAAAATTCCGCATTTTCCGGGCGTCAAAAATCGACGACGACTGGCGCCTCGACAATGAAGAAATTGAGCGGATGGCAGCACGTCACAAGTTTCTGGCGATGATCGAAAATCGGAAAAAGGCGGCAGAGGCTAATTCTCAGTAGGGGATAACGACCGCGTCGTTTTGCGCTTGGTCGAGTGTATTCTGATTGCAAGTACTGGCGGTCCGACGCTAGCGCTCAAACTCGAAAGAAAACCGCTGTGTTCTTCGTTTGGAAAGTTTCCCTTGTTTGAACTTCCATCGCGACAGCGTTGTGATCGCCGCGTCAACCCAACGAGGATCACCACCCGATTCAAGTACGCGAATGTCGTTCACCGATCCGCTAGGAAGAACCGTAAACTCCAGTACGATGAAGCCTCCCTTCAGTTCGGTGACCCGAGGCGCTTCTATAATTGGGCATCGAAGAATGGTTTCATCCTGCATCGAACAAGCACGCTCGTCTGCGGCGCAGATAGCAGCAACGCAAAGCGGCAATAATGCAAAGAAACGAGTCATTTATTGCAAATACAACCGGCAGAAAAGGGGGCAACCGCCGCCGATTGTAACAGTCACAGTCTGGAGATCGCTTTGGGATGGAGGAAGGTCAAAAACGGCAGAGTCTCTTACTTAACCATTCCTCTAAAGTTCAGATGACTTCGACTGTCCTTTGCTTAGAACGCGATAGAACCCGGGGCCGAAGACCAGACCCAGTAGACCGATTACTACAAGCACCGCATGAATGAAGAAGTAGTATGAGATTAGAAAAGGATCATCAGCAAACGTGAGCTCGAATCTTCGTCCGTGGTAAACGCCATCCTCGTACTTCAACAAGAACCAGACTACACCGAAAACCATTGTTACCAGCCCCGTGAGTCGCGTTGCGATAGGTGATTTGACTTGCCTGCTGGACACCTTGGATGAGGTTTGAGGTTCAGCCTCCTGTACGCTGACCGGCTCCGAATATTTCAGGTCCCTCCGGTCGAACTCAGAGATCAGATTTGAATAGTTTTCGGGATACTTCTCCGGACTGATACTTGAGCGCGCTTCCTGCAGCTCACGCACTGAGTAAGCGCTGTAGTCAATATTTCCGTCTTCGCTAATCACCGGGTGTGCCACCGAATCTGATAAATCGCTGCGCGAAGTTCAGTATAGCTGCCGTTCGATCGGCCTGGAACGCGGTTGATCTCGCCACATAAGACCATCTCTGAGATTCACCAGAAGCTTACTAATGGCCACGTCGTCTTCCGCTACTTCCGAGTCCAATCGATCGCTGGCAGTCACCCGCTAAATAGGACCTCTACGCGTCGCGACCCTGATACAGTACCCGACGTCGCTTCCGACCTGGGATTACCTGAATGATGCGTTTTCTTGTCCGCTCCGTCGTTGTTCTCCTTATTGCCGGCTGCTCGGCGCCGGTGTCGACGCTGTCTCGTCCCGACGCCTACTACCAATCGACACCGTCGGCCGGTGGCGCGGATTCCCTGTTTGCAGGGGATGCGGCGACGCTGTCTGACGATGCGATCCAGAAGATTCTCGCGTACCGCTACGATCCGCCGCCGCTGTCCCGCGTGGCCCTGATGCCTTTCGGTCGGGAAGTGTGGTCGACCTGGTCGGAGGAGCTTGCGCTTGCGTCGGAAAAGCACAAGGCCGAAGTACTCGACAGGCTGGTGGCGTCGCCGAAGGTGTACGACGCGTCCTACCTGCCGTCGATCCTCGTGCCGCAGAATCGCACGGTGCCGCATTTGCGAGAGGCGGCGGCGCGCTACCAGGCGGACCTGTTGCTCGTCTATCGCACGTACTGCCAGAGTTTTGAGCGCTATCGTCTGTTCGCCGCCGACGAGTCGCGCGCCTACTGCGGCGTCGAGGCTGTCTTACTGGATACGCGCACCGGGCTTGTTCCGTTCACGACGGTTGCAAATCGAACCTACGATGTCGTCGAAAACGATCAGGATACGAACTTTCGCGAAACGCAACTGCGCGCGCAGCTCGATGCAACCGCGTCGGCGCTTGGCGACGTGAGTAACGAAGTCGTCAGGTTCCTGTCGAACGACGAGTAGAGGAATTGCCGTTTTCCCAGGGACTTCCTAGTGTTTCTCGTCCTTCGTATCCATGAGCTCGAGGTCGACGTCGCTCATGATACGGAACTTGCCAGTCATCGATTCCAGCCTGGACTTCTGCCGCTCGCTGTAACGCCCCATCCAGCGCCGGACTTCCTCCCCGGCCATGGGTCGAGCAATGAGATAACCCTGTGCAAAATCTGCGCCGAGTTCTGTCACCATGCGCAACTGCTGCGAGGATTCGACACCTTCGGCGACCGTCTTAAGTCCGAGGTCACTTGCCAGTTTGAAGACGGCGGCGAGGATGGTCGCGGCCTGCTGATTGACGCCAACCTCGGCGACCAGTGAGCGGTCGATCTTGATCGTATCGATCGTGAACTGGCGGAGATAATTCAGAGAAGAATGCCCGGCGCCGAAGTCGTCGAGCTCGATGCCAATACCACCGTGCCGCAGCGCGTAGAGGTTCTCGCGAACGATCTCGGTTTCCTCGACAAGCGTTGTCTCCGTGATCTCGACGCGAACGGCACGCGCCGGAAGCCGCCAGCGCTCGAGCTCGTTGACGAAATCTTCGCCGAAGCCTTCGGTTCCAAGCTCCTGCCCGTCGACATTGACGGAGACCGGCAGGAGATCGAAGCCCGCAGACGTCCAGTGGTCGATAAACGCAAACACCTGCTGGCGCATCAGCCGACCGATCGCCAGCATCTGCCACTGCGTCTGGGCGATCGGAAGAAACTCGCCGGGTGAGACGGACGAACCGTCTTTTCGCATCCAGCGGCAAAGCGCCTCGAGACCGACGACTTTGCCGGTGGCGATTTCGATTTTCGGCTGGAACACCGGATGCAATGTACTGTTCTCGATCGCGAGCTTCAGTTCGTTTTCCAGTTCCTGCTGCTGCGTAAAGATGCGATCCATTCGCTCGTTGTAGAAGGAAACGGAATTTCGTCCGTCGCGCTTGGCCTTGTACATGGCGAGATCGGCGTTGCGCAGGAGTTCGTCGACGGCGTGTCCGTCGGCGGGATACACCACTCCGCCGATGCTGGCGGATAGTGGAAGGCCAAGGCCGTGTTCCTTGACGAAGCGATTGATGCGTTTCAGGCAATTGTCGGCCCATGTCTGCGCTGCCGATGCAGAGTGAATCCCTTCGAGCAGCACACAGAACTCGTCACCGCCGAGACGCGCAGCCGTGTCGCCGGCCCGAATCGCGCCTTCGATTTCTTCGGCGAGCTTCTTTAAGAGCTGGTCTCCCGCCGTGTGCCCGTACTTGTCGTTGACGAGTTTGAAATTGTCCAGATCGATGACGAAGACACCGACCATGTCGCCGTGTCGGTCCGCATGCGCGCAGGCCTTCGTCAGCTGGAGGCACATCTCCTGCCTGTTGGCGAGGTTGGTCAGCGGATCGAAGGATGCGAGCTGTTTCAGCTGCTTTTCGGACTCCTTGCGTTCCACGGCGTAGCGCATGGTCCGGCCGAGATTTCGGTACGCTTCCGAGCCCTTGACGACGTAGTCCTGGGCGCCGGCGCGGATCATGTCGACTGCGAACGCCTCGTCGTCCTTGCCGCTGACAACGACGACCGGCGCTCCGTTTCTCGACAGCGCAACCTGGCGAACCGGGTCAGGGCCGACTGCGTCGGGGAGGTTGATGTCGAGCAGAACGACGTCGTACTGGTCATCTTCGAGTCGTTCGAGGGCTTTGCCAAGCGTCTCGACCCGGGTGATGTCGTGAGCCTGCTCCGAATCCCGGGCCAGCGAAATCTCGAGGATTTCGGCGTCCAGAGCGTCGTCTTCCACCATCAGTACGCGCATATGCCTTCCTTTGCAGGGTCGGAATGACCCGGAGCGAATACCTATTAGCGGCAAAGTCTTTAGATTCTTTAGGAGAAAACCCTGATAATCCGCTGCCGCGGCGGGATTTTTCCCGGCGAAACGACATTTAGCAGCCAGGGAAGCGTGCAGACCTGTGAATTTCTCGATTGACGCGATATCGGCGATTATTCAGATCGCCGTTGCGCCTGTATTCCTGCTGGTCGGAATCTCCGGCTTCCTGAACATGTTGTCCACACGGCTCGGCCGCATCATCGACAGGAAACGCATCATCGATGCCGGACTCGCCGACTGCCAGGAAGCGTCCATCCGCGGCGAACTGGAAGTGGAGTCCGACAGTCTCAAGCGGCGCATCCGGCTTGCGAACCGCGCGATTCGCCTGTGCGTCGCGAGCGCGCTTATCGTGTGCCTGCTCGTTGTCTCACTGTTCGTGTCGGAATATATCGTCGCAAGTGTTGGCTTGCTGATCGCGAGTCTTTTCATGCTGGCGATGTTCCTCATCATTGCCGCTCTCGTTGTAATGCTTTTCGAAGTGACGATCGCGACGCGGCAGGCCAATGCGGGGAGTGCAGCGGAGCGAGCGGTGCAGTTCAGGGCTTCGCGATAGCGCTACTGTTTGCGCACGCGGTAGACGAGATCGAGATTCGAGTTCACGCCCGTGCGGGATTCCAGCACGAGGCGCTCGTTCAACTGATAGCGAAGAAGCAAAGAGCCGATCTGGTCGACGATGCCGTAGCCGTACTCGACGAGCAGGCGTTCGTTGATCCGCTTGCCGGCGACGATCGTCCCGTTTTCGCTGCCGCCCTGGATCGTCAATGTATCGAGGCCGAGATTGCTTCTGACCCGCGAGGCGATCTTTCCGGCACCCGTTAGCCCAAGCGCAAATGCGGCCTCACCGAGAAAATCGTCGTTTTCGCTGTCGCGGTCCAGCGGGCGGCCCGTGAGCAGGTAGGACAGAGCTTCAATGTCCCGTAGCGGCGGCTCGCTGAAGACTTCGGAGCGCAGCGCATCCGGCGTTCCGCGCACCATGATTCCGGCCGTAACATCAGGGGCTTCCCGGACCGCGCGCACGTCGAGTGAGGGGCGGGATAGCGGCCCGTTGAATATGAGCTCGCCGCGCTGGATCTTCAGATCCTGGCCGTAAGCCTTGTAACGCCCGTCCACGAGACTGACTCGCCCGAAGCCGCTGATGACGCGCCGTGCGTCGCCGCGTAGCTGCAGGCTTCCCGCGAGATTCGTCGTCAGTCCGAAAGCAGACAGTCCGACGGCCTCGCCCAGCACGGCGCGAAGGTCGATGTTGATTGGCTGTTGCGTGGTCGGCGCGGCTTCGCCTGATCGGTGGACAACGGCATCGGGCGAGCTGCGAACTGCCGAGGCCGGCAAGTCTTTCAGTTTGACGTCCGCCTCGGGAATCTCGAGCGTGCCGGTCACCGTCGTCGCGTCGCTGTTCACGCTGACGTTCACATCCGGACTCGCATACACCTGCCAGTCCGGTGTGCGAACCAGCTCAAAGCGCTCGCCGGTCAGCTTGAACGCCGACTCCAGCCCGCCGTTTTCGAGCATCCTGGTTTTGCCATCGAGATTGATCGGACCGTCGCCGGATACGGCGGACGCGCGAATTGTCAACGAGCCCGGCTCCTGCTGCGCGACGCGCGCATTCAACTCCGTTACGCGAATGCCTGCAGCGCGCACGCCGAAGGCACCGTCACTGACTTCGATCTCGCCGGTGATCTCCGGTGCTTCGCGCGTTCCGCGTATCACGAGATCGCCGCTGGCCGATCCAGTCGGATTCGTAATCGCGGGTGCGAGTCCCGCGAGCCGTTCGAGAGCGGGCAGGTCCAGTCGTGCCTGTCCAGCTATCGGGCTGGCTGGAGAGCGCACATCCTCGACGTCCAGCGTGACAAACAGGCCGCCGTCCGGCGTCGCGATACGCAGCTCGGACTCAAGCGCGTTTTGCGCGACATTCGCAGTTGCTGTTACCGATTCGAGATTCGTTACCCAGGTTTCGCCCTCGAGGCGCGACGTGATCCTTGCGTCGCGCACGTCGGCGCTGGCTGTGGCGGTAATCGTTCCACCTACTGATCGGCCTTCGGACCGGACAAAGATTCGACCTTCGGCTGTGACCTCCTGCGGAAGCACGATCGGCAGCGCAGCGACCGGAATGTCATCGATGTTGACGGCGAACGTAACATCGTCCGATGTTGCAAGCCTCGCGCAGGCAGATCCGGGTCCGGCATCCCGGTTGAGACAAAATTCGGATAGCGAGACTGCACCGTCGATGAACTCGAGCTGCGACGGATCAGCGAGCGACCAGGCGCCTGCCTGCGGATTGCGGACCGTGAAGTCCGCTATTGATCCACTCCAGCCGGACTCCAGCAGCTTGCCGCGGACACTCGTGTCCAGGTTTGAATCGAACGCTCTCGACTGGATGCGCACGGCGTGCGCTTCACGCGTGCCGCTCGCGTCCACCGACAGCTCGTCGATGCGCGTCTGCTGATAGCTGAAGTCGCTTGTCGTCGCTGCCAGCTCCACGCTGGGATTCCTGGTATCTCCGGTGACCGAGAGTGTGGCGGTCGCACTGCCGCCGAGATCAGGGAGGAACGCATCGAGCCGGCTCGCCGTCAAATTAAGGTCCAGCCGGACGGTGTCGGCGAAGCGGCCGCTGGCAGCGATGGTGTTGGGGCCGATCGCGGCATTTAGAGCCGATAAATTCAGCACCTCGCCGTCGATCGCAAGCGATCCGCTGGCATCGACCGGGTACGTGTTCAGCGTGCCTTGAAGCGACGCAATGCCGACATCGAGTTGACGCACGGTCTCGCCGATTTCGCCGGCGACGCGACCGCTGGCTGCCAGCCTGCCGCTGATGTCCGGGTAGAGCTGTTCGGCGTCGACGTCTTCGAGCGCATAGTTAAGCTCCAGCAACAGGTTATTCGCCCAGTTGAGGTTGCCGTCAATCGTGGCGCTGCCCCAGTCATTCCGGGCTGAGAGCTCCAGCGCCTCAGCCGTCGTCGGCGTCACGCGGCTGTTCGCCTGGAGCCGCGCTTCAGGGATATCCCTATACGTCACATAAGCGTCGAGCACGACGTCGAGTGCGTCCGGGGTGCCGGAGAGATTGAGGCTGCCGTCGCGCGTCGCGACGCCGTAGTCGTCGAGTTCGATACGTGACCATCGATTCTCGAGTTCGATCCTGACCGCTTCGGCTGCAAGTGCTACGTCACCCGACGTTATCACCTCGAACGGCTGTTGCAGTTCGTGGTCCAGGGCGAATTCGGACACCGTGCCGCCCACTTCAAGCTTGCCTGCAAGCGGCCAGTCTGCGACTTCGTAGTATTGCCAGTCGAGGACGGCGCGCATCGGCAGGCTGTCTTTCAGGCGGATCGATCCACGACCCGCGAAGTCGAGCCAGCTGCTGTCGAAGGCAATCTCCCGAATATTGAGGTCAGCGCCCTGCATTCTTGCCTTGATGCCGATCGCATTGATCCGGCGCTCGAAGCCGTTGATGTCCAGAGCGAGATCGCGAAAAGACGATTGCCGTAGCTCGATGCCAACCGGCAGCTCGATGTCGATGGGTGTCGGTTCTGATGGTTCGGTTTGCTCAACAGGGCGTGTCACGACGCTCACCGAGTCGAGTTCGAGTGCTTCAATCGCGATGCGTTCGTTGACCAGTTCACGAAGACTGATGTCGACGAAGAGCGACCGGATCGAAACACTTGTTCCGGGCTGCTCCCAACGCACGTCGCTGGCGAGGAGTCCGCCGCGCAGGCTGCCCGATATTTCACCAACCGACAGCGCCGAAGGTAGATAGCCGCTGGCTCGTGCAAAAAGGAAACGCGTGCCGCTGTCAGTCGACAGCAGCCACCAGATTGCGACGGTGATCAACGCAAGGAAAACCGTGATTCCGAGGAGGACCTTTTTTAGCCGGCTCACAGGTCGGCTCCCAGCCGCAAGTGAATACGCGGACTCTTCTCACTATCCGACACCGGCGCACCAACGTAGAAGCGAACCGGGCCGATCGGAGAGCGCCATTTGACCCCGAGGCCGGCGCCGACTTCAGCTTCCATGCTACTGCCGTTAAATGCGTTGCCGGCATCGACGAAGACTGCACCGTAAAAATTTCCCTTGATGCGTCGCTCGTACTCGATACTGCCAACGAGCAGGTTCTTGCCCCCGATCACGTTTCCGTCCGCGTCCTTCGGACCGATCGATTCGTAGTCGAAACCGCGAATCGACTCGTCACCGCCTGCGAAGAAACGACGTTTCGGCGGCAAACGCGAGAAGTCGCTGGTTTCCGTGTAGCCGAATTTCAGGCGGGCGATCCAGCGATTATTTTCGCCCATGCTGCGAATGACGCGCGCAGACACAACAGTCTGCAGCATGTCGAAAGTCGACCCAATTGCTTTACCGGTGCCGCGAAACTCGACGACAATGCGACGCCCGCGGCTCGGGAAAACCTCGCGGTCGGCTTTCTTGTGATCGAGGATCAGGCTGGGCACTAGGCCGCGCGTCGTGTCGACTCGTGATCCGACGTTATAGGATTCGTTTTCGAAATCGATGGCGTAGGTACGAAGCAACGTGTCGCTCATCGCCTTGGACCAGCGCACGCCGACCGACTGCGACTCCGTGTTGAACGTATCGTTGTCCTCCGCCGACAGTGCGCCGGTGATGCTGAACCATTCGCGGCGCGGGTCGTCGAGCGGGATCCGGTATTCGGCGGACATGCCTTGCAGGACCTCAGACAGGCTCAGGTCTGAAAACAACCGGTGGCCACGCCTGTTGATTCGATTATTTCGGAAACCGGCTTTGAGTCGCGGACCCGTATCCGTCGACACGCCAACACCGATCGTGTACTCCGTGCGATTTCCCGGTTCGAGAAACACTCGAATCGGAATTCGCTGATCCTCTGCGGCGTCGAAATCCGGAACGACGTCGATGCGACCGAAGTACGCGCTGTCCGACAAATCGCGGTAGGCGCGCGTGAGATCCTGGCTGTTGTAGTAGGCGCCGCTCTCGAGATCGAGATATGCAGAGACAATGTCCGGATTCAGGAAATCCTGCTCCTGCCGGATTTGACCAACGCGGTAACGCGGACCGGTTTCGACACGGAGGGAGACGTCCGCCGCGAGATCGTCCGGATAGATGTCCAGCTTACTTTCGGTAAATTTCGCCTCGACGTAACCGCGGTCGGCAGACAGCGTTTGCAGGTTTTGCTTGAGCGTCGTGTAGTGCTCATGCAAAAGGCGATTGCCGGCCTTCAGCCTCGAGCCGGCGAGCAACTCCTCGAAAGCTGCGTCGTCGCGCCCTTCTCCGGAGACGGCCACGTCGACCTCCCGCAGTCGGACAGGCTCGCCGGGGTTGACGTCGAGCGTCGCGCTCCAGCATTCGCCGGACATGTCGAGTTCGGTCGTTAGTTCCGGGTCGTAGTACCCGAGCGGCTGCAGCGCACGTCGCGCCTCGCGCTCAACGGTTCTG
>CAWUHY010000048.1:0-15366 GCA_963922215.1 uncultured Gammaproteobacteria bacterium | reverse complement strand
GAGCGGATAAAAGTTCGTGTCGATCGAGAAGTTCTTCTGCGAAAGTCGCGTGTAGTGCCGCACCGTCTGCAGCTCGGATGCCTCCGGCAGCAGCGGGACGTCATCGCGCAGCAGCGCTTCAGGGATGCCGGGCGTCTCTGCGGGATCCGGAGCCTGGACGGTGGCCCAGCGTCCTTCGCAGGACTTCTCAAAAATCGTTTTTTCGGTTGCTTGCGTCATTTAAATATCCCTCAGTCGACGTCCACGCCCAGCGCGCTGAATGCGGCGGCGTAGTCCGGCAGCTTGGTGACGTCTTCGATCAATTCGTTGTGGACGACCGTGTTGTTCTCGTCGAGCACGACAACGGCCCGCGCATACATTCCGGCGAGAGGCCCCTCGGTAATCATGACGCCGTAGTTCTCACCGAAACCCGCATGCCGAATCGCCGACAGTCCGTGAACGTTCTCGACGTTCTCTGCTTCGGCGAGACGACGATGCGCGAACGGCAGGTCGTAGGAGACGGTCAGGACAGCGATATCCTCGTGCTCGGCAGCCAGCCGGGAGAATTCGACAACTGACTTGGCGCAGGTCTCGACATCGATACTGATCACGATGTTGAGAATTTTTCGCTTGCCGGAGAAATTGGCCAGAGACACGTCGTTGAGGTCGGTATTCACGAGACGGATGTCCGGCCCGCTTGAGCCAACGTTCGGCAGATCGCCGTAAATCTGGTAGCTCTTGTCATCGTAGCGTATGGACGGCATGGCTCAGGCACTCTTCGCGTTGGAACGGGTGAGAAGGTCCCGCAGCGCATCCACGTACGCTTTGAGGTCGGCGTCGGTTTTCGTTTCGGTCGCACACACGAGCAGGAGATGCCCGAGATCGGGATAGTCTTTCCCGAGGTCGTAACCGCCGAGAATGTCCTGCTCCGCCAGTGCATCGAGGATCGGCGCAACGGGACGATCGAATCGCAAGGCCACCTCGTGGAAATGCGGTGCATCGAACGCACGTTCGACGCCGGGAATGCTCGTCAGTTGCTCGATAAGCTTCGTCGTGTTCGCAAGCGATGCCGTCGCGACACGGCGCAGACCTTCGTAGCCGAGCAGCGACATATAGATCGTCGCGGCCGTGACCATCAGTCCCTGGTTCGTACAGATGTTGGACGTGGCCTTCGTGCGCCGGATATGTTGCTCGCGCGCCTGCAGCGTCAGTGCGTATCCGGTGTTGCCGTCGAGGTCGGTCGTCTTGCCGACAATGCGACCCGGCATCTGCCGGACGAGCGGCTGCTTGCAGGTCATAAAGCCGAAGTAAGGGCCTCCGGACGACATCGGCACGCCAAGCGGCTGACCCTCGCCGATCGCGATGTCTGCGCCTTCCGCACCCCATTTACCCGGCGCCTTCAGCAGTGCAAGCGAAGTCGGATTGACGACCGCGATGACGAGCGCATTACGCGCGTGCGCCCAGTCGGTGAGACGATCGACTTCTTCCAGCGTTCCAATAAACGTCGGCTGCTGAATCACGACGGCGACGGGGTTTGCATTGTCGTCCAGCGCGTCGAAGTCGAGCTGCCCCGTCTTGTCGTCCATCGGCAGGTAGTCGAAATGCAGGCCCTGGCGTCCGGCGATTGCCGTTGCCACCTTCCGGTATGTCGGGTTGACCCCGGGCGCGAGCAGGATGTCGCCGGTCTTGACCTTGCGGTTGTGACGCACTGCCATCAGGGCGGCTTCTGCCAGCGCCGACGCGCCGTCGTAGAGCGAGGCGTTGCTGACGTCGTGACCGGTCAGGGACGTAATCATCGTCTGGTATTCGTAGATCGTTTGCAGCGTGCCCTGGCTCGCCTCCGCCTGGTAGGGCGTGTATGCACTGTAAAACTCACCGCGGGTTGTCACTTCCCACACCGCCGCCGGAATATGATGCTCATAGCTGCCGGCCCCGATGAAGCACATTGGTGCTCCATCTTTCGCGGCACGTTCATGCATCAGGCGCGTGATCTGCATTTCGTTGAGGCCGTCGGGCACGCCGTGCAGCGCATCAATCTTCAGCTCTTCCGGAATTTCATCGAACAGGTCTTCGATGCTGTCGACGCCGATTGCGTCGAGCATCGCCTTCGTGTCCTTGTCCGTGTGTGGGATAAACGGCATGTTCAGTCTTCCAATTCGTCGAGAAACGTCTGGTAGTCGTCCGGCGTCATCAGCTCGCCGTCCATCTCGTCGCCCTTGAGGCGGACGATCCAGCCGTCGCCGTAGGGATCACTGTTAATCTTCTCCGGGTCGTCGGAGAGTTCTTCGTTAATCGCGACGACGGTGCCGGAAATCGGCGCGTAGACGTCGGAGGCCGCCTTGACCGACTCGACGACCGCCATGTCACCACCCGCTTCGACTTCCTGGTCGAGTTCGGGCAGTTCCACATAAACCAGGTCACCAAGCGCCTGCTGGGCGTGGTCGGTAATGCCGATCGTGACAGTGCCATCGTCTTCGCGGCGCAGCCACTCGTGTTCTTCTGTGTACATCAAATCGCCGGGCAATTCGTTCATGGGTCTACTCCTCGGGCCGTGCGGATCAATCGTTCGCTTGTTGTTCTAAAGGTCTATTTTGACAGAGCCGTTGCGGACGAACGGCGGTTTCACGATGCGTACCGGCTGCATCCGGCCGCGGATATCCACGGCCGCCGTGTCTTCGTTACCGGCCGGCAGGCGGGCGAGCGCGATCGAGCGGTTAAGCGTTGGCGAAAATCCGCCGGACGTTATCTCGCCCTCGCCGTTGCCTTCGACGACCACGCGCTGGTGGGTACGCAGCACTCCCTTGCCTTCCAGCAACAGGCCGACGAAGCGCCGGTGTGGCCGGGTGTGCGCCTCGAGTGCCGCGCGGCCGATGAAATCGCGATCCGCGGGCTCCATGGCGACGGTCCAGGTGAGGCCAGCCTCCAGCGGCGACACCGTTTCGTCCATGTCGTTGCCGTACAGGTTCATCGCGGCTTCCAGGCGCAGCGTATCACGAGCGCCGAGGCCCGCCGGCTGCACACCAGCAGCGAGGAGCGCATTCCAGAGACCAAGAATCGCATTCGGGTCGCCGATGATTTCGAAGCCGTCCTCGCCGGTGTATCCCGTTCGCGCGACGAAAAAATCGCCAAGCTGGATAGCGGAAAAGGGTTTCAGCGCCAGACATTGTTCGCTGTCTCCAAGGACTTTCGCCGCGAGATCTCGGGCATCCGGTCCCTGCACTGCGATCATCGCAAGCTCGTCCCGCTCGTCGAGCGCAACATCGAACTCCGCAGACTGCTTCTGCATCCAGTCGAGGTCTTTCTCGCGCGTCGATGCATTGACGACCATGCGATAGCGATCCTCACCGAGCCAGTAGACGATGAGATCGTCGATGACCCCGCCGTCTTCGTTGAGCATGCAGCTGTACAGCGCACGGCCCGGCATCTGCAGGCGCGCGACGTCGTTGGCGAGCAGTCGGCGGAGATAACGCTGGCTGTCGGAGCCCGCGAGGTCGACAACGGTCATGTGCGACACGTCGAACACGCCGGCCGATGAACGAACCGCATGGTGCTCGTCCTTCTGCGACCCGTAGTGCAGCGGCATATCCCAGCCGCCAAAGTCGACGATCTTTGCGCCGGCATCACAGTGTGCGGCGTACAGCGGTGTTTGCTTACCCATTCGGACTCCGGACCGTAAAAAAAAGGCGGCCGACACTGCTGTCGGCCGCCCCTCTGTCCTCGAGAACCTGAGAGATCGGCGGGAAGATCCCGCGTTCCCCTTCGGTGGGCCTTTCCTAGACCACTCTCCAGAGCTGATTAGCGTTCGCGGTCCTTTTGCCTGAGCGTTTCCGAGCGTGTTGCGCCTTCGGCGTTCCGTCGAGACGGAATCTCTTCCGCGAACCCTGTCAATCAAGCCGCGATGATAGCCAATGGACCCTGCGGTTGCCACAATATTGTGTAGCTACCAGAATGCTTGCAGCCGTATTAGGAACAGTCTCATGCCGGTACTCCGTCTTTGCACCATTCTGGTCAGTTTTTTTCTGCTTCCCGTCGCCGTCGCCGCCCCGGATGACGATCTTGCTGCGCTTCTCGACGATCACTGGGAGTGGAAGCTCGCGACCGATCCCGAGCAGGCGTCCCGCCTCGGTGACAAGCGCTATTCGCGAGACTGGTCCGACCGCAGCCGCGCAGCCGCGGCAGCTCGGCAAGAGGCCCGCCGCGAGTTTCTAAAACGCCTGTATGCGATTCCACGTGGGGACCTGTCGCCGGACGCGCAGCTCAATTACGAATTGTTTCGCCGCGAGCTCACGCGCCAAGCCGATCTCTACAAGTACGGCGGCGACCTGATGCCCTTCAGTCACCGCGGCGGCGTCCAAAACCTGGAGTCGCTTGCCAACCTGCTGTCCTTCGACTCCGCCGAAGATTACGAAGACTGGCTTGCCCGCATGAACAAGGTGGGAGAAGTCGTTGACCAGACGATCAGCGCCGCCGACGCGGGCATCGATCGCGGCCTGACATCGCCGGCGGTGCTGATGCAGCGCATCCCGGCGCAGATCGACAAACAGCTTGTCGACGATCCCGAAGACAGTCCGTTCTACAAAGTCTTTGCGGACATGCCGGATTCCATTGCGGGCAAAGAGACGCTGCAACGCGACGCGCGAGCGGCCATCAAGCAGCGCGTGATTCCCGCCTATCGCAAACTCGCGCGCTACATGAACGAGACCTACTTGCCCGCGGCTCGCGAAAGCGTCGGACTCTCGTCTTTGCCGCAGGGTAGCGAGTGGTACGCGCAGCTCACGCGGGATTTCACGACGACATCCATGACTCCGGATGAGATTCACAGGCTCGGGCTGTCGGAAGTCCGACGCATCCGGGACGCGATGCAGGACATCATCGAGGAGGTCGGTTTTGACGGCGACTTCGACGCCTTCCTGACATCCCTGCGCACCGATCCGCAGTTTTACTACGACGATCCCGACGACCTTTACACCGCGTATCTCGCAACCTCGAAGCGCATCGATCCGGAGCTCGTGCGTCTGTTCGGCAAGCTTCCGCGGATGCCGTACGGCGTCAAACCGATTCCGGATGCGATCGCGCCGGACACGACGACGGCCTACTACAGCGCGCCGGCTTCGGACGGCACTCGCGCCGGCACCTACTGGGTCAACCTGTACAAGCCCGAAGCGCGCCCGATCTACGAGATCGAAGTGCTGTCGGTGCACGAAGCAATGCCCGGCCACCATTTGCAGATTGCGTTGCAGCAGGAGTTAGGCGAGATGCCAAACTTTCGGCGTTTCACGTTTATCACCGCCTTCGTCGAGGGCTGGGGACTCTACAGCGAATCGCTGGGCTACGAACTTGGCCTGTATAAGGACCCGTACTCACGGTTCGGCCAGCTCACCTACGACATGTGGCGCGCCGTGCGGCTCGTCGTCGACACGGGCCTGCATCACAAAGGCTGGACTCGCGAACAGGCGATCGACTTCTTCCGCCGCAACGCTGCAAAAACGGAACACGACATCGTCAACGAGATCGATCGCTACATCGGAAACCCGGGACAGGCACTCGCCTACAAGGTCGGCCAGCTGAAGATCCAGGAGCTGCGCGATACGGCCGAGCAGACGCTGGGCAAGCGCTTCGACATCCGTGCCTTCCACGATGAGTTGCTGGGCGCCGGCGCCCTCCCCCTCGATCTGCTCGAGGTCCGGATGGATCGCTGGCTGACGCGGAAGCTGCGTTCGACTAGCGCTGCAGACGACTAGCGCAGCGGACGACTGAGATCGCCGAACGCGGTCTGGACGATGCGTTCGCGAATCGGTCCGCTATTGTTGAACAGGCGCATGCCGGCACGTCGCGCTCCGCTAACGACGGGCGAACGTTCCCGAAAAAGCCGATTCAAGGCGCTGAGCCCGTTCAGCATGACGGCGTTCGCCTCGCGACGCTCGCGCTCGTAACGCTTGAGGACACGCGGCTCGCCCGGATGTCCGCTGGCGGAGATCTGACGAGACAGGTGATACGCCAGCGCGACCGCATCCTGGATTCCGAGATTTGCACCCTGCCCAGCCATCGGGTGTATCGCGTGTGCTGCATCCCCGATCAGGACCGCGCCGGGCCGGACATAGGTTTCGGCATGGTGTGCATGCAGCGGGAAGCTGCCAACCGGTCCCGAGACTACGAGCTTGCCCAGCGTTCTGTCGCTCGCCTCGGTGATGCGTTCGCCGAGCTGCTCCGCGGACAGGTCGCGCAAAGTCTTCGCGTCATCATCCGGGACCGACCAGACGGTCGAGACGCGACCGTCCGCCAGGGGTAATAAGGCCAGCGGCCCGCCCGGCAGAAAACGCTGCCAGGCCGTTCGGCGGTGCGGCAGCTCCGGCTTGAGATGCGTGACGATCGCGGTTTGCCGGTAGTCGGTTGCGCGGGTTTCGATGTCGAGCAGCTCGCGTAACGGAGAACGTGCGCCGTCCGCGGCGACGATCAGCTCCGCCTCACCGTTGCCGCCGCCCTCGAATTCGATTTGCCATTGACCGTCGTCGCGCCGCAGCGTTTCGATCGTCGTGTCGAAGGACACCTTCACTCCGGCATCGCGAACCGCATCCGCGAGTGCACGTTGCAGGGCAAGATTCTCGACGATGACGCCGAGCGCTGGCACGGCAAATTCGTCAGCACGAAACGTCACGGCGTTCGGGCTGTCGAAGGCGTCTTCCGCGTCCCACACGCACATCGATTCGTAGGCGCACTGGCGATCTGCGGGAATGGATGGCCAGACTGATTCGAGCGCGGCGAGCGATGCGTTTGCGATCGCGGACACACGCAGGTCGAGTTCGTCGGATTCCGGCGCGATCCTGTTTGCCTTGTCGATGACACGCACGTCGGCGGCCGGGGCCTGCTTCTTCAGGAGCGACGCGAGCGCGAGACCCACGACGCCCGCACCGACGATCAAGACGCGCTGTGTCACGCGACCGGCCCCGACAGCGGAACGCCACGCGACAGCCGCGGCAGTCGCCCGTTCAGGCCCATCATGTGCTTCGCGAAGCGCGAGCGGATGCCGGGAACCAGGTCGAAACCGAGCATCCCGATATTGCGCCCGACACGGACGAAGCCATTCTCGGAACCGAACAGCCGGACGAGTCCGTCGGTAATGCCGACCAGTGTTTTCTGGTCCTGCTCGCGCCACGCCGCATAGCTTTCGAGCATCAACGGGACGGAGTCGAAGTCTTCCGCGATCGAATCGCACAGCGCTGCGACGTCGCGCAAGCCCAGATTAAAACCCTGCGCCGCGACGGGATGCAGGCCGTGGGCAGCGTTGCCGACGAGCACGGTACGCGGCGCCGTCAGCCGGCTGGCCTTGGACAAGGTCAGCGGATAGGCCGAGCGTTTGCCGATGCGGGAAAAGCCGCCAAGCCGGGTTCCGAATTCCTCTAGCAAGCGCCCCGTAAAGGCGTCGTCGGACAGCTCGAGCAATTCTGTCGCCTGCCTGGTCTTCGCGACCCACACGAACGCGGTGCGCTCGTCGGCAACGGGCAGCATCGCAATCGGACCGTTCTCGGTGAAGCGCTCGTAGGCGACACCATCGTTGGCTATCTCTGTACGCAGGTTACCGATGATCGCCGTTTGCCCGTAGTCCTTGAAGTCCACGGCAATTCCGGCGAGCTCGCGGATCGACGATCGTGCACCGTCGGCGGCGACCAGCAATCTGGCGGTCAAGGTATCGCCGCTTTCGAGTCCGACCGAGATCGAATTGGTATCAGGATCGATTGACACGATCTTTTCCGGACAGAGCACCGCAACGTGCTGCGCGTCCTTCAGCGCATCACTCAAGACCCCGCCGAGCACTCGATTGATCACGACGTGACCCAGCGCTTCGACCTGCTGCTCCTCGGCGTCGATTCTCGCGAACCCGAACTGGCCGCGCTCCGAGACGTGAATTTTTCGAATCGGTGTCGACGCGCGCCGCACGTCCTGCCACAGACCCATCGCATCGAACATGCGTTGGGTACTGCGCGAAAGCGCGGTGGAACGCTCGTCGAAACTCGGCTGCTCAGCACTCGCGCGTTCGATCGGTTCGACGATCGCGACTCGCAGGCCGAGCGGTTCCAGCGCGAGTGCGAGGCAGGTCCCGACCATGCCGCCACCGCCAATGATGATGTCGTAGTCCGTCGTCACTGCTGCATCCATGCCTCGATCGCGTCCGGGTCCTTGATCAGGTTTTTGCTGAGCACGTCCGGCCCCTTGTTCGTCACGGCGACATCGTCCTCGATGCGCACGCCGATGCCGCGCCACTTGGCCGGCAGGCGCCGACTGTTTGGCAGATAGATCCCGGGCTCCACGGTCATCACCATGCCCGGCTCCAGCAGCCGCCACTCGTCGCCGACCATGTAGTCGCCGACGTCGTGCACATCCATGCCCAGCCAGTGTCCTGTCTTGTGCATGAAGAACTCCTGGTAGGCGCCGTCCTTGATGAGCTTCGGCAGGCTGCCGTCGAGGATGCCCAGTTTTTTCAGCCCTTTCGTAATGACCTTGACGGCCGCATCGTGAGGTTCGTTCCAGTGGTTGTTGCGCCGTATCTTGTCGATCGCCGCGAGTTGCGCTTCGAGCACGATGTCGTAGATCGCCCGCTGCTCCGGCGAGAATTTACCGTTCACGGGAAACGTGCGCGTGATGTCGGACGCGTAGTAATCGAGCTCGCAGCCCGCATCGATCAGCAGCAGGTCGCCGTCTTTCAAGACGCAGTTGTTCGCCACGTAGTGCAGCGTGCAGGCATTGATGCCGCCGCCGACGATCGGGTTGTAGGACAGCGTTGCGCCGTTGCGGCGAAATTCGTGAGCAAACTCCGCCTCCACTTCGTACTCGTACATGCCCGGGCGCGTCGCTCGCATTGCTCGTTTATGCGCAGCGGCCGCGATCTTCGCCGACTTCCGCATGACCGAAATTTCGGCGCGGCTCTTGTACAGGCGCATGTCGTGCAGCAGGTGATCCAGCGCAATAAATTCCTGCGGTGCGTGAACGCCCTTCGAACCGCGCGAGCGCAGCGAATTAACCCAGTCGGCAACGTGTGCGTCGAAGTCCGGGTTGAAGCCCATCGCGTAATAGACGCGCGAACAGGACTCCATCAGGCCGGGCAAAATCTCGTCGATGTCGTCAATCGGAAAGGCGTCGTCCGCGCCGTAGTCGCTTATCGCACCCTCCTGTCCCGCGCGATATCCGTCCCACAATTCTTTCTTAGCGTCTTTCTCGCGGCAGAACAGGATGAATTCGCCGTCTCCGCGGCCGGGAATCAGGACCGCGACAGACTCCGGTTCCTCGAATCCGGTCAGGTAGTAGAAATCGCTGTCCTGGCGGTAGGGATGATCGACGTCCCGGTTGCGCAGCCGGACTGGCGCCGACGGCAGGATCGCAATGCCGTCGCTTTCCATCATGCGCATGAGCTGGCGCCGCCGCCGTGAAAATTCAGTCGAGTTCATGTCAGGTCAGTGCACAGCTTGTGTTGGTGGCGGCTTGCGAAATTCTGCGAGCTCTTCGTAAACGAGCTGTGCGGCAACACGCAGGTATTCGACGAGCTCCACGTAGGCATCTTCTGTCGCTTCGTCCTCTGCTTCTTCGCCGGCCGTTGCGCGCGTGATTTGCAGCATGTCCTTAATAATGTCCGCAATCGGCTCCTCCGCCAGTCGTTTCTTCAGGGCATTGCTGTGCTGCACGGAAACCAGCCCGTGCAGGTAGCCCTCACACCAGCGCCCCAGTGCTTCGGCGCGTGCGTCGAGTTCTATAGCGTCGTCGGGCAGCAGTGGAGCGAACTCAGACTGCCGTTCAGTGAGTGATTTGTCCGTGCGCTCGAGCATCGCAATAAGCATCGTCTCGCATTCTTTACGTAATGCGTTCGACGGGTCCGTGCCATCGAGGACATAGGCGATCCAGTCGTAGCCGCCGTCCCTGCCCGTCACAGCCAGGCGGCTGGCCAGCAGCCCGTGCGACTGTGCGGCATCGTAGCTCGATCCGCATCGCCGGAGCGCATCGTCGAGGTCATCATAGTCCGGCGTCGTGTCCACTCCGGTTCCCAAGTCACTTTCAAGAGTCGCGCATTGTCCCACGCCGCAGCGGCGCTGGACAGGGCGGGATTTCCTCGCGCGCGTCGATTGATTCCCTATCTGGCGAGGACTATATTGGCGTCATGGCTGACGATATCAATGCAACTTTCGAAGCGGAGCTCAAGCGCCTGGAACAGCGGGTCGATGCGCTCGTGCGGGTCTGCGACAACCTGCAGGACGAAAACAAGTCCTTGAAACAGCGGCAGGATGTCCTTACCTCGGAACGCGCGAGCCTGTTACAGAAAAATGAGCAGGTACGCGCACGCGTCGAAGCGATGATTGGCCGACTGAAGGCAATGGAACAGGGATCCTGATCATGAGTGAACAGTACACGCAAGTGAGTGTTCGAATTCTCGATAAGGAATACCAGGTTGCGTGCCCAATCAACGAGCGGACGGACCTCCTGGATTCAGCGGAGATCCTCAACAAGAAGATGCGTGAAATTCGGGACAGCGCCGGCATTGTCGGGCTCGACCGAATCGCAGTCATGGCAGCATTGAATCTCGCGAACGATCTGCGGCAGGCAGAAGCGCGGGACAAGGTGCTGGAAGGTGATGTGAGCGACCGTTTGAAACTGATTTCTGATCGCGTCGAGAGCGTTCTGGGTGATTCCCGGCAGCTCGACCTGTAAGACGCGCGACGCGATCGCACAAGATTGGCGCTCCCTGCGGTGTTCGATACGAACCTGGATACCTTTCGACCCTAACTTTTTACATCGGGGTCGTGTTCTGTCGGCAACATTTGAGCAGGGCCGATTCGTCGGTAAGCCTGTTGTTGTCACGGCTGACCCCACTTGTTGCTCCGGTTCGAGAGCGACGGTTCGTAACGGCACAGGCGGGGAGCGTCTTCCCCCTTCCCCAAAGGCGTGACTCATGTCCGAGCACGACCAGTCTGAGCTACGGCGTGAAGCACTGACACGCAGGCGCAAGCTCTCAACTGCCGAACGTCAGTATTTCTCGAGAAAGATCGCCATCCGCTTCATTCATTCCCGTTGGTTTTATCGCAGCCGCTCGATTGGCATTTACCTGTCGATGCGAGACGAAGTTCAAACGAGCGAAATCATTTTGCGCAGTTGGCGCGCAAAGAAGGATGTTTTCGTTCCAGTTCTCGAAAAAAATTCAGGCATTCAATTCCGTCAGTTGAAGCCCGAATCCGTTCTCTCACGAAAGCGTTACGGCATCGCCGAACCTGTCGACGGCGAATTTGTATCCGCGGAGAAACTCGATGTTGTTCTCGTCCCTCTCGCAGCATTTGACGAAATCGGAAACAGGATCGGTATGGGGGGCGGTTATTACGACAGGTGTTTTGCGTTTATGAAAACGCGCAATGCATTTCGCAAACCAAAACTTGTCGGCCTCGCCTACTCGTGCCAACGCGTAAAAAAAATTCCGACAAATCCGTGGGATATACCACTTTGCACAATCATCAGTGAGAAAACGGGGAAACGCTGAAACACTATATATGCAGGGTTTCGCGCAATTTTCTGTGACGCGTGTTTCTCGATAACGCTACGTCTCGCCTTCCTTTTCGAAGCGATGAACGCCGAATCGGAACTCAATTTTTCGTGACGAGCAGGCCGCCCGATATTCAAAAATTGATTGCCCGTTTCGCCGGTTAATTTTTTTAGAATTGATTCGCGAAGCTGCAACGCAAAGTGACGCTCGTCACATAAAAAGTAAATTGTTTCAGCGCATCAGTGACTTGCTGGATTTTTGACTTGTTATGTATATACTCAGCTGCGGGTACCCGACACGGAGAAAACCATGGCTACAAAGAAGAAGTCACGCAAGAAGGCTTCTAAGCGCAAAGTCGCGAAGAAGAAGGTTGCAAAGAAACCGGCTACGAAGAGAAAAGTAGCGAAGAAGAAAGCATCGAAGAAGAAAGTTGCTAAGAGAAAGGTCGCCAAGAAAAAGACCAAGAAAAAAGCAACTAAGAAGAAAGCTGCCAAGAAGAAGGTAGCTAAGAAGAAGACCAAGAAAAAAGCGGCGAAGAAAAAAACCGCTAAGAAAAAGACGAAAAAGAAGGCAGCTAAGAAAAAAGTAGCCAAGAAGAAGGCGAAAAAGAAAGCTGCTAAAAAGAAGGCAAAGAAAAAAGCCTCTAAAAAGAAAGTCACCAGGAAAAAGGCCAAGAAAAAAGTTTCACGGAAGAAGGCCAAAAAGAAGGTGACCAAGCGGAAGACGAAGAAGAAAGCGTCCCGCAAGAAGAAGTAAATTCGTCTGGGTCTTTTTCCCCAGAGACACCGAGAGCCCGCTTTTGCGGGCTCTTTTTATTTGGGAAGCGACGTAAGTCTCAGATTTCGCAGGATTTCTTGGACGACACCATCGCTTTTGGTTATATTTCGCGACGAAATGGTCGGGAACCCCTCTTTTGCCCGCCCCGACAGAGAGATCGATGAGTTCAGAAGACAACAAGCGTAGCGCCGCCGAGGCGTCCCTCGAGTACATCAAGCCGGGCTCGCGACTCGGTGTCGGCACAGGCAGCACGGTCAACCACCTCATCGATTTGTTGCCCACGGTCAAGGACCGTATTGATGTCGTTGTTTCCAGCTCGAAAACCTCGACGCAACGCCTCGAGAAAAACGGCTTCACGGTCTCGACACTGAACGAAGCCGGCGACCTCGACGTCTACATCGACGGTGCGGACGAGACGAACAAGCGTCTGCAGCTCATCAAGGGCGGCGGCGGAGCACTCACCCGCGAAAAGGTCATCGCCGGCGCCTCCCGCCGTTTCGTCTGCATCGTTGATGATTCGAAACTCGTGGGCATGCTCGGCAAGTTCCCGCTGCCGGTCGAAGTCCTGCCGATGGCACAGGATTTCGTTTCAAGACAATTCCTGAAACTGCGCTGCCGGCCGGTCTGGCGGGAAGGCTTTTTGACCGACAATGGTAATCACATCCTTGACGTGGACGGCCTCGAAATCGCGAATCCGCTCGAGATGGAAACGCGCTTTAACCAGATCCCCGGCATTGTCACCGTTGGCCTGTTCGCACACCGCCCTGCCGACATACTGATCATCGCCGGCGACAAGGGCGTGAACGAGCTGCGTCGATAGGCCAGGCCTGGCGGTTCGCAGCCGAGCCGCGAATAAAACTCCTGTTGCAGACCGAAACCTCTGCTTCGGCTCCTCGGCTGCACGCCCAAACAAATGGCTTGCATGCGCACTGCCTCCCACGGATATTGATCGCCGCAACGGAGCAATAACAGTGTTTGGTTTTTTTGAATCCAGAGTGAATCCCTACCCGGAGCAGGAACCGTCAGTTCCGCCGCGCACGCTTGCGGCATTCTGCTGGACGTACACGAGACCGGTTGCAGGCTGGATCGCTGCAATGTCTGTACTGACTGCGTTCGTCGCGATCGGCGAAGTGGTGCTCTTCGGCTTCCTGGGATCGATTGTCGACTGGCTTGCCAACGCTGAAAGAGTCGGGTTTCTCGAGCGCGAAGGTCGCCTGCTCTGGCTGATGGGCGCTTTCCTGCTCCTGGCGCTTCCGCTCGCCGTCCTGTTGCATTCACTGGTCGTTCATCAGACTTTGCTCGGCAACTACCCGATGATTGCGCGCTGGCAGATGCACCGTCACCTGCTCAAGCAAAGCATGACCTTTTTTGCCGACGAATTTGCCGGACGCGTCGCAACGCGGGTCATGCAAACCTCGCTCGCGATCCGCGAAGTCGTGATGAAGGTTGCCGATGTGCTGGTTTACATCGTCATCTACTTTGTGTCGGTCGTCGTGATGGTGGCGAACTCGGACCTGCGTCTGGCGATTCCGCTAGTTCTGTGGCTTGCGATCTACGTTGCAGTTGTCAGTTATTTTGTTCCCAAGCTCGCTGTCGTCAGCCGCGCGCAGGCCGATGCGCGCTCGATGATGACCGGGCGCATCGTCGACAGCTACACGAACATCAATACGGTGAAGCTGTTTTCTCACGCAGGCCGCGAAGCGTCTTACGCCCGCGACGGCATGCAGAGATTCCTGACCACCGTTCACGGACAGATGCGACTGGTCACGAAGATGGAGTTTTGCGTCTACTTCAACAATGTGGTCGTGGTGTTCCTGATCGCGGCGCTGTCGATCTGGCTCTGGCTCGGCTCACTCGTCTCCGTCGGCGCCATCGCAGTCGCGATCGCGCTGGCACTGCGCCTGAACGGGATGTCGCAGTGGATCATGTGGGAGATGGCGGGCCTGTTCGAGAGCATCGGCGTGGTGCACGACGGCATGGAAATGATGGCGAAACGCCAGAGCGTCGTGGATCGACCGGGCGCTGAAATACTCGCGGTTTCACGCGGCGAAATCCGTTTCGAGGACGTGACGTTTCACTATGGAAAAGATTCGGGCGTCATCGACCGCCTCAGTCTCGAGGTCCAGCCGGGCGAGCGCCTCGGCCTCGTCGGCCGCTCCGGCGCAGGAAAAACGACGATCGCGAACATCCTGCTTCGCTTTTACGACCTGGAAAGCGGCCGCATTCTGGTCGACGGCGTCGATATCGCCGACGTCACACAGGATTCACTGCGTGCCCGGATCGGCGTCGTCACCCAGGACACGTCGCTTCTGCACCGCTCCGTCCGCGAAAACATTGCCTACTCGAAGCCGGGTGCTTCCGATGACGAAATCATCCAGGCCGCGAAGCGCGCGAAGGCCTGGGAATTCATCGAAGGACTTGAGGACAAGGACGGTCGCAAAGGCCTCGACGCTTTCGTCGGCGAGCGCGGCGTCAAACTGTCCGGCGGACAACGCCAGCGCATCGCGATTGCCAGGATCTTCCTGAAGGACGCGCCGATTCTCATCCTGGACGAAGCGACGTCCGCGCTCGATTCGGAAGTCGAAGCGGCGATTCAGGAGAACCTGTTCGAACTGATGAGTGGCAAGACGGTGATCGCCATCGCGCATCGGCTATCGACGATCGCCTCGCTCGACCGGCTCGTCGTGCTGGACAAGGGCCAGATCGTCGAGGCGGGTACGCACGCCGAGCTGCTCGATGCGGACGGGCTGTATGCGGATTTGTGGTCGCGGCAGTCGGGTGGGTTTCTTGGGGATGATGGGGTTGCGGAGGTGGGTGCGGATTGAGATTTTGGGGTTCGCGATAGGGGCGTAATCAAGCCCGACAGCTCGCGGGGGAGAGGGCAATCCGCCTGCCCATTGAAATAGAGCCGCTCCAGTCGGGTGCGGATTGATCTTTAGTGGCTCGTAAAGGTGAAGTGACAACGTGGCGCGCGATAGAGTCGTGACCGTGCCCGACAGTGCGTCGGGGAGAGGGATGGATTCGCGCCTTTGGCGCTTACCCCGGCGGGGCGGGGGGGGGGGGGCGCGCGCCGGGGGGGGGGGGGGGGGCGCGGG
>CAWUHY010000047.1:0-15520 GCA_963922215.1 uncultured Gammaproteobacteria bacterium | reverse complement strand
ATTCACTCTACAATATCATTCTGTTCGAAGCTGAGGAGACGGTGCGTGCGCTGGTTGAGGTGCCGCCATCGGTGCGGGCGCGGGTGCCGGCGCTGCTGCCGGTGCCACCTGCGAGTAGCGACTGATGCGCACGGATTCCTCGCCTTCCGTGATCTCGATTTCCGCGATTCCGGATTCGTCCAAGAGTTCGATGAGTTTTTTTACTTTTCTAATGTCCATCATGATTTCCTAGTCTGAGGCGAGATGCGTTCGCGCCGCCATCAGTGCCATTTCGTAGCCGAAAGCGCCGAATCCGACAATGCTGCCGATGGCGATATCGCTGAAAAAGCTCTCGTGGCGGAACGCTTCGCGGGCGAACGTATTGCTCAAATGAATTTCGACAAAAGGTACATCGACCGCGAGCAGGGCGTCGCGCAAAGCGACGCTCGTGTGCGTGAAAGCACCGGGGTTGAACAGGATGAAATCCACCTCCTGCTCGCGCGCCTTGTGGATGCGCTCGATCAGGAGATGTTCGGCGTTGCTCTGGAAGCAGTCGAGTTTGAGGCCGAGCTCACTCGCGACGGCCTGGCAGCGCGATTCGATGTCCGCAAGGGTCGTGTCGCCGTACACGGACGGCTCGCGACTGCCCAACAGGTTCAGGTTGGGCCCGTTTAGCAGGAGTAAATCGGACATTTTGCTGCAGTTGTCGACCAGATTGCCGAAGATAGCCGCGATTTAACGCCATCCCGACGTCGGAATGCAACTTTTCTGCGCTTTTTCAGTGCAAGCGCGAGAGGGCAGGTGGGACTTACAGCAGCTCGCGTGCCTCGGCCAGCGTGAGTTCGCCGGTGTCGAGCTTTGTCAGCGTGTCTTTCAGCACGGCAAGATCTTCGGCGAAAATTTCGCCCATGTGCGTGTCGATCAGCGTCCCGTCGCGGCCGACGATCATCGTGAACGGTAGCCCGACAAAGGGGACGCCGGAGCTCTCGGCGACATCCATCGCATCTTCCTGGCCGACGAGGATCGGGTAGTTGAACTCGGCGGCCTCCGCGTAGCGCTCGACGTCTTCAGCAAAGTCCACGGCAATTCCGATGATCTGGAAATCCTCCGCGTTCTCTGACGCCTGGAATTCTTTCAGTAGGGGGATCTCCCGGCGGCAGGGTGCGCACCAGGTCGCCCAGAAATTCAGGATCCGGTAGCTGCCGTCCCAGTCGGAGACCGGGCGCTTGTTGCCGTCGAGATCGGCGAGCTCGAATGCGACCGTCGCCGTCGCGGAGGAGCTTTCGGACGCGGCCGCGTCATTGCGAAACGCGTCCGCTTTCTGCTGTGCCGTGTACAGAAGAACGCCGCCGACTAGGGCGACCATCCAGATTCCAATAATGAGTGCTACGCGCATGTGTCAGTCAGTCCGGTTCATCGCGGTCACGGGCGGCGGTGCGGCGAAGGCCGTGCGGACATGATTGGCAAACGGTTCTGCCTTCATGTAGCCGACGACTTCGTAACCGTTTCGCTGCAGTCCGTCCGAGCCGAAAAAGATAATGGTAGGCGGGCCGAAGACGCCGAAGCGCGCCAGGAGTTCCTGGTCGGCCTCATCGTTCTTCGTCACATCCGCCTGCAGGAGGACGGTATCACGAAGCGCGGCCTGAACGTCGGGATCTGTGAAGGTGAACGCTTCCATTTCCTTACAGGACACACACCAGTCCGCGTAGAAGTCGAGCATCGCAGTTTTGCCGCTGGCCGCTGCAGCGGCAACTTCGCGATCAAGATCGTCGACCGTCTTGATACGCTGGAATTCGAGGTGTTCTTCCTTCGTCGCTACACCGCCGCCGAGATTCACGCTCTTCAGCGGCTCGAGCGGATTCGTGCCGCCGGTCAGTGCACCGAGGAGCAGCAGGACGCCGTAGATCAGACCGAGCGCGCCGAAGCCCTTGCCGAGCTTTTGCCCCGCAGTCGAGTCGACGCCGAGAGATGTCAGGCCACCCAGAAAGACGCCGGCCATAAAGACGAGTATCGCCCAGAGCGCCAGTGTGACCTCGCCGGGCAGGATGCGTGACAGCATCCAGATGGCGAGCGCGAGCATCATAAAGCCGAACGCGCCTTTAACCTTTTCCATCCACGCGCCGGCGCGCGGTAACAGCTCTCCCGCCGAGGCGCCGACGAGGAGCAGGGGAGCGCCCATGCCGAGGCTCATCGCAAACAGTGCCGTGCCGCCGCGGAACATGTCGCCCGTCTGCCCAATGACGGTCAGCGTTGCGACGAGCGGAGGCGCGACGCAGGCAGTCACGATCAGCGACGACAACGCGCCCATGATGAATGCGCCTGTCAGCGTGCCGCCTTTCTGGTTGCCGCTCGCGGCGGCAAGACGACTCTGGACGCTGCTCGGCATCTGCAATTCGAAGACGCCAAACATGCTGATGGCGAGAACGACGAAAAGTCCTGCAAAAAGAATGAGCACCCAGGGTGCATTGAACGCCGCCTGCAGTTGCAGGCCGGCTGCCGCCGCGACGATACCGGCGGCGGTGTAGACGAGTGCCATGCCCATGACGTAGCTGAAGGCGAGCGTGAAACCGCGAACGGGGCTCACATTGTCGCCGTCGCCCGCGATGATGCCCGACAGGATCGGAATCATTGGCAGGACGCAGGGGGTAAACGCAAGCAAGAGGCCGGCGCCGAAGAAGGTCGCAATCACGATCCACAGGCTTGAGCCCGTGATCACGCTTGCCAGTCGGCTTTGTTCGGAGACGGGTGCAGCTCCGGACTGGGCGGCAGCCATGCTGTTGCCTGCTGCCGATCCGCCGCGCGGATCACTGACGGCGCCCGCAGGAACCTGCGACAGATCGGCGATGGCATCGACGGCCGGCAGCGAAGCGGTCAGCGATACCGTTTGTGGCAGGTAGCACAGGCCCGCATCGGCGCAGCCCTGGTAGGTGAGTTCGAAGTCGAGGTCGACAGCTTCCGTCGTGCCGCGCGCAAGCTCAAGCGTGCCGATGACGCCGTCGTAATAGACTTCCTGCTCACCGAAGAACTGGTCGGTCTTGAGCTTGCCCTCCGGCAGCGTGAGGCTGACGGCGCGGGCAGGGCCGCTTGCAACCGCAACGCTGAACTTGTCGCGGTACGCGTAGTAGCCGGGCTCGATCCGCATGCCGACTTCGACCGTGTCGCCGTCCACGACATACACATCCGGGAAGAAGACCTCCGCGGGATCGGGAAACTCGGTCTGGGCCGTCGACGAGAATGATTCAAGACTGAGTTTCGCCTTCGCTGCCTTGAGCTCGACCGTCTCGATCCACGTCGTGGGCATGTAGCAGAAGCCGGAGTCGAGGCAGCCGCGGCTTTCGATCGTCACCGGCAGCTTGGCTGGCTTGTCGCCGGCGACCGTGTACGGGATACGAATCAGGAAACTGTCGCGGAAAATCTCCTGCTCGCCGAGGAAATCGTCGGTGTGCAGCTTGCCGGCCGGGTATTCGACGTCGCCGAAAACGATCGAGGAATCGCCGCTCGAAAAGCCGAATGCCGATTTGTACATATAGGCGTTGTCGTCGATGAACCAGTCGATCTCCAGCGCATCGCCCGCGTCAAACACTGCGTAGCGGAACACCTCTTCAGGCGGGCTCGGGCGATCGTCCGCCCAGGCGAGGCTCGTCGAGAGGATCAGGGTGAGTAGCAGGCGCAGAGCAGTCATGCGTGACGGGTGTCCGTGGGTTCGAGGAAACACTTTGCGGGCTACGTAAGACCGCTTCAAGCCCGGAATTGTTACGTGTTGCAACGGCAAAGTCACCGACACAGGTCGTAGTTTTCGGCTTCGTGCGTCATTTGTGGGCTTGAAATCGCCATCGGCGGGGCTATCATTAGCACTCCTCGCGGCAGAGTGCTAACACCTGTCGCAGTGAACACACAGTTTTGATTCACAAATCAAATAGTTACAGGAGCAAAACACCATGAAGATTCGTCCGCTTCATGATCGGGTCATCGTCAAGCGCATGGAAGAAGAGCGCACGACGCCGGGTGGCATCGTCATTCCTGACGCCGCCACGGAAAAGCCGATCAAGGGAGAAGTTGTAGCAGCCGGAAACGGCAAGATTCTGGAGAACGGTGAAGTCCGTGGTCTGGACGTAAACGTGGGTGACACCGTTCTGTTCGGCAAGTACGCCGGCACCGAAGTCAAAGTAGAAGGCGAAGAACTGCTCGTGATGAAGGAAGACGACATCATGGCAGTCATCGAAGGCTAATCGAGAGGAAATAACACAATGTCTGCAAAAGAAGTACGTTTCTCAGACGACGCACGGCAGAAGATGTTCGCGGGCGTCAACGTCCTCGCGAATGCCGTCAAAGTCACGCTTGGTCCCAAGGGCCGCAACGTCGTGCTCGACAAGAGCTTCGGCGCTCCGACCGTCACGAAAGACGGTGTATCCGTTGCCAAGGAAATCGAACTGGAAGACAAGTTCGAGAACATGGGCGCACAGATGGTCAAGGAAGTTGCTTCCCAGACGTCTGACGTCGCCGGTGACGGAACCACCACGGCAACTGTCCTCGCACAGGCAATCCTGCGCGAAGGCCTGAAGTCTGTTGCCGCTGGCATGAACCCGATGGACCTGAAGCGCGGCATCGACAAGGCATCCGCCGGCATCGTTGCTGAACTGCGCGAGCTGTCCAAGCCGTGCGAAGACGAGAAAGCTATCGCCCAGGTCGGCAGCATTTCTGCGAACTCGGACACCGAAATCGGTGAAATCATTTCCGAAGCCATGCAGAAAGTCGGCAAGGAAGGCGTTATCACCGTTGAAGAAGGTTCAGGCCTCGCCAACGAACTGGATGTCGTCGAAGGCATGCAGTTCGACCGCGGCTACCTGTCGCCTTACTTCATCAACAACCAGCAGAGCCAGTCTGTCGAGCTCGACAACCCGCTGATCCTGCTGTTCGACAAGAAGATCTCGAACATCCGCGATCTGCTGCCGCTGCTCGAAGGCGTCGCCAAGTCTGGCCGTCCTCTGCTCATCATTGCGGAAGACGTTGAGGGCGAGGCTCTTGCTACGTTGGTCGTCAACAACATTCGGGGCATCGTTAAAGTTGCTGCCGTCAAGGCTCCGGGCTTCGGTGATCGCCGCAAAGCCATGCTGCAGGACATCGCGATCCTGACCGGCGGCCAGGTGATCTCGGAAGAAGTCGGCCTGTCCCTCGAGAAGGCCACGCTGGACGATCTCGGCGAAGCGAAGAAAGTTCAGATCACGAAAGAGAACTCGACGATCATCGACGGCGCAGGCCGTGTTGAAGACATCAAGGGCCGCGTTGACCAGATCAATGCGGAAATTGCCGAGTCTTCATCCGACTACGACAAAGAGAAGCTGCAGGAACGTGTCGCCAAGCTGTCAGGCGGCGTTGCAGTGATCAAAGTCGGCGCTGCGACCGAAGTCGAAATGAAAGAGAAGAAAGCCCGCGTCGAAGACGCGCTGCACGCAACCCGCGCAGCCGTCGAAGAAGGCGTTGTTCCGGGTGGTGGCGTCGCGCTGATTCGCGCGGTTGCCGGCATCAAGGACCTGACCGGCGACAACGACGACCAGAATGTTGGTATCAGCATCCTGCGTCGTGCGATCGAAGAGCCGCTGCGTCAGATCGTCAAGAACGCTGGCGGTGACGCAAGTGTCGTCCTCAACGCAGTCGCGGAAGGCAAAGGTAACTTCGGTTACAACGCTGCGACCGGCGAATACGGCGACATGATCGAAGCCGGTATTCTCGATCCGACGAAAGTCACGCGGTTCGCTCTGCAGAACGCAGCGTCCGTCTCCGGACTGCTGCTGACGACGGAAGCGATGATCGCTGATCTGCCGAAAGATGAAGCCGCCCCGGCAATGCCGGACATGGGCGGAATGGGAGGCATGGGCGGCATGATGTAAGCCGGCCACCTTCAAGGCAGTACCGCAACAGGGCCCGACGAGCAATCGTCGGGCCTTTTTTGTGACGTATGTTCGGGACAGGCGATCAGGCGCAGCAGTCATCGCGAAAGCGCCGCGAAGCACTGCAGGACCGGCGATTTCCTACCGCTTCTCGAAACAAATTTGTGTTCAAGCTCCCACCCGCACGGCCGATATCCGGTTCACGGATAAGAAAAATCCTGAACTTGATAACCGCTACTGCGTAACGCCTTTGTCGAGGCAGTCGCCGCAGCGGGGAGTGTTTCGTGCTGCGACTCGCCAATTTGTCTTTGACAAGGAAGTTACTGCTGATCAGCGTCGGTACGGCGTCTGTTGCAGTCGCGCTGTCGTCCGTCCTGATTTCCGTCAACCAGATTCATACCTTCCGATCCGACTTCTCGTCTCAGCTCGTCGCCGTCGCTCGGGCGATCGGTACCAACAACGTCGCGGCGATCTCCTTTGAGGACGAAATGCTCGCACAGCAGACGCTATCGTCGCTGGCCAGCAACGCCTCCTACCGTTACGCGAGTCTGTACAACCGGGACGGAAAACACCTCGCAAGCCACTTCAAAGAGGACGCAGACGAAGAAGCGACCCTCGATCCGGCGCTGTTGAGCGATGCCGTCAGGACTAAGGACACGGTCACCGTCTATTCCGGATTCAGGTACGTCGACGTCATCGAGCCGGTCGTCTACGACGGCAAGGTTTTAGGTTTCGTCCACGTCCGGGCCGGTCTCGAGACGCTTGCGGCGCGCATGCAGCGTTCACTGATGGTCATCGTCGGCGTGACAGCGGTCGCGATCATCGTCGCGCTGCTGATGTCGCTCCGGATGCAGCTCCTGATCTCGAGACCGATCAACGAACTGCTTCACGTGACGCAGGACGTGATCGAAAACGGCGACTACCGGGCCCGCTCGACGTATGACAGTACTGATGAAATCGGCACGCTGGTCAAAGGATTTCACGAGATGCTCGACGAGATCGGCGAGCGAGACCGCGTGCTCAAGGAGCATCAGCACCAGTTAGCCGAGCGAAGCAGCCGGCTGACGGATGCGAACGCCGAACTCCAGAAGGCTCTTTCGGCCAGCGCACGAGCCGTGGAGCAGGCCGAGGCGGCCAGCAAGGCCAAGAGCGAATTCCTCGCCCGCATGAGCCACGAAATCCGGACGCCGATGAACGGCGTCATCGGAATGCTCGAATTGCTCGCGCGAACTCGACTCGACCGCGATCAGCAGCACTACGTGGAGACAATCGACCAGTCAGCCGAAACGTTACTGGCCGTCATCAATGACATTCTCGATTTCTCGAAAATCGAAGCCGGCAAGCTGTTGCTCGACGAGGACAGCGTCAATATTCGCGAGTGCGTCGAGAGCGTTGTCGATCTGCTCGCAAGCCGGGCGCACAACAACCGGGTGGAACTGGTCTGTGATATCACGTCGGAAGCGGATGTCACCGTGCTCGGCGATGGCATCAGGCTGCGCCAGATTCTGATGAACCTGCTGGGTAACGCCTGCAAGTTTACGCAGGACGGCGAAGTCTATCTCGATGTGTCAACTGTCGCTGCGGAAGACGGTCGCGCCACGCTGCGTTTCCTCGTTCGGGATACCGGGATCGGGATCAGTCCCGAGAGCGTCGACATGATCTTCGAATCCTTCTCACAGGAAGACGGGAGCACGACCCGTCGCTTCGGAGGAACGGGACTCGGCCTCGCGATCTGCAAGGAGCTGGTCAGCCTGATGGGCGGCGAAATCTTTGTCGAAAGTAAGCTCGGCGAGGGCTCGACCTTCTGGTTCGAGGTCGATTTCGAGGTCCTGCCGGACGAGCGGATCGTTCGCCGCATCGAAGAACTCGCAAATCATCACGTGCTGATCGTCGACGACAATGCGACAAACCGCGAAGTCCTCACGCGACAACTCGCCCAGTGGAACATGACATCCGTGGGCGTCGACGGCGTGTCCGAGGCGCGAGTCGCGCTGCAACAGTCCGTCGACAGCGATCGGCCGTTTGATCTGATGCTGCTCGACTGGCACATGCCGGAGGTCGACGGTGTCATGTTCGCCTCCGAGCTGGCGAAACACCCGAACTACTCGGCGCTGCCGATCATTCTTCTGACGTCTGCATCCGTCGGCGAAATTCTTGCCGAGTCCGGCGATACGGACGTGCAGGCCTATATCACCAAGCCAGTCCGGCAGGCTCGACTGCGCGATTCGATGCTGCACCTGCTTGCGGCTGACAACGATGATGACGCAGGTACAGCCATTCGCTCGCGCGCATTACCGACGGCGCTTCCCGGTATGCGGGTTCTCCTCGTTGAAGACAACCGGATCAACCAGGAGGTCGCGAAAGGCCTTCTGGCGAGTCTCGAGGTCGTTGTCGAAGTTGCTGAGAACGGGCAGGTCGCGCTCGATATGCTGGAGGCGCAGTCGTTCGACGTCGTCCTGATGGACTGCCAGATGCCGGTGCTGGACGGATACCAGGCAACCGGAATTATCCGTGAGCGCGAAAAGGA
The DNA here is from genome assembly GCA_963922215.1 of uncultured Gammaproteobacteria bacterium. Classification (GTDB taxonomy): domain Bacteria; phylum Pseudomonadota; class Gammaproteobacteria; order Steroidobacterales; family Woeseiaceae; genus UBA1847. The sequence goes on along the minus strand of CAWUHY010000047.1, from coordinate 7,126 downwards.
GACTGGCGAACACCAGGTCATCGTCGCGCTCACCGCCAATGCCCTGCCGGAAGATCGCGACCGCTGTCTCGACGCAGGCATGGACGACTATCTGAGCAAACCGTTCACGGCAGACAAACTTCGCGAGCTGCTCGAGCGTAGCCGTCCAGACACACAGAGGAAGAGCGCATGATCGAGAGCTCTTTCAAAAACGTTCGCATTCTCGTCGTCGAAGACGATGTGACGCTGCGCATGCTGACGCGCGCAGCTCTGGAACAGGCTGGCTTTCTCGTCGAGGAAGCGGGCAACGGCCAGGAGGGCGTACAGATCGCCCGCGACAGCATTCCGGACATGATCCTGCTCGACGTGGAAATGCCCGTCATGGACGGGTTTTCCGCGTGTGCCGAAATCCGCAAGATTCCAGAGTTCATAGAAACGCCGATCGTCATGATGACGGGCCGCGATGACGATGCCTCGATCAACCGCGCGTACGAGAGCGGCGCGACTGACTTCATTAACAAGCCGATCAACTGGTCGCTGCTCGGCCAGCGCGTCAAGTACATCATTCGCGCAAGCCGTGTGAAGCGCGGACTGCGTGTCAGCGAAGACAAGAACCGCGCGCTCGTTCGTTCGATCCCTGACTCGCTGCTCGTCGTGAGCGATCGTGGCACGTTGCTGACCCACCATCGCGGCACGAGCGGCAGCCGACTGATCGATGATCTGATGGAAGAGGGCAAGAGCATCTATGAGTGCCTGCCGAAATCGCTTTCCGATCTCTGGCGCGAACAGGTTACGAGAGTGCTCGAGTCGCGGGAGATGGAGCTCAGCGAACATCGTGCGACAAAAGACTCGTCCTATCACTACTACGAGTCGCGCGTCGTTCCCTACACGAAGCGCAGCGTGCTGATCATGCTCCGCGATGTCACCGAACAGAAACAGGCCGCCGCGAAGGTTCGACGTCTCGCCTTCTACGATACGCTGACCGGACTGCCGAACCGTCAGTCGTTCCTGATCCAGCTTGCCGAAGCGATTCGCGACGCCGAGCAGAAGAATAATCGCATCGGCGTTCTCTACGTGGACATCGACAACTTCAAGCTGATTAACGATTCGCTGGGGCACTCCGTTGGCGATTCGCTGCTGAAGGAAATCGCCGAACGTATCAGTCAGTGTGTCCGCCGCGAAGACGTCATCGCGGCTGAAGCGAAAGACGCGCCGGCCAAGACACAGGTTTCGCGACTGGGCGGCGACGAGTTCACGCTGCTTCTGCGCGACATCACGAATGCCGAAGAGGTCGACGCGATTGCGGCCCGCCTCGTCGAGGCGATGAAACAACCGTTCAACTGCGACGGCCATCGCTTCAACCTGACGCCGAGCGCCGGCATCGCGGTCTACCCCGACGACGGCACAGACCTCGAAGCGCTCATGAAAAATGCCGACACCGCGCTGCACCATGCGAAAGCCGAAGGTCGCGATCGCGTGACGCGCTTCTCGGGAACGATGTCGGTGCGCTCGCTCGAGCGGCTGGACCTCGAGGACGCGCTGCGTCGCGCCCTGGCTAACGACGACGGGCTCGAGCTCGCTTACCAGCCCAAGTACTCGCTGCAGACGCGTACCGTACTCGGCGTCGAAGCTTTGCTGCGCTGGAATCATCCCGAGCGCGGCCCGATCTCGCCCGCCAAGTTCATTCCGATCGCCGAAGACTCCGGGATGATCATCGAGCTCAGCGACTGGGTTCTGCACAAAGCCTGCGAGCAGCTTCAGGAATGGAAGGGTACCGAACTCGACGACATACGCATTGCGATCAACCTGTCCGCGAAACAATTCCAGCTCGAAGACCTGCACACACAGATTCTGCGCGCACTGAAATCGCGAAGCGTCGACTTCAAAAAACTCGAACTTGAATTGACCGAGGGCGCGTTGATGCACGACGCAGAGAGCACCGTGCTGAGCCTCCGGAAAATCAAGGAGGCCGGTCTGAGCATCGCCGTGGACGACTTCGGTACCGGCTACTCGTCGATGAGCTACCTGACGCGGTTCCCGATCGACGCGCTGAAGATCGATCGTTCTTTCGTGAACGAAATTCATTCCTCCGAGGAAAGCCACTCGGTGTGCAAGGCGATCGTCGCGCTGGGTCACGGGCTCGGGATGAAAGTTGTCGCCGAAGGCGTCGAAAACCAGGAGCAGCTGCAGCTTCTGCACATGATGGACTGCGACCAGATCCAGGGCTTCTTCTTTGCCAAGCCGATGTCGGCCGGCGCGGTCAGCGCATTTATCCGGAACCGACAGCAGCAGTCCGCTCCGTTGCCGCTCGCCAACAGGGCAAACAACCAATGATCAGCATGAATTCCGAGACCGTTCTTGACCTGACGGCGCTGTCCGTCATTCGCTCCCTGCAGCAGCCAGGAGCGGAAAACCTCGTGATGAAGATCATCTCGATGTTTCTCGAGGACTCAGCGCGCTACGCGACGGAAATCAGCTCTGCAGTGCAGAACACGAATGCCGAGCAGCTGGGCGCGTCAGCCCACTCACTAAAGTCGACGGCGGCCAACGTGGGGGCGATGCAGGTCTCTGCAATCGCAGCGCGACTCGAAATGCTCGGCCGAACGAAATCGCTCGATGCCGCAGCGCCGCTCGTTGCCGAACTTGCCGATGCGCTGACCGCGGCGCACGACATGCTGAAGGTCCAGCTGGAAAAGGAAGAGGCTGACGAGGGCTGAGAATCAGCTCGCGAATGCGGGGCGCAGCCGTCGACGGTAAATGCGGTAGCCCAGCAGCAGCGTCAGGATAAGCGCGTATACCAGTGGTTCGGCGATATCGGCTTTCACCTGCCACCAGTAGTGCCAGACCCCGAGGACTCCCACTAAGTACACGCTGTTGTGTAGCTGTTGCCAGCGGCGGCCCATAGAGCGGCGGGCGGCAGCGAACGAGGTCGCGGCCATCGCCGTCAGGAGCACCAGCGCAGCCATACCGATCGTGATGAACGGCCGCGTTGCAATGTCTTCGACGATCGCCGACATCAGCATTCCCTGATCAAGAACCAGCCAGACGAGAAAGTGCATCAGCACGTAGAAGAACGCGAAGAGCCCGATCATTCGCCGGAAACGTCCGATTTCCTGGATGCCAGTGATGCGCCGCAGGGGCGTCACCGCCAGCGCAAGCATGATGAAACGCAGTGCCCAGTTGCCGAAGCGATCCAGCAGTTCCTCGACCGGGTTAGCGCCCAGCGAACCTGTGATGCCGAACGCGTCGGTGACGACGAGAAGGGCCGGGACGAGGCACGCCAGGAAGACCAGCGGCTTCCAGACGAATCGAATCTGCTGAACACGGTTCATTGCAGGCTCAGTAATACCGCTTGAGATCCAGGTCTTTGTACAGGTGAGCCACCTGTTCGCCGTAGCCGTTGAACATCAGCGTCGGTTGTTTCGGCGCGAACAGTCCGGCGCCGATCCGGCGCTCGCGCGCCTGGCTCCAGCGTGGATGGTCGACGTTGGGATTGACGTTCGCATAGAAGCCGTACTCCTGCGGCGCGGACATGTTCCAGCTGGTCGGGGGCTGACGATCGGTAAAGCTGATCCGGACAATGCTCTTGATGCTCTTGAATCCGTACTTCCAGGGGACGACGAGCCGGATCGGCGCGCCGTTCTGGTTCGGGATAACTTCGCCGTACAGGCCGACGGCAAGCAGCGACAACTCGTTGGTCGCTTCCGCTAGAGTAAGTCCTTCCCGGTACGGCCAGTCGAGCACTCGACGGCGCTGGCCCGGCATCTGTTTCGGGTCGTAGAGTGTCTCGAAGGCGATGTATTTCGCTTTCGACGTTGGCTGCAGGAATTTGACGACCTCGGCGAGAGAGATGCCCACCCAGGGAATGACCATGGACCAGGCCTCCACGCAGCGCAGGCGGTAAATTCGCTCTTCAAGGTCGAAGGGCTTCATGAAGTCGTCGAAATCAAACGTGCCGGTTTTTTCGGCATGACCGTCAACGGTGATCGTCCACGGTCGCGGCTCGAAGTCCTGCGCGTTCTGGTACGGATCGGCCTTGCCCGTGCCGAACTCGTAGAAATTGTTGTAGGTCGTGATGTCCTCGTAGCTGTTCGGCTCTTCATCGGTGCTCAGCGACGGCGTCGGTGATACGCCCTCTAGCTTCGCGCCACGCTCGTCCGGAACAACAGCCGCAAGCGAAGCAGGCGCCGCGACGGAACCCGCCGCGATAAGCCCCGATTGCATGAACTGCCGGCGGTTCAGATAGTTGGACTTCGATGTGATTTCGGACGGCCGAATATCACTGGGTTTTCTGATCAGCACACGTCACTCCTTTTCAGTCTGTTAAATCAGACCCTTTGTGGCCCGAAAATATTGCACAATCGGAGGCTGTGACAGCCCGCAGCAACATCTTGTTACCTGGCCCGGGAGCTCTGTGAAGCAGAAACTGACCGCAATCACCTGGTACTACGCCTCGACGGTTGTGTTTGTCGCCATGGATTTCTGGCTGCATTTCAATGTCCGGTCGGCATTCTTCGCGGAGTCGCCTGGGCTGCGCGCGATCTATTACCTTATCTGCTTCGCGATTCTCGTCGCCATCGTGCTGAAGCCGCATGCAGCACGGCTGCTCTGCCTGATCGACTCCATATTCGTCCTTTCGGCACTGATCATCTCCACGGCGTCGCGCATTCTCATCGTCACCGACGACATGCTCGAGACCGGACGTGGACTTGTGACGATGCCTGAGATGTTGAATTTCATGCTGAGCGGCACGTTTGCCTACATCACCTACAGATCGTCGCTTGCCGCGGTCGCGGAGAAGCATCGACTGATTTGAAACCCGACCCGATCGACACCACGTCTTGCAGCCAGGAGGAACGAATGAGCAACAGTCTGATTAACGACTTCAGCCAGCCGGCGTCGCTTGCAGGCGTCGGTCGGCTGGACGTCGAACTCGTCGGCGACGTTATCTGCCCGTTCACGTGGCTCGGCAAGCGCCGGCTGGAGGCCGCCATGGAATTCGTCCACGGCCCTTCGGCCGTGGGCTGGTATCCGTATCAGCTGAACCCCACGATTCCCGAGTCTGGCATGCAGTTCGACGCCTATCTCAAGCTGAAATTCGGGGGCATCGGCGCGATCCGCCCCGTGCTGGATCGGCTTCAGGCAGAAGGGCGCGAGGTCGGCATCGAATACCGCTTCGACCAGATCGAACGCGTCCCGAACACGCTGCCGGCCCTGAAGCTTCTGCACGTTGGCACAGACTCCGGCCTCGATGTGATGCCGATGGCGGAAAGCATGCTGTCCGCCTACCTCGGCGAGGGTCGTGATCTTGGCGATGCAGACGTCCTGTCCGGCATCGCTCGTTCGCACGGGCTGTCGGACGACGAAATCGGCATCGCTCTGAACGATGAAGCGGTGCAGTCCGAGGTCCTGCGACTTGAACACGAAGTTCGGGAAACCGGCGTCTCGGGAGTCCCCGGCTTCCTGATGAACCGCCGCCTGCTGCTACTCGGTGCGCAGGAAACGAGCGGCATTGTCGCAGGCTTCGACCGGGCCATGTTCGGCGACGCGAACGGCGAGGAAATCAAGGCGCCGCTGCACTGATCGGGATTTGTTGCGGGCTTCATCAGGGAGGGGCTCTTTGCAGAATGCGCTGAAATACCTCGTGCCGGCGTGCCTCGTTGTCGTCGGCGTGATCCATCTGATCCCGCTGTCCGGGGTTCTGGGTGCCGAACGCCTGCTGTCACTCTACGGCGTTGGCATCAACGGTCCGGACCTCGCGATTCTGATGCGCCACAGGGCCGTCCTGTTCGGCTTGCTCGGCACGCTCTGCCTCTACGCCGCATTCAGGCCGCGACTTCAGTTGCTTGGATTGATCGCCGGCGCTGTCAGCGTTTGTTCGTTCCTGTATCTTGCCTGGGCGACCGGCGAGTACAACGCGGAATTGCAGCGTGTAGTTGTCGCCGACCTAGTTGCGCTCGTCGCGCTCGTCTTTGGGTTCGCTGGTTTCTTCCTTCGCAGACCTGACAAAATGACTTGATCCTGGGCGGAAACTTGCGATTCGCTTCGACCCTAGAGAAGCGGGATTACCGGAATTTCCGGCTCCACCCCAGAACTCCGGAGAATAAAAGGCTTGTACGTTCTTTCTGAACAACTCAACGACGATGCGGTTGCCGCGGGCAAGAGATACCGGGAATACCTGATGTCCGTTCGGGACAGGTTTCCGCCAAATGCTTTCGAACTCGCAACTTCAGATTGGTATTTCGATTTTTCGAATCACAAATGCCCACACGATGCCTGGCTCAATTCCGTCAAGATTTTTGAAGACGCATCCGGCGATCGCGAACAGGAGCGGCGCGTCGGTATCGAAACTGTTTTGCTCGGCGCGTACCACGATTGTCTCCTCACGTTTCGTTATACGAGCGTCGTGAACTACACATTAGCGGGCCGGGATCTGAATCGGTCTGGCGGCCATTACGATTGGCGCTACGACGAATTTAGACTTAGCGACGATGGACTACTGATCCACGAGATCGAATGGGCTTCAGCGTTCGATCAAGGACGCTGGCTCATTGAGTGTGAGGACGTCCACTTCTCTGATCGGCCATACCGGAAACAGAAAATCGATCCCTGATGTTCGCTATCGCTGAGGCGACTGCTTGCTCTCACCAGCGCCGCAGACCCGGGAAAGCAGCGACTACTGACCGGCAGCATCCGGCGACCCGAAAAACTCCAGCAGCAGCCGATTGACGTCGTCCGGGCGTTCCTGCTGCGACCAGTGACCGCAGGGCGCAAGCATCTCGATTCGCAGTTCGTCGACGTGGGCGCGCATCGCCTCAATATCGTCCAGTAGGATCACGACATCGTCGCGGGCGCCGATGAACAGCGTCGGCACGCGGACGCGCTGCTCGAGATCTTCCGTCGATGCCCAATTGTGCGTCATGTTGCGGTACCAGTTGATGCCTCCGGCAAAGCCGCTTTCCTTGAAGCTCTCTACGAACACGGCGAGTTCTTCGTCCGAGAGCAGCGGGTCGCCCGTCGGTTCCTCGCGTTCGAAGCTTCGCAGTAGTGAGATTGTTTTCATCTCCGGCGGCAGGGCTTCAAATTGCTCGCGCGTGACCTGGTTCTTGCGCATCAGGCGTTGAAACAGGCGTTCAGGATCGGCGGC
>CAWUHY010000046.1:0-15592 GCA_963922215.1 uncultured Gammaproteobacteria bacterium | reverse complement strand
AGCGCCCTCTCGCAGTGAAGCTCACCTACGACGTCGGAGACGTGCACGAGCTCGTCGCTCTCGCCGTCGCGAGTATGTGGCGCGACGTTCTTGGCGCCGAGGTTGAGCTGGAGAAAATGGAGTGGAAACTGTTCCTGAGTACGCGCTCGAATCGCGCGGCCTGGCAGACCATGCGCTTTGCCTGGTTCGGGGATTACAACGACGCGATGACGTTTCTCGAAATCTTCCGTTCCGACAGCGAGCAAAATCTTGCGCGTTACGCGAACGCGGAATACGACTCGCTCGTATCAGGCGCAATTGGCGAACTCAACTCCAAGCGCCGAATGAATGCACTGACCGGCGCAGAGAGCCGTCTTCTCGACGACTACCCTATTGCTCCCTTGTATTTTTACGTCAGCAAGCATCTCGTTAAACCGGAGATCATCGGCTTTGAAGACAACGTACTCGATCGCCACCCGACCCGATTTCTGCGCTTCGCGCCGGATTAACGCCAGCCATAACCTGAAAACCGGTCGGAGCGACGCGCACGTCAATGCACTGCGATTGATTCCTGATCGTCTTCCGTGCATGTTCTCCGCGTGACCCAGCACGAATACATCTTCATCGCGATTTCGGTCGTCCTCGGCCTCGCGATGGCTCGGCTACTACATACCGCCGCACTGCTCGTCCGCGCCCACAACCGCGTCGACTACCACTGGTCGACTGCTCTCTGGGGAACCTGCATCTTCATTTACATCCTGCAGCTCTGGTGGGTCGGCTGGGAGCTGCGCCTCGTTGAGGAATGGTCGATCGTCGACTTCTTCGCGCTCGTCATCGGCTCAATCTTCGTCTACGGCGCCGCCGAGCTCGCTCTGCCGACCGAAGACTTCGACACGACGGATAACACCGAGCTCGACTTCCTCGCGCATAGCAGAACGCTGGGTCGGGTCTCGGCCATGTCCATGCTCGGCTATTTCGCGGTTGGCCCCTACGTCAATCTGACGATGTTCAAGAACCCGCCGATACCATCGTACGGCTTTCCCATCATTGGCGGCCTCATCATGCTCGGGATGATTTTGAAGCCCGCGTGGTTCAGGGCGTTGTCGGTTCTCTTCACCGTCTACACGTTCATCGTTCTCTATCTCACAGCCTGATCGAGTCGATACGTTCTGGTCTGCTAGGATGTGCAGCGACAACGGATCAGGGGGAGATCGATGGCGGACAAGATCACACGGCGGGACTTTCTGAACGGCACGCAGGTCGCGATCGGTGCATCGCTACTCTCGCCCTGGACTGAAGCTTTCGGCGCCGCCGGGCCGGACTTTCAGCTCGGCACGGACTATTACCCACCTGCGAAGACCGGCCTGCGCGGCAGCCACGCCGGCAGCTGGGAAACCATGCATGCGCGCGTCGCCGGCAGCAGCTGGACAGCCGAAGACATCGACGACTCGTATGACCTCGTCGTTGTCGGCGGCGGCATCAGCGGCCTGTCTGCCGCTCACTTTTATCGGCAGGAGAATCCCAACGCTCGCATTCTGGTACTCGACAACCACGACGACTTCGGCGGCCACGCGAAGCGCAATGAATTCACGATCGGCGACCGCACGCAGATCGGCTACGGCGGCACCGAGGCGATCGACACGCCGTCGTCTTACGCGGAAATATCACGCTCGCTGCTGAAGGACATCGGCATCGAGCTGGATCGTTTCTACGACTACTTCGACCAGGATCTGTTCGACAGGATGGGGCTCTCGTATGCGATTGCCTTCGACGAGAAAACCTACGGCAAGAGCCAGCTTGTCACTGGCTACGGCGACAAACCCTGGCAGCAATTTGCGGCGGAGTCGCCCCTGTCCGATGCGGCGAAGGCGGATCTCGTGCGAGCGTTCGAGGACCAGCGTGATCTCCTGCCGGGCATGTCGCGCGATGAGAAAATCGCGCTGTTGAGCAAGATTAGCTACCGGACCTGGCTTCGCGACTACGTCAAAGTGGACGAGCAGGTCCTGGAGATCTACCAGCGTTGGGGGATGAGCTACTGGTGCGTCGGCATGGACGAAGTCCCGGCGATCTACATCTTAGGCTACGGAGACGGAGGCGGCCTGCCCGGCCTCGCCGGCACGATCACGCAGGAAGGCGGGCGCGGCGTCGAGCCTTACATCTTCCACTTCCCGGACGGCAACGCGACCGTCGCGCGTCTGCTCGTTCGCAGCCTGATTCCCGAAGCGCTACCCGGTTCGACGATGGAAGACAGCGTGACCGCGCGACTGGACTACAGCAAGCTGGACGTCGACGGCGAACCAGTGCGTATTCGCCTGAACAGCACGGTTGTCAATGTCGAACACGGCAAGAACGGCAAGGCTGTCGATGTCACTTACGTGCACGGCGGCAAAGCCTACGGGGCACGCGCGAAACACTGCATCATGGCCTGCTATAACAGCGCGATTCCCTACCTTTGTCCTGAGCTGCCCGAACCGCAAAAACAGGGCCTCGCTTACAACGTCAAGATTCCGCTGACCTACACGAAGGTCGCGATACCGAACTGGCGCGCCTTCGCGGATCTCGGCATACGCTACGTTTTCTACACGAACGATTTCTACAAGCAGGTGGAACTCGACTACCCGGTGTCGATCGGCGACTACGAGTACGGCTCCGACCCGGACCAGCCGATGACGCTGCACATGTGCTACGTGCCCTACTTCGATGACATCCAGGGCCCGGCCCAGTGGCGCGCCGGCCGAAGGAAACTTCTGGAAACGCCGTTTGCCACCTTCGAACATCACGTCAAAGACCAGCTCGACCAGGCGCTCTCCGGTGCCGGCTTTGACGCCGACCGTGACATCACGGCAATCACGGTCAACCGCTGGGCGCACGGCTACTCGTACAGCCCGGATCTCCTGTGGGAACCGGAATACGCGAGCGAAGCGGACAAGCCCTGGGTCATCGGCAGACAGCCCTACGGCCGGATCGCTATCGCCAACTCCGACTCCGCGGCAACGGCGAACACCGACATGGCGATTGCGCAGGCGCATCGGGCGGTGCGGGAGATTGCTGCCGGCTAGATCTTTGCATCGCTGCCAACCGTTGGACGGATCGGATTTCAACGTTGCAGTGACTGCCACAAATTCCGCAGGTCGTCATCCGACGGAAACCGATCGCGTGCCAACTCCGCGATACGCAGCGCCTCGTCCTGTTGCCCCATCGAGTTGAGCGCGACCGCGTAGACGTAGGCGAATCGCGGATTATCCGGGCCAAGGGAGTAGGCTCGCTGCAGCTCGACTAAGGCCTCGTCGTAATCTTTTTCGCGAATCAGTGCCAGCCCGTGAGCGTGGCGTGCGGTCGCGTTGCCCGGGTCGAGTCGCAATGCGTGGCGGACGGATTCGATCGAACGCGCGTTGTCGCCGAGGCGAAATTCAAAGTCGGACAGCATCGTCAGCGACTCGGGCCGGCTTGCAGCGGTGACAAGCGACTGCCGGTATTCGCTCGCGGCGCTCGCAAAGCTTCGCGCAGCGTCTGGCGGCAGTTGATGCCGGATGCCCGCGAAGGCAAGCGCGGCCTGCACGCGAACGGCACGAACGGGGTCGGCGAGGAGCCCTGTTCCAATCAAGGGCCGCTGGGTCGGTGGCGCTGAGTGGATGGCCTGCATTGCCGCCATCCTGACGAGCGCGTTTGCATCGTTCGTGGCATGATCAAGAACTGCGATCTCTTTCGCGTCGAACGGGGCTTTGAGCATCGTTATCAGCGTCGCGCGAGCAATCGGCGGAAACTCCGTGTTCAATGCAGCAGCGGGGTCCGCGCCGGAGGCGCGTGCTTCCTGGATCGCCGCGCCGTAGTGCGACGGGTCGGATGACGTACCGGGCAATCGGAAACTGTGATCCCGCCGTCCGTCCACGCCCATATAGGTCTTTTCGGCCATGTGGCAGGACACGCAGTCTGCACCGGGCGCGTGCGTCGCCGCTGCGAACTTTTCCGTTGCATGGCACTGCGCGCAGGTTTCGTTTGGATTTGGGCCGGCTCGAAGCTCCGCGGTGTGTGGGTTGTGACAGTCCGTACAAGTCACGCCCGCTGCGTACATCTTGCTTTGCACGAAAGACCCGTACACGTAGACCTCATCGAGAATCCGTCCGTCGGCGTGATATAGGCCCTCGTCGAGCAGTGCTGGCCGGTGCGTGTCGAGTAACGGCTTTCCGTAGTCGTAGTTTTCAATGAGAACACTGCGTCGCGCGTGGCAACGACCGCAACTTTCCGGCTGCTGAAGTTCGCCCGCAGGTGCGCTGCGCTCGGCGATCCCTGTTCTGGCATTCATGATCCAGAACGCGTCGCGACGGTCGTCGAGACCGACCGGCAAACCGAAGTCCGCGTCGAATTCCGATCTTGCCTGCGCGACATGCCGCGAGCCCGGGCCGTGACACGCCTCGCAGCCCACCGAAACTTCGGCGTAGGTCGTTCGAAACGTATCGGACTCGAGATCGTAGTTCTGCCGCAGATTGGTCGAATGACACTCCGCGCACATGTAATTCCAGTTGAAGTTGCGGCCGGTCCAGTGGAGATCGTCGTCGTGACGGATTTCGGTCTCTGGATACAGGTGAAACCAGCGCTGCCCGCCCTCATCTTCCGGCCGCGTATCCCATGCGAACGGCAAGACCTGCTTGCGACCGTCCGGAAAGTCGGTGAGGTATTGCTGCAGCGGCTCGACGCCAAAGGTGTACGAGATTTCAAACTCCTGCATCTCACCCGCCGCGTTCCCGGTCCGCATCAGGTAGCGCTCGCCCTTGCGAAACATGAAGCTCGTCGAACCGAAATAATCGACGCTTGCGTCATTGAAGTCGCCGAGGACGGTCTCTTCGCTCGCAGCCTGCATCGCGAGCTGGTGGTGGGAGTTCGTCCACTCCTCGAACTCTCGCTCGTGGCAACTGCGGCACGCCTCGCTGCCTGCGAAGGCAGGCTCCGCGGCCGACGCCTGTGATCCGGGCGACGCGATGCACAGCGTCGAAAAAGCGAGGGTCACAACGACGATAGTCAGGCGAAACATGCTGCGATCATAGGTCGGGAGTTATCGAACGGCCAGCAATCGAGGTTGCCTACGCTACCTGTTGAATACGTTTGCACAGCGTTTACCGCCCATCCTGCGGTTGCGATACTGCTGAGCGAGTCATTCTGCCGGGTACTGCAAGACTGTGAACCGCTGTGGCAGAACCTGGCTTGGAGACGCACATGACTTCATGGGACACGCATGACCCGTTTGCGACCGCGCGCCGCGAAGCCGGTGTGGTCGAGGGTGATTTTCTGGGCGAGTCGATTCCGTTGATCCTTCGGTACGCTGACGTGCGTCAGGCGGCCGGTGATTTCGAAACCTTCAGTTCCGATGCGCCGTTTCGCGTGCCGATCCCGAGTGAGGAAGGCGTGCGCGCGATGCGCCAGTTGCCGATCGAAACGGATCCGCCCGACCACGGCGACTACAAGGCGATCGTGAAGCCCTTTTTCTCGGCGCCAAAACGGCCGGAAACGATCGCCCGGATCGAGGAACTGGTGTCTGACTCGGTAGACGACCTGCTCGACAGCGGACCCACAGAAATCGTCAGCGCATTCGCGCTTCCGCTGCAGTCGCGCGCGTTGACGATCCTTCTCGGCATGCCCATGGATGCCGCAGAGGAATGGATCAGCTGGGGGTTGCACGTGTTTCACGATGCAGACGGACAGAGCTCGGAAAAAGGCTCGGTCCTGGATCGCTACCTCAGCGCGCAGTTCGACCGGGCAGAACCGGAAGGCGGCGACGATTTTTTCGGCGCGCTCGTCAGCGCAGAGTTTCGTGGTCGATCGCTGACGCGCGACGAAATGATGGGCTTTGCGAACCTCGCGTTCGCCGGTGGCCGGGACACGGTCATCGCAAGCGTCTCGCTCGCGATGGCCCATTTTGCCGAGCACCCGGAGGACGTTGTTCGGCTGCGCAACGACGAATTGCTGACGCGGAGCGCGGCTGAGGAGATCTTCCGTGTTTCATCGCCGCTGACGATGATCGGACGCACCTGTCCGCACGGCAGCGACATTCACGGCGTCGAAGTACAGGCCAATGGCCGCGCGGCAATCTGCTGGGCATCCGCGAACCGCGACGAAACAGTTTTCGACGATCCGCTTAAGCTCGACATCGGCCGAAAACGCAATCCGCATGTTGCCTTCGGTGCGGGCGTTCACACCTGCCTTGGCGCGTCGCATGCGCGGCTCCTGTTGCGCAGCCTGATCAAGCGCATCGCAGCAGGGCCCGGCGTGCTGCGCCTGCTCGACAGCAAGGCGCGCATCGAAACCTGGCCCGCTTACTCGCGCCAGACCGGATATGACACACTGACGATGCGCCTGGATTCCTGAGGCGCTGTCTAAAGGGGGAGCATCATGAAACAGATCGTCCTTTCGACCTTATTTCTACTGGCAAGCGCGAGCGCGTTTTCGCAGCAGCCAAACATCGTTTTGTTGATCGGTGACGACCACGGCTACCCCTACTTCGGCTTCATGGGTGACGAGCATGTCGTGACTCCCACGATGGATGCGCTGGCCGAAGGCGGCGTGACATTCACGCAGGGTCACGTGCCGATTCCCTACTGTCGACCGTCCCTGCGCACGATGATCACCGGACTGTATCCGGCGCAGTATCAGCTCAAGCTCAATAAGCTCGTCGAATCTCAACTCGCAGACGACGAGAACTACCAGTCGATGAACGAGCGCGACCAGCGGATGTGGCGGTCCGTCGCCAAGGCAAACGGTATGTCGGAATTCGACACGCTACCGAGACTCCTTAAACAGAAGGGCTACGTCTCCTGGCAGGGCGGCAAGTGGTGGGAGAATTCCTACAAGACGGCAGGCTTTGACGAAGGCATGTCGCCGGGCTGGGACATGTCGAAATTCGGCACCGATGCCTTCTTTCACGAAATGATGGGTGCCGAAGGCAACGAGCTCGTGCGGGAAACGATGGAGCCGCTCTACGACTTTATCGATCGCCAGAAAGACAAACCGATGTTCATCTGGTTCGGGCCGATGCTGCCGCATACGCCGCTGGATGCGCCCTACACCTATTCCAAGTTCTACGAGCACAAAGATCTTTCCGTCTCCGCCAAGAAGTATTACGCGAACATCACCTGGTGGGACGACGGTGTCAGCCAGCTCATGGACTACCTTAAGGCAGCAGGCGAACTCGAGGACACGTTGTTCATTTACTTGAGCGACAACGGCTGGGAGCAGGATCCGGACGACGAGTACTGGGAGCCCGGTTTCGTCTACGGAATGGGCTCCTCCGAGTGGCAGACCGGCGGCTACGGCGGCAAGGGCTCGATGAACGACCTGGGCCTGCGGACGCCGATTATCTTCTATTGGAAAAACGGACTCGAGGCGGCGTTCAACGAAGAGAGTCTCGTCTCGTCCGCGGACCTTGTACCAACGATTCTCGATCTCGTGGGGCTCGAAGCGTCCGACGAACTGCCCGGGCGGTCACTCAAGCCGCTGCTGACGGGAGAAGGCGACTACGAAGAGCGTGTCGAATTGATCGGCTACACGGACAACCAGCGCGTCGCGACGGATCCGATGGGCAAACGTTCCGAGGGCTGGGCGGTGCGAACGCCTGAGTGGCACTTCTGGTACTACCCGAACGAGAACAGCATGCGACTCTACGACGTCGTCAACGATCCGCGTGGCGAGCACGATCTCTCGGCAGAGCATCCCGAACTCGTCGAGCGCTTCAAGCTGTCGATCAGCGCCTACAAAAGAAAACTCGGAATGCCGGAAGATACGCTTAACGTCTACGAGTAATACGCCTTCGCTGATTCACAACTCGCACACTTTCAAGCGCAACCAAGTCGACGGGAATTGCCGCATACATTCATGGGATAATTCGGCTCCCTACCTGATCTATCAACACAAGAATTCCCCGGAGCGACAAATGACACACCCTTCCATCGGATTTATCGGTCTCGGCCTCATGGGCGGCAACATGGTCGAATGCCTGCAAAAAAACGGCATCGAACCGATTGTTATGGACCTCAACAAGGAAGCGGTTGCCGCCGTCGTCGCTCGCGGCGCGAAGGAGGCTTCAACCCCGGCGGAACTTGCGGCGGCATCTGACATTGTGATGCTGTGTCTCACGACGTCGGCTGTCGTGGAAAAGCTCGTTTATGGGGATGATGGGATTCTCGCCGGCATCCGCGAGGGCTCAGTCCTGATCGATTTCGGAACATCCATTCCGGCGTCCACACGAAAAATCGGTGCAGATCTCGCGAAGAAAGGCGCGGGAATGGTCGATGCGCCGCTCGGCCGCACGCCCGCGCATGCGAAGGACGGGCTATTGAATATCATGGCTGCGGGAGACAAGGAGACCTTCGACAAGGTGAAGCCGGTGCTCGACGTGCTCGGTGAAAACATTTTCTATCTCGGCGCACTCGGGGCCGGTCATACGACGAAACTCATCAACAACTTCATGGGTATGACGACCGTGTGTGCAATGTCCCAGGCATTTGCGGTCGCCGATCGTGCCGGCGTTGACCGCGAGCAGCTTTGGGAAATTATGTCGACGGGGCCATCAAGCTCGCCGTTCATGCAGTTCTGTAAAAATTATGCCGTCGACGGCGTTAGTGACCTCGGCTTCTCCGTCAACAATGCGAACAAGGATCTTGGCTACTTCCTCGAGATGGTTGAGGACCTTGGTACACGCGCAGAAATTGCTGAAGGCACGTCAAACAATTTGAAAGCTGCTGTGGACGCGGGGCTGGGCAACGGGAACGTGCCCGAGATTCTGGACTACTATCTCAAGCTCGAGCGGTAACCCGACGCATTCCGCAATTCGTTTCAATTGCGAACCGGCGAAACTTTGCTATGCAGATAACTGCGCTCGGCATCGTACTGTTGCGCCAGGCAATCAATGAGCATTGAACACATGCAATTCGACGACATCCTTACACTGGCCGCGACGCAGGACGAGATCTCGATTCCGGAACTCTGGGCCCAGGGCAGGACCGTCTACGGCGGCCTGTCTGCTGGTCTGCTCTGCGATGCCGTCGCCCGCGATCTCGATCCGGGTCGTCGCCTGCGCTATCTGAAGATCGGCTTTCTGCGGCCGCTGGAAACGGAGAAGCCGTTTTCTATCAAGTTTGAGGAGGTCTCGGCGGGCCGCACCGTCGCCGTTCGAACAGCGGAGATCATCCAGGACGGCGTCGCGCGGGTCAGCGCACAGGCGAACTTTGTCTCGGGCCTCGATAGTGACATCACCGTCGAAACCTTCGAACCACCGGAGCTGCGTCCCCACAATGCCGAAGGCGCGTTGAAGATGGGCGGACCGGGCTTTCCCGCGTTCACCCGGTTCGTCGATTTCCACACGACAACACCGGGGCTGCCTTTCCAGGGAAGCGGCCAGCCCGAACTCGGCGGCTGGATGCGGTTTGCAACAGCGCCGGAATCGCTGACGGAGTCTCACCTCGTCTGTCTCATCGACGCCTGGCCGCCTGTCCCGGTCTCGTACTACGAGAAACCGGTCCCGCTCTCGTCGATCAACTGGGGTATCCACTTTGCCGAGCCGGTGGCGGGCGTCAGCGGCGAAGAGTTTCTGGGGTATCTCGCACGCGTCAATTTCTTCAGCGGCGGCTACGGTTCATCTGCCGCCGACATCTGGTCGGCCGATGGCAGGCTTCTCGCGAAGAGTTTTCAGACCTTTCTGATTTACGGGTAGCAAAACGATGGCGCCGGCGCGGTTCGCAAATCCGGATAATCTGTCCAGCAAACTGCGACTCCCGGCACGTACAGGCGGTCGCTGAGGTGTAAACTGGTTGAAGAATTTCACGGAGCCGGACCAATGACGCTTTCGCCAACGACCAGCCGCCAGACTTTCAAGTCAATTTTTGCCATCGCGCTTCTCGCGATCGCACTGTCGGGCACACAGAGTCTCGCAGCCGATGACGTCGCGCAGAGCGGCGTTTCTGCAGCGGACTACGATCAGTTCGGCCAGGACTTCGCTGCCGCGCTGTCAAACAAAGACGTTAACGCGCTGAGCGAACTGTTCGACCTTCGCGGCCTCATCGACATTATCGCGGACGACCTGTTCGACGATCCGGATGACAAAAGCGACTACAAAAGAGGTTTTTTGAGCAACGGCGAAGAGAATCTCATTCGCGCACTGTTTCGCGGCTGGCTGCAGCAGGACGGTAACGTCAGGTATATCCGCACCGTCGAAGGCAACCGCCCGATGATCCGGCTTGACTACATCGACGGCGGGCACGAGTACGTTCTCTTCAGCATGGACAAGAGCCGCCGCGGACTGGTCGCAGTCGACATGTTTACGATGACGACGGGGCGCTACATGTCCGCATCAATGGGCGTCGCCACGCAGCTGATGCTGAAGCCGACCGACTCCGTGCTCAGCAAGCTGTTCGGAAACAACTTCGAAACGAACCGGGACCTGGTGAAGACCTTCCAGCAGCTCGGTGAACTTCAGCGCGCAGCCGACTATCGCGGAGCCTACGATCTGCTCGCATCATTGCCGGAAGCCGTGCGCAACAATCGGATTCTTGTTGATACCTCTGTGCAGCTCGCCAACATGATCGGCGACGCCGAGTACAACCGCGAGCTGCAGCGACTGGAGCGACTTTTCGGCGATGACGAGTCTGCCAGTTTCATGTTGATCGACTACTACTTTACGATCGGCAATTACGACAAGGCATTCGCTTCGATCGACCGGCTGACTGCTTTCCTCGGTCAGGACGCGGCACTGGAGAATCTTCGGGCCAATCTCGCGTACGCGGCACAAGACCTCGATAGCGCCGCGACCTATTCACGGAAGGCAATCCAACTCGAACCCGATTTCGAAGATGCGCACTGGACACTCACAACGGTGCTGCTCGATGAGAGGCGTTTTGGCGAACTCGTCAAGCAGCTGAAGACAATCGAAACCGAGTTTGGCTACGAATTTGTCGCCGACGACTTCAACAACGAAACTTACGCGGCGTTTTACGAGTCGGATGCGCGGAAAGACTGGTTGCAATAACAACAAGGGAACGCAGCCTGCACAATTGACCGCGTGAATGTTTCGGCGAAATGCGCCGAAGGTCCCCTGGCCTCGCACGCAGGATACTCGGACAAGCATGAACAGGTACGTCAAACGGGTCTCAGTTCTCATGACGCTTTCGGCGGCCCTGTTCGGCGCCGCGTGCGTGCAGTCTCCGCCGCAAGGACCACCCGAAACGGAGCCAACATTGGCGCTCTTGCCGGCATGCGAAAGGTCCGGCGACATGCTTGACGCCAATTATCGCTGGCCGCTGACGCCGCGCAGCGAAGAGGAGATTGCCGCAGCCGTCGCCGGGATGACGCTCGCAGAGAAAGCCGGGCAGATGGTGCAGGCTGACGTTTCCACGGCGACGCCGGAGGACGTCAAAACCTACGGCCTGGGCTCGATCATCAGCACCGTACCCGATGGCAATCTTGGAACGAGCGAAGCCTGGCGCGAGATGTTCGACGCCTACCAGCGGGGTGCGCTCGCGACACGCACGGGCATCCCGATGGTTGCCGGCATCGATGCCGTGCACGGTCACGCCTACTTTGACGGCCCTGCAACGATTCGTCCGCACAACATCGGCATCGGGGCGACACGCAACCCGGAACTTGCAGAACAGCTCGCGCGCATGACAGCGCGTGAACTCGCAGCGACCGGCATCCGCTGGACGTTTGCGCCGACGATCGCCGTTGCACGCAGTATCCGCTGGGGCCGCACCTACGAAGCGTTCGGCGAGGATGTCGAGCTGCAGGTGATGTTTGCAGGCCCTCTGGTTCGGGGCTACGCGGGAGAAAGCCTTACAGACAGCGGCAGCGTTGGCGCCACGGCCAAACACTTCATTGCCGACGGCGCCACCGAGGACGGCATCGATCGCGGGAACGCGGTCATTAGCGACGCCGAACTGCGCCGCCTGCATCTGCCGGGCTTTGTCGACGCTATCGACAGCGGGGCAGTCTCAATCATGGCTTCGTTCAGTTCGATCAATGGCGAAAAGCTGCACGGCTCGAAGTCAATGCTCACCGATCTGCTAAAGAACGAGCTCGGTTTTGACGGAGTCGTACTGACGGACTGGGAAGGCGTGCGCCTCGGTGAACTGACGATGCAGCAGTCGCTCGAAGCCGGTATCGACATGTTCATGCTGGTTCAGTCCTGGAAGGAAGGCCTGCCGGAAATCATTCGCCTCGTCGAGGACGGTACGGTTCCGATGTCACGCATTGACGACGCCGTCACGCGCATCCTGCGCATGAAACTGCGCCTGGGTCTCTTCGACCGGCCATACAGCTCCGACGCCTGCGCGGGCACCGTCGGCTCGGAAGCACACCGCGCAATAGCACGCCAGGCTGTCCGTGAATCGCTTGTGCTCCTGAAGAACGAGGACGGCATCCTGCCGCTCTCGAAGAACACACCGGTAATCGTGGCCGGCTCGCATGCCGATAACGTCGCGTTCCAGAGCGGCGGCTGGACGAAGAAATGGCAGGGCGCACACGACGACCGTTTCGGCAATCCGGCCCGCCCAATCGAAGGTGCCACGAGCATCCTCGAGGGCATCCGCCGTGCCGTTGGCGACGAAAATGTCATCTATGCGGACGACGGCGAGATTGCAGACGGTGGTGACGTGGCCATTGTCGTCGTCGGCGAAGAGCCGTATGCGGAAGGCTACGGCGATCGCGCCGCAGCGGACCTGGTCCTGACGGAAGAACAACGCCAGGTAATCCGCGGCTATCACGACAAGGGCGTCAAGGTCGTCACGGTACTGATTTCCGGTCGGCCCTTGCTGGTGAACGAGGAGCTCGAAAACTCCGCGGCCTTCGTTGCCGCGTGGCTACCCGGCTCCGAGGGCGACGGCGTCGCCGAAGTGCTGTTTGGCGACTACCCCTTCTCAGGCAGGCTCGGTTTCTCGTGGCCACGCAGCGCAGACCAGATCCCGATCAATGTCGGTGACGCAGAATACGACCCGTTGTTTCCGTACGGATTTGGCTTGCGATAAAGCAATGACAATTCGCTTCGTCGTTGATTTCCTTCAGCTCAGTACCCGATGAGCCTCGGAAATAGACGCGCTAGATCGTCACAGGGTTAAAACCGGTCGCACAAAGGTTTCAGGGTAGAATGCCGGCACCAGACCTGAAGGCAACATGAAGAATCGACGCATATGATCGATGTCATCCTGAAGCGCTTTGATCAACCGGACGAAGTGAGGACGTTCGAGAAGGGGCGGTTTGAAACCGTCACACTTGGAGGTATGACAATCGGACGAGCAACATACCAGCCTGGCTGGAAGTGGTCGGTCGACGTTGGCGAAGAGATTGGCGAGGCATTTTGTACAGTAGAACACGTTGGCATGGTGGTTTCCGGGTGCGCAACTGCAGCCTTTTCTGATGGGCGCGTGACCGAGATGAGGCCAGGCGACATCTTCTATGTGCCATCCGAACCTCACGATAGTTGGGTCGTGGGTGACGAACCGTATGTATCTTTGCATTTTCTGGGTGCGGCCAAGTACGCAAAATGAATCGTTGGGCGAGCAGATTTGGGCAGCTGTTTCTGGTCGAATCCAGCCATTGAGGAGATTCGAGATAGAGTCGCAGCATGGTTCACGTAGCCGAAGGCGAGGTTCAACTTGCGTCGCCACAATGCATGGGATGGTCTTGAATCGATTTTCGAGGCTCCGGCGCCTGCTCTTTTCGATCAGGAACGCGGGGCGTTTTCGCGGTAGCAGTTCGTTGGCGAGACGGCTGAGTTTTATGATGCTGCTGCCGTTCGTGGTGGCAACGAATGCATGCTCGCCGAAGGCCGATGAGGATATCCCTGGCAACCGATACTCCATAAGAGTCTCCCCTGACGGGAAAGCTGAAGCAGACGTTTATCAATCAAAGGCATTTGGCGTCGGGCACACGCAAGTGGGTATCACTTGGACTGAATCAGGGTGCGGATCCGGATCCGCAGCTTTTGATGCCTATGATCTTGGTATCGAATTGTCTTGGATAAATTCGGAAATTCTGCAGGTGATTTACCCGGACGGACACCAGTTTTCGCACAACGTTTCAGGTGACTTTCTCGTTTGCGGCTCTGGCCAGGTGCGCGTTGTGATGGTTCCAGCGTCAGCTGTATCGGTTCAAAGTGAAGGACCATCCGCGCCTGTAGAAGCTGATCAAGTCGACTCGCCGGCGGCAGATCGGACGGCGTACACAATTCGTTACTCTTCCGCACAGACTGGTGTGACTTTGGTTGTCGTAGATTTCAAAGCCAGCCGCGGCTGCCGGAACAGCGCTCTCACTTTTTACGATGAAGACATCGAGATTGATATGAATTGGCTCGAAAACGATCAACTCGAAATCTCTTTCCCAGCTGGAGCGAGTCACATCCAATCGTTGTCCACATTGCATATGCGCTGCGCGTCAGATTCGGTGTTTGTTTCGCTGGCACCACGCTAAGCGCTATTTCCAGCGGCCGACGGGCTAAGCACGCCAACAGAGCCCGGCGTATGGCCGTTAGCGAAGGCTCTCAATGTTCACCAAGAAGCCATCCCAGCGGCGCGCACAGGAATTCTGCCTAAGCCGCGAATCCTGGAAATTTAACTAAAGCTGCTCCACGGCCTGCCGATACGTCTCATGTGACATAACGGGAAGCAGACAGTGGACATTTCGACAGTTGGCACGAGCGGCCTGGTATCCGGGCTCGAATCACGGCGCGTTTCATCAACCGGCGTCTTCAAAGGTACATCGGTATCCGACGCGCAAGATCGCGCGGTTCCGGAAAAACGCGGAGCGTTCAAGGCAAACCCGCGTGGTCTCGCGCTGGGGATTTTAAAGCAGGAGCTTCGGGCCGCGCAGTCGGTGAGGCTTGGTGTGGAAAAGCCAGTCGTCGCGTACCCCGACGCGGGCCCATCGGTGGCCGGCATCGTCGGCGACGTGCTTGCGTCAGTCGAGAAGCTGCTGTCGCAGTTCCCGTTCCGCGGCACGGAGATCACTGAAGCGGCGCGCGCCAGCACGGAAGCGGCGACCAATATCGCTCGCGATATCGTTGACTCGGAGGAGCTCGACGAGGTCGACGATGTTCTGGAAAGCGTGAGCGACGGGCTCGACGAACTCGAGACGGACGCCGCACGGAACGTGCCCTCACAGGCATATGTTCTTTCCGCCGAATCGAAGTTGAAGGAGCGTTCGACAATTCGAATTCGTACGCAGGACGGCGATGTCGTCGTGCTGAAGCTCAAGCGCAATGAGTCCTTCTCCTACGCTGCGGCAGGCACCGAAAATGCGAGCATCGAGCAGTTCGAAGCCAATCAGAAAACGCGTATGTCATTCAGCGTACGCGGGGAGCTCGACGACGGAGAGCTGGCAGCGATCCGCTCAGTGTTCGAGCAGGCCGAAGATATCGCTGCAGAGTTTTTTGACGGCGACGTGGCCAAAGCCTTCGAATCTGCCAGCGCGCTGAGCTTCGATTCCAGCGAGCTTGCGCGCGTCCGTCTCAAGTTCCGCCAGGTCGAAACCAGCCGCATCGAGGCTGCCGTTGCCTTCTCTCGGCCACTCGTTGCAAGCCAACCCTCTCCTGCGCTCGAGTCGCCGGTCGCGGTGAACGCTTCGCCGGTGGAAACTCCCG
>CAWUHY010000045.1:0-15778 GCA_963922215.1 uncultured Gammaproteobacteria bacterium | reverse complement strand
CGGCGAGCAGCACAATCTTGTCGACGGTGGTCTGGAACAGATCGACGACCCCGGCGGCCAGGAAAGCGGTCGCGAGATTGACGCCCAGCCACAGCGCGCGCCGGGTTGCGCTCTTGAAGACGGGAGCGAACATGTCGTCTTCTTCACCGAGGCCGGCGGCACTCATCAGTGAGTGCTCGGCCTCGTCGCGAATAACGTCGACGACATCGTCCACCGTGATGCGGCCGACGACCTTGTAACTCTCGTCGACGACCGGCGCCGACAGGAGATCCCGGTTCTCGAATTCCCACACAACCTGTGTCGACGGCGTCTGGGCGGGAATTGGCATAACTTCGGTTGACATGACGTTCGCGACTAGGAGATCCGCGTCGTTCGTCAGCAGTCGCGACAGGAACAATGATCCGACGTAGGAGTTGTTGCGATCGACGACGAAGATGAGATCCGTGCCGTCCGACATTTCACCTCGCGCACGCAGGTAGCGGATGACGACCTCGAGCGTCACGTCCGGGCGGACGGTGACGATGTCGACGTTCATCAGGCCGCCGGCGGTGTCCTCGTCGTAGGCGAGTACCTGTTCGAGGCGCTCCTTGTCGAGCTTGTCGAGCGACTGCAGGACTTTCTGCGTAACCGTTTCGGGCAGGTCGGCAAGGAGGTCGGCGAGATCGTCGAACTCCATGCCCTCGGTTGCAGCAATGATCTGATCCGTCTCCATTCCGCGGATGAGGTCATCGCGGACCTCGTCTGCGACTTCGACGAGAATGTCACCTTCGTCATCCGGTGAGACGATACCCCAGAGCAGGGCGCGCTCGGTGCGTGGCAGGGATTCGAGGAGTCGGGCGACCTCCGAAGGATGGAGGCTGTGGATCATCAGCCGGGCAGAGCGCAAACGCCCGCTGTCGAGACGCTCGCGCAGCCTCTGCAAATTCGTTTGCATGTTCTCCCTGACTTCCATGCGCTTTCAGTCCGTGAGCCCCGACGACGTGACGCGACGTGAGTGTAACCGGAGTCGGTGTGCGGCGCACACCTGCGCTTCTTAGCTTGCCTTGGACTTCAGGATCTTGCTGAGCTGGCTGTGGCGCACGACGACGCCGTCATGATTCTCGCGCAGACTGTTGGCGAGTCGCTCGGTCAGGTAAACGGAGCGGTGTTGTCCACCGGTGCAGCCGACCGCAACCGTCAGGTAGCCGCGATGCGCTTTCTTGTAGACCGGGATCCACTTCTCGAGGAATTGAAGGATGTCTTCGTACATCGAGGCAACCAGCGGCTGGGCTTCGAGGAAACGCGACACCTCGACGTCCAGACCGGTCAGCCCGCGCAGCTCCAGCGTCCAGTACGGGTTGGGAAGCGTTCTCAGATCGAAGACGAAATCGGCCTCGGGAGGGATGCCGTATTTGAAACCGAACGATTCGATCAGGATGGACAGCGACTCGGACACACGACGATCCACGCGCTCGCGAATGGTATCCGCCAGTTCGTACACGCTGGTCGACGAGGAGTCGACGATGAGATCGGCCATGTTGACGATCGTCGACAGCATCTCGCGTTCGCGCTCGATCGCCTCGGACAGCTCCTGGCTGTAGTCCGCCAGCGGATGCCGACGCCGCGTATCGGAGTAGCGTTTCAGGATGACTTCGGTGTCGGCCTGCAGGAAGATGACGTCGACCTGGATTTTTTGACGGCGAAACTCGCGAATGATTTCCGGGAGCTTCTCGATGTCTTCCGGGCGATTCCTGGCGTCGATGCCGAGCGCGAGATTGCGGGATTTCGGGCTGATGCCGGACGTTACGTCGACGACGGCCGACTTCAGCAACGCCGCAGGCAGGTTGTCGATGCAGTAGAAGCCGAGATCTTCAAGCACATGCAGCGCGACGGACTTGCCCGACCCGGACAGCCCGCTGACGATGAGCAGACGCATATCATTGGACACGATCGAAATCTCGTCTGTAGAGGAGGGAGCCCGGAAAGGCCCTACCTGCTGTCTTCACTCTCGGTTTCGTCACTCTTGGTGTCGTCACTTTCGTCGGCATCGACTTCCGGGATTTTCCCGCCGGTGATAATGCTGTGCAGCTCGCTGCTTTTCGTGGCCTTACGGGCATCTTCGCGCCACGCTTCGCCTTTCAGCATATCGGCGATGTCGCGAATATCTTCATAGTGCTCTGCGCTGATCTCTTCCGGAACAATCAGACCGAAAATGAGGTCGACTGGTTCCCCGTCAGATGCATCGAAGTCGACGGGGGTCGCAAGCTTGATCATGGCCGCAGACGATTTGTCGATGCCGGGCATGCGGCAGTGGGGGAAGGCGACGCCGAGATCCAGGCTGGTGCAACCCAGGCGTTCGCGTTCGATCAGCTTTTCGAAGACGTCGTCGACGGGGAGGTCGGGGAAGGGTCTCACGAGCAGCTCGCTCAGAATTTCGAGGCTGTGCTTTTTGCTCCGCGCCTGTGCGTTGCACAGTACAGAGCCGGCACTCAATATGTCCGAGACGATCATGGTTTCTTTATTGTTCGGCGGCGCCGGTAGAGCGTTAGACGAACTTTCTCTTCTGGGTATCCCTGGCGTGGTGATCGACCAGCTTTTCCTTGTGCTTGCGTACACGTCTGTCCAGTTTGTCGATCATTGCGTCGATGGCGACGTACATGTCTTCCTCGACTGCGTCGGCGTAGATCGTACCACCATTCACGTTCGCCTTGGCTTCTGCTTTATGCCTCAGCTTTTCGACGGTCAATATACAGTGGACGTCCTGAACAATATCGAAGTGTCGCTCGATGCGGCCGACTTTGGTTTCGACGTAACCGCGAAGGGAATCAGTAAGTTCGACATGGTGACCAGAGACGCTTAGCTGCATTATTTTTCTCCCATTTTCTGACGGATTCGGATCACTGACGCCTGGACGGTCGTTCAGCTCCGGTTCCGTGTTCCGGCCCCTCTCAAGGCCGCACTCTGCCCGCTGGTGACTACTTGACGGGCCTTTGCCTGCGCTCGCTGGACGAGGCAATGTTCATACCTTCACGGTACTTCGCAACCGTGCGCCTCGCAACCTTGATGCCCTCGTCCGCCAGTATCTGGGCAATTTTGCTATCACTCAGCGGTTTTTGCGGATTTTCCGCGCCGATGAGCTTGCGAATCTTGGCCCGAACGGAGGTCGAGGACTGGTCGGCGCCGCCGGCTGTCGACAGGTGACTCGAGAAGAAATACTTGAATTCGAAGACGCCGCGCGGCGTGTGCATGTACTTGTTCGTCGTGACACGCGAAATCGTCGACTCGTGCATGCCGATCTCTTCCGCGATGTCGCGCAGAACCATGGGCTTCATCGCCTCGTCACCTTGTTCAAGGAACTCGGTCTGCCGGGCGACGATGCTGGTGGCGACTTTCATCAGTGTGTCATTGCGGATCTCGAGACTGCGGATCAGCCAGCGCGCCTCCTGGAGCTGCGAGCGCAGGACCGCATGGTCGCTGTTGCCGCGCAGCAGTTTCGCGTACTGCTGGTTTACGGACAGTTTCGGCACGCCAGTCGGGCTGATCTCGACCTGCCAGCGGCCGTCTACCTTGCGCACGAATACGTCCGGAATGACGTACTCCGCCGCCGACGGGCTGACGGTCTGGCCGGGGCGCGGATTGCAGCTTCGCACCAGCGAGATCGCCTCGTGCAAATCGTCATCCGCAACGCGCAGGCTGCGCTTGATCTCGCTGTACTCCTGGTTTGCGACCTGGTCCAGGTAGTCGGCCGCGATCGCCAGCGCAAGCTTGAGCCCGGGGGTAGCAGAATCGAGCTGCGAAAGCTGCAGCGTCAGGCATTCCGACAGGTCCCGGGCTCCGACGCCGATCGGGTCGAAATTCTGGATTTTGGCGAGCGTCTCGAGAATTTCTTCATCATTCGCCTCGATCTCTGCGGCGACAACGGACGCGATTTCCTCGCAGTTTGAAGTCAGGTAGCCGTCGTCGTTGATCGCGTCGATGAGCGCCTCGCCGATCAGGGACTGGCGCTCGGAAAAGTCTTCCATCTCGAGCTGCCAGAGCAGGTGGTCGAACAGCGTCTCGCCGGTCTGGTCTGCGAACTCGCTGATCGGCCGGCCTTCGCCGTTCCATCCGCTGTCCTGGCCGCGCTCGGTCGTCTGTCGCTGCCACTGCTCTTCGACCTTGATCGTTTCGACTTCGGCCGTCGTATCCGTCGTGGTCTGCGGAACATCCGGGAGATCTTCCATCTCCAGCATGATGTTTTCTTCCAGCGCTTCCTGGATCTGTGCATTCAGGTCGAGCACAGGGAGCTGCAGCAGGCGAATGGCCTGCTGTAACTGCGGCGTCATCGTCAGCGATTGGCCGAGCTTGAGTTGCAGCGTGGGTTTCAACATCCGGCGGGTGTCCCGAACAACAGTATTGGAGTAACGCTCACCGTTCCTGGTGACCTGACTGACCTATCCTGCCTCAGAGTTTGAACTCCTGTCCGAGATACACTTCTCGAACGTGTTGATTTTCCAGAATGTCTCCGGGCGAGCCTTCTGCGATCAGGCTGCCGTCGCTCAGTATATAGGCTCTGCCACAGATTCCGAGTGTCTCGCGCACATTGTGGTCGGTGATCAAAACGCCGATGCCCCGTTCGGACAGGTGGCGGATGATGCGCTGGATATCGATGACGGAAATCGGGTCGACCCCGGCGAACGGCTCGTCCAGAAGTACGAACGACGGCTTCGCTGCCAACGCGCGGGCGATCTCCACGCGACGGCGCTCGCCGCCCGACAGGCTGATGCCGAGGCTGGTGCGCACGTGGCTCACGTGCAGTTCGTCCAGCAGTTTGTCGAGTTCTTCCTCGCGTCCGGATTGGTCGAGATCATCGCGATTTTCGAGAATCGCCATGATGTTATTTTCCACCGACAACTTGCGGAAGATGGATGCTTCCTGCGGCAGATAGCCAACCCCGAGCTTCGCCCGCTTGTGCATCGGCATCGGTGTCAGGTCCTGGCCGTCGAGCAGAATTTGCCCGGTATCCGCGCCGACCAACCCCACGATCATGTAAAACGCCGTCGTTTTTCCGGCGCCGTTCGGCCCGAGCAGGCCAACGACCTCACCGCTCTTGATCTCGACTGACAGCGACTTGACGACTTTGCGCAGCTTGTAGCTCTTCGAGATGTCCCGTGCGCTCAATATACTCATCTACGGCTGGGGCTCCTGGTCGCTGTCGTCGGATGCAGCAGCCTCATCGGTGTCACCGTCCTGTTCGCTCGGCGTGAACGTAATCTTGACGCGGCCGTCGTCACTGTCCGAGCCTTCGGCCTGAATGCGTTGTTCCGCAATGTTGTAGACGAGGAAGCCCGACGAAATCTGATTGCCGCCTTCGACGATCTTCGCGTTGCCGGAGAACTCAATCGCGTTGTCGAGGAGGTCGTAGCGCAGTTGCTCGGCTTCGGCATAGGTTCTCTCGGAAAGCCCCGGCCGCTGCAGATCGAATTTCGCCGGCGAACCGCTGATATCCGCGATGCGCAGCTGGTTGTCGATAAACTCGAGGTTCGCGAGATCACATTCGATGCGGCCGTCATTGACGACGATGACGACGTTGCCCGCGAGCTGCCAGACTGACTCCTTGAAGTCGAGTTTGCTCGCGCGTCCCTCGTCGGCCTCGATGCTGATCGGGCCCTGCGTAAGCCGCAATCCGCGAAACAGCAACATCGAATTCTTGCCGTCATAGTCCGAGAATTCCGCGTCGAGCGAAATCGGCAGCCGCGAGTCAGTGATCTGCGCATCGGCAGTCATGCCGATGCAAAGCAAAAGAAGAACCAGCAGGGGCTTCTGTGTCATGGGGTGAATTTTCCACTGACGTTCGACAGGAGCGCAAGCCGATTCTCCTGGAGTGCGGCGCGCATGCCGGTGGCGGTCAGACTGCGCTCTCCGATGCGAATCTGGACGCGTTCGTCCGTCTCCGCGAGATAGCGGTCCGGGTCGAGCTCCAGATAGTTCGTGCGGATCTCGGTGTCCACGCCGCCGAAGCCTTCGCGGCTTAGCGCCGTGACGTGGCCGGTCAGCCGGATCCGGGGTTCGTTCGGGTCGATGACAGCTTCGTCGGCGTCGACGCTCCACGGCACGTTGCTGGTGGTCGCATACCGGATGTTCACATTGGAGAACGAGACGCTGCGGTCGCCGCGCTGCAACGCCTCGTCGGCGCGAATTTCATAGACCAATGCGCCGTCGTCGGCGGTGCCGAAGATGCGGGCCTGCTTCAGGTAGTAGCCCTGCGTCAACGCCTGCAGATCAGTCTGCGTCACCTCGCCGTCGTCAGCGGGACGGGAGAGGTACCAGCTGCCGAAGGCGGCGCCGGTCAGGATGACCAGTCCGGCAAATTCTCGGGCGTTAATCATTCTGCTTGGACCCGGGCAGCGAGGACCAGTTCAGCAACCTCGCGCACGGCACCGTTGCCACCCGACGCCGTTGTCACATAGTCGGTCTGCTCGCGAACCGCGTCGACGGCATTCGCGACGGCAACGGAAAAGCCGACCCGTTTGAGCAGCGGAAGATCCGGCACGTCGTCTCCGACGTAGGCGCACTGTTCCGGCGTAATGCCAAGCTCGCTGATCAGTCGGTCGAATGCGCCAACCTTGTCCTTGCAGGCGAGGAAGACGTGCGCGACACCGAGTTCCTGCATGCGCCGTTCGACGGCTTTCGACGGTCGGCCGGAAATGATGGCGACGTGGATACCTGCATTGAGCAACTGACGAACGCCGAAACCGTCCTGCGTCGAGAACGCCTTTGTTTCGACGCCGTCGTCCGACAGATAGAAACGACCGTCCGTGAAAACGCCGTCGACGTCAAACGCAACGAGCTGCACTTTGCTGGCGTCGGGGCTGCTCACATGATCCCCGCGCGGAACAGGTCGTGAATGTTCAATGCCCCGACCAGCTCGTCGTCTTCGTTCGTGACAAGCAGAGACGTAATTTTGTATTCCTCGAGCAGATGCACAGCCTCGGCGGCAAGGAGGTCGTCGCGCACTGTCTTACAGTCCGGGTGCATGACCTCGGCCATCTTCGTGCTACGGACTTCGACACCGTTGTCGAGCGTTCGCCGAAGATCACCGTCTGTGAAAATGCCGAGTACTTTCCTTGCGTCGTCGATGACCGCGGTCATGCCAAGGCCCTTCTTCGACATTTCCTCGAGGCCATCGCCCAGCGTCGCGTCAGGCGCAACCGCCGGGATGCGATCGTCGGCGTGCATGATGTCTCCGACCCGCAATAGAAGTCGTTTGCCGAGGCTGCCACTCGGATGCGAGCGCGCGAAATCTTCCGCGGTGAAGCCGCGATTCTCCAACAAGGCAACGGCGAGCGCGTCGCCCATTGCAAGCGTCGCCGTCGTGCTCGCGGTCGGTGCAAGATTAAGAGGGCAGGCCTCCTCTGCAACACCGACATCAAGATGCACATCTGCCGCGCGGGCGAGCGTGGAATTCGGTTTACCGGTCATGCTGACGAGCTTGGCGCCCATCCGCTTGACCAGCGGCACGATCGTGACGACTTCGTCCGTCTCGCCGGAATAGGAGATCGCGAGCATCAGGTCCTGCGCCGTGATCATGCCGAGGTCGCCATGGCTCGCCTCCGCCGGATGCATGAAGAACGCCGGCGTGCCCGTGCTCGCGAGCGTCGCTGCGATTTTCGAGCCGATGTGGCCGGACTTGCCCATTCCCGTCACGACGACGCGACCGCTCAAGCCTGCGCACATGCGGCAGGCTTCAACAAAACTCTCACCGAGACGGTCGGACAGGGCATCGACGGCACGCGCTTCGATTTCCAGCACGCGCCGGGCCATGTCAACCAGTTGTTGGTCGGAGAGCTTTTCCTGCACCGGGACGATTCTTTAAAGGCTTTCGAGGGCGTCGATTATACGGTCTGTGCGAGAACGTAGCCAAAGTAGGCGATATAAGCCGACAGGAGCGCGCCTCCTTCGATGCGCGACAGGCGTCCGCGGCCGTCATAGTCGTAAGTCATCGCAAACAGGACGAGCGTGAATGACACCATGACGAAAACGTGCAGGGAGAGCACCGAGGGTGCCAGGGCGTGCGGGTCGATAACGCCTGCAACGCCGATGACGGCGAGCATATTGAAGATGTTGGAGCCGACGATATTGCCGATGGCGAGCCCGAACTCCTTTTTGATCGCGCTGATTAGTGACACCGCGAGTTCAGGCAGGCTGGTGCCAAGCGCCACCAGTGTGATGCCGATGACGACTTCGCTGACACCGAAGCGAACCGCGATCTTCATCGCACCGTCGACCAGCAATTCGGCGCCGAACAGGAGGGCAGCAAGCCCGACGAGAAACCACAGGACTGCGGCCTTCGTGCTGACGTTCAGCGGGATCTCGGCCTCGTAGTCGTCCTTCATCGGATCGTTGGCACCCGACTTCAGGCCGAGTTTCGCGAGCCAGATCATGAC
Source organism: uncultured Gammaproteobacteria bacterium (assembly GCA_963922215.1). Classification (GTDB taxonomy): domain Bacteria; phylum Pseudomonadota; class Gammaproteobacteria; order Steroidobacterales; family Woeseiaceae; genus UBA1847. Next base: position 7,373 of record CAWUHY010000045.1, on the reverse strand, counting down.
GATGACGAGGCCGGTCAACATCACAACGCCGTCGACGCGGGAAAGAATCGAATCAAGGAACAGCGACACCGTCAGCAGGGTAACGGCAAGCAAGGCCGGCATTTCACGGCGCAGGGTTGCCGAACGAAGCTCGATCGGATGCACCAGTGCGACGGCACCGAGTACGAGTCCGATGTTGCAGATGTTCGAGCCGATTGCATTGCCGATTGCGAGTCCGCCTTCGCCTCTACCGGCGGCAACAGCGGAGACCAGAATCTCCGGGGCGGACGTCGCGAACGCGACGACCGTTAGTCCGATGAGCAGCGGTGCAACGCCGAAGTTGCGAGCCGCGGCGGCGGCGCCATGAACGAAACGGTCCGCGCCCCAGATCAGGAGAGCGAGGCCGGCGATGACTTCAATCGAACTTATCAGCATAGTGTCTTTAATGATTCGATGCCCGAAACGGTTTGGTCGACCGCGAAAGCGGCCGCCGCCCGAGCAGCGCGGTGGCGTATCATACACGATCAACTGATTGGTAGGAGTTCAAGGATGCAGCCAGATACGATCGCGGACATGATTCGTGCCGGCATTGAGGATGCCGACGTTTCTGTCATGAGCGACGACAACACACATTATGAGGCGGTAGTTGTCAGCAAGAGTTTCGAGGGTCTGCGCCCGATCGCCCGCCACCAGATGGTCTATCGCACGCTGGGCACGCACATGGGTGGCGACATTCACGCGCTGTCGCTCAAGACGCTGACGCCCGAAGAGGCTGACGCGCGAGCCTGATTCAAGCGTCCTGCTAGGGCGGATCCTCGGGCCGCTCGCCGGCCACCACAGTCGTCTGGTACTCCTGTCCGTCGCGCCAGACAACCAGGTCCACCGCTTCGCCAGGCTGGGTACCGGCGACAATCAGCAGCGCCTGCCGCTGTGACTGGATCGGGCGTCCGTTGATCGACAGGATGACGTCGCCCGGTCGCAGGTTCGCCTGGTCGGCCGGCCCGCCTTCGTACACCTCGTACAGAAGGATGCCGCGGTTGCTTTCGAGACCGAGCAGGTCGCGCTCGGCACGTGTCAGGTCACTCGGCTCAAGCCCCATCCAGCCGCGGACGACGCGACCGTGCTCCTTGATCTCATCCACGACGCCGCGCACGAGATCGACCGGAATCGCGAATCCGATGCCTTCGGTACCGACATCCTGGGCGAGAACTGCGGTGTTGATCCCGATGAGCTGGCCATCCGTATTGATCAGCGCGCCGCCCGAGTTGCCGGCGTTGATCGCCGCATCCGTCTGGATGAAGTTTTCAAACGTCGTGAGATTCAGCAGACCGCGTCCGGTCGCGCTGACGATGCCCTGAGTCACGGATTTACTGAGGCCGTAGGGGTTGCCGATCGCGAGGACGATGTCGCCGATGCGAACAGACTCCGAACTGCCGAGCTCGATCACCGGCAGGTCATCTTCCTCGATTTTCAGCACGGCAAGGTCGGTCTCGACGTCGACGCCGACGACGGTTGGCTCAGCAATCCGTCCGTCGCTGAGCTGGATCCTCAAGCTCGCGGCCGACGCCACGACGTGATAGTTCGTGACGAGGTAACCGTCCGGATCGATGATCACGGCCGAGGCGAAGCTTGTATTGAAGCGGAAGCGGGGCTCCGTCGCGCTCTCGATCTCGTCTTCAACGAGGCGCTCGGTGAAGACGTTCGCGACAGCGGGGGCGCTGCGTTCAACAGCCGGGGCAAAGCTGGTGATCGGGCCGCCGCGAGATGCGCCCTGGCCCGGCAGCAGCTCCGGCCTGAGCAGGACCAGAATGAAGGCGAACGCGAGGCCGGCGATCGTCGCCTGGAGCAGAAACAGCGTGAAGGATTTGAGAGTCGGCACGGCGTATAAAGACGTTTCTTAGTTAATGAATACTCAAGAGAATCTAGCCAACATTTGTGCAGCCCGTGTATACTCCGCTTCCGTTAGAGGGCCGGACTCCGCGACGCTCACGGTAACCCGGATAGGCTTGAAAACAAAAGCACAGACACGATAACAGCCGACAGCGGCCCGCTTTCAGGACGATCGGTTTCCTCGAGGATGCCCGCTGACCGCCGAGCGATGCGACAACGCGCTCACTTCGATCTGTCACGTACTTGAACAATACCTTAGCTGTAACTCGGTCTACAGGAGTTTCCGATGTCCGACGATACCGTCGACCAGACTGACAACAACAGACGACACTTTCTAGCTGTCGCGACAACGGTAACCGGGCTCGCAGGTGCTGCGGCCTTCGCGGTTCCCTTCCTGAGTTCCCTGAAGCCTAGCGCCCGTGCGCAGGCTCTCGGCGCTCCGGTCGAAGTGCCGGTCGCTTCCATGCAACCCGGCGAGATGGTTCGTGTGCTGTGGCGCGGCAAGCTCGTGTTCGTGCTGAAGCGCACCGAAAGCATGCTCGAACGACTGCCGGAGAACCTCGGCAATCTCAAAGACCCCGAGTCCGCCGAATCTGTGCAGCCGGACTACACGAAAAACGACACGCGCTCGATCCGGCCGGAATACCTTGTTATTGAGGGTTCCTGCACGCACCTGGGCTGCGCGCCGATTCAGGATTTTCCCGTTCGTCCGTCGGAGGACTGGTACGGGGGATTCTTCTGCCCGTGTCACGGTTCGAAATTCGATCTCGCGGGGCGTGTTTTCCGGAATGTACCGGCACCAACGAACCTCAAAGTTCCACCCTACCGATTTATCAGGGACGATCTGATCGTGGTAGGCCAGGACCCAGGAGCCGCATAACATGGCAAGTTCTGACGCAGAAGTCGCAAAGTCGGGTAACGCATTCATCAAATGGATTGATGCGCGCTTTCCGCTGACGGAGACCATCCGCTACCACGCGACCGAATATTACGCATCGAAAAACTTCAACATCTGGTACGTCTTCGGCGTGCTGGCGTTCGTTGTACTAATTATCCAGCTCTTGACGGGCATCTTCCTGACGATGAACTACAAGCCATCGGCAGATGATGCGTTCGCATCAGTTGAATACATCATGCGCGACGTCGACTGGGGTTGGCTGATCCGCTACATGCATTCAACGGGAGCGTCGTTCTTCTTTATCGTCGTCTACCTGCATATGTTCCGCGCGATGCTGTACGGCTCGTACAAGAAGCCGCGCGAACTGATCTGGATCATCGGCATGCTGATTTTTATCGTGTTGATGGCAGAGGCTTTCGCCGGCTACCTGCTGCCGTGGGGACAGATGTCCTACTGGGGTGCGCAGGTCATTATCTCGCTGTTCGGGGCGATTCCGGTCGTCGGTGACGCGCTCGTCGAAATCATTCGTGGCGACTACTCTATTTCCGACATCACGCTGAACCGCTTCTTCGCGCTGCACGTCATTCTGTTGCCGCTGCTTCTGATTGGCCTGATTTTCGTGCACATCGTGGCGCTCCACGAAGTCGGCTCGAATAACCCGGACGGGATCGAGATCAAGGAAAACAAGGACGAGAACGGCAAGCCGGTCGACGGCGTCGCTTTCCACCCGTATCACACGAGTAAGGATCTCGTCGCGATCACAATCTTCCTGATCATTTTCTCGGCGGTCGTATTTTTCGCGCCGGAGATGGGCGGCTACTTCCTGGAACACGCAAACTTCCAAGCAGCCAATGTGCGGGCAACTCCGGAGCACATCGCGCCGGTCTGGTACTTCACGCCGTTCTACGCGATTCTGCGTGCGGTTCCGTCGAAACTTGGCGGGGCGTTACTGATGGGTGCGGCTGTGATGATTCCGTTCTTCCTGCCGTGGCTCGATAAATCGAAGGTCAAGTCGATCCGCTATCGTGGACCGATCTACAAGACCGCGCTGACGCTGTTTGTGATCAGCTTCATCCTGCTCGGCTGGCTTGGCCTGCAGCCGGCGGAAGGCATCTACACGCTGATGGCGCAGATTGCGACGGTCATTTACTTCGCGTACTTCCTGGCAATGCCGTGGTACACCAGGATCGACAAGACCAAACCGGTACCGGACAGGGTTGTTTACAATGGATAGTCGGATCATCGTTGCGGCCCTGGCCGCCATACTGCTCCTCGCAGACATCTCATCGCCGGCAATCGCGGCAGGTGGTGCCAAGCTCGAACATGCAGAGATCGAGCCCGGCAACATCAAGTCCCTGCAGCGCGGCGCCGGCAACTTCATGAACTACTGTTCCGGCTGCCACTCACTGAAGTACATGCGCTATAGCACGATCGGTGAAGATCTCGAGATCAGCGATGAACTGCTGATCGCGAACCTGATGTTCAACGCCGAGAAGACGTTCGAAACAATCAACATCGCGATGCCGGAAGAGGGCGCAGCGCGCTGGTTCGGAGTCGTTCCACCTGATCTCACGCTGACGGCGCGAGCGAAGAGCCCGGACTACATCTACAGCTTTCTGAAAGGCTTCTACGTCGATTCTGACAGTTCGACTGGCGTGAACAACACGGTGCTCGCAGGCACCAGCATGCCTCACGTCCTCTGGGAACTGGAAGGCTTCAAGAAAGCCAACTTCGAGGAAACAACGAACGAAGACGGATCCGTAACCACCGAGCTCAAAGGCTTCGAACCGATGACGGCGGGAACGCTGACGGCGGAACAGTACGACGAGTTTGTCACCGACACCGTCAACTTCCTGGCCTACGTCGCAGAGCCGATGCGCAACGAACGTCGGACGATTGGCGTCTGGGTCATCCTGTTCCTAGTCCTGTTTGGCATTCTCGCGCACATGCTGAAGAAGGAAATCTGGAAAGACGTCAGCTAAAGGCGAACTTTCTCCTGACCTGTCGGGGCAGGATTGCACCTGCCCCGATACCAACACCAACCAGAGGTTGCATCCATGGCCGTTATCGCCAACAGACGCTCTGTCATGACGCTGTTTTCGCGTCCGACCGACATCCACAGTCACCGCACCCGACTGGTGCTCGCCGAAAAAAACATCAACATCGAGATTTCCAACGTCGTCGGCGACGATCTTCCCGAAGACCTGATGGATCTCAACCCGTACCACACGGTGCCGACGCTCGTTGATCGCGACCTCACGCTCTATGATTCCCGGGTCATCATTGAATACCTGGATGAGCGGTTCCCGCATCCGCCGCTGATGCCCGTTGATCCGGTCACCCGCGCGCAGTTTCGCCTCGCGCTGTTCCGCATCGAGACCGACTGGTATTCGCTCGCCGAGGAAGCGGACAAGAACGACGGTCGCCTGAGCACGAAGTCCAAGAAGCTCCTGCGCGAAAGTATTCTGCAAGGCGCTGAATTGTTCGGTGCAAAACCCTACTTCCTGAGCGAGGAGTTCTCTCTCGTCGACTGCAGCATCGCGCCGATTCTCTGGCGCCTGCCGCTTTACGGAATTGAGCTCGGCAAGGAAGCAGAGCCGATCGAAGCCTACATGGAGCGTGTCTTCGCACGCCGTTCGTTCCAGCAGAGCCTGACTGAACTCGAACAGGAAATGCGTCTCTAGATTCGCTGGCAAGCTGCACCGCTGGTGCAGCCGCCCGATCGAAACAAGCCTCGCGGACGCAAGGCGTCGCGCCACCTTATGTCATGTTTGCGGCGTCGAAGAGAGTTGGTGGTAAACTAGCGAAAAAAGAACGTAAGGATTTACACGTGCCGCGTCGCAGTCGTTCCAAAAGACCTTATCTGATCCGGGCCATGCATGAGTGGATGGCCGATAACGGACATACTCCTCACATCGTGGTTGACGCTGCGGTCGACGATGTCGTCGTTCCGCCAGAGCACGTCAAAGGCGGCCGCATCATCCTGAATATTTCCGAAACCGCCGCGCACAATCTCAAACTCGTCAACGAATCGATCAGCTTCCGTGCTCGTTTCGGTGGTGTCCCTTTCGACGTCTGGGTTCCGACACGTGCGGTGCTCGGCATTTACGCGCGTGAAACCGGGCAGGGCATGATCTTCTCGCAGGATGCCTCCAATCCGGAAGCCGACTCTGAAGCCATGGAACCGGTGAAGCGGCCGGCGCCTCCCCACCTTAAGCTCGTCAAATAGCTCGACTGTCTTTTTTGGTCAGGCGCTGCCGAGCAGCGTCGTGTCGATGATGTCGCACAGGCAGTGGATCACGACGAGGTGAACCTCCTGGATGCGGGCTGTTCGCTCGGACGGCACGCGGATTTCCACATCACCTTCCCGATAGAGTTCAGCCATTGAGCCCCCGTCACGACCGGTGAGTGCGACGACGTGCATTGAGCGCTCGTGTGCGGCCGTGATGGCACGCGCTACGTTTTCTGAATTCCCCGACGTGGAAATCGCCAGCAGGACATCGCCTGCCTTGCCAAGTGCGCGAACCTGCTTGCTGAAAATCTCCTCGTAGGCGTAGTCGTTGCTGATCGACGTTAGCGTGCTGCTGTCTGTGGTCAGCGCCATTGCCGGCAGTCCGGGCCGCTCCATCTCGAAGCGGTTCAGGAGTTCCGAGGAGAAATGCTGGGAATCTGCCGCCGAGCCGCCGTTGCCGCAGCTCAAAATCTTGCCGTCCTGCTGCAGCGCGTCACTCATCAGCTTGCCGCCGGCGACGATCGCCTCGTTTAGAACATCAGCCGCAGCCTGTTTCGTTGCGATGCTCTCTGCGAAGTGCTCACGCACGCGTGCTTCAAGATCCATGGTCGATTCCGTTGCGTCAAGGGAGCGAGCAGTTTAACAGCTCATCAGCCGCGAAAGGCATCGCGGCACCAGACGGGGCGGCTGGCATCCGCGTATCCCAGCACGTCAAATCGGCAGGGGCGGTGTGCGTATCCGGGATTTCTTGCAAGCCAGAGCGAGGCGGCGGCGATCAGCTTGCGCCGCTTCTTCGCATCGACAGATGCCACTGCACACGAGAACGATGTCCGCCCACGGGAGCGAACCTCAACAAATACGATGGTGTCGCTGTCGAGCATCACGAGATCGATTTCGCCGTGGCGCGTATTGAAGTTTCGCTCGATGAGCGTGAGGCCGCGCGCGGCGAGAAATTTCTGCGCCGCCTTTTCTGCGTGCTGCCCTAGAGTTCGAGCCTTTCGTCCCGCCACGTTGCGTCTGTCTCGAGCTCTTCGTCGTCGCTGATCTCGGGTTCGATCGGGCGGACGGCCACGGCGGATCCCGAGCGGAACGCCGCCCAGGCGAGTTCGCGGTAGATGCGTCCGTCGCCGCCGAGTCGCAGCCGGCCGGTTGCCCCGTCCATCGCGACCGGATTGCCGCGACCCAGGCTGCCGTACAGCGGTGCGATCAGCTGGTATGCGTCAAAGCCCATTGCGTGCAGGCGAGACAGCGGACGTTGCTCCGGCCAGGTTTCTTCGAAGGCTTCCGGCAGGTAGGAGCTGAAACCCTCGGGTCGAATCACCCACGGGACTTCCGCAAACTGCACGCCATCCAGGTCGCTGTTCGAACGGCCGT
>CAWUHY010000044.1:0-15925 GCA_963922215.1 uncultured Gammaproteobacteria bacterium | reverse complement strand
TCTGCCGGTACGATTCCAGGTGATCGAATGCCGCCAAGAATACTTCTTGGGTGAACTACGATGGCCTAGTAGATGATCTGTCGAATTCTGCTGAGCTAGGAGAATGTGTTGATTGTAGCGACTAAGCGAATTTTCAATCCAAAGCTCGCTGTCGGGCTCTGTTGTACTCTTGCTATTCTTGCTTCTTGTAGTTCGCCTGCAGAACTCGAGTCTCAATACTGCGCCGAAGTTTCAAGAGACAGCGCGTCCGGGTCAGCTAGGCGCAAGGACCTTGAAGCTCTCGATGATTTCTTTGATGACTTAGCCTTTCAAATTGACAATCACTTGGACAGTAACTGCGTCAAAACCTATTGGGGTCGCGATACCGCGATCTCAGTGAACGTATGTACGACGAAAACCATAATTACGACGTACGGTAGGAACAATATCCGAAACGACCGACTCAATGCTCTAGTTGAGACGGAGGTGAGGCGGCTGTTCTCAGGCCAGTCTGAGATCGTCGAGTGCGAAGTAAATTTCGGGTTTTCTATGACTGGTTGGCCTGACGTTGAGTCCAAGTTGTAGCGCGAGCTAGCCGCGTCCGTGTCAAGGTTCGTACTTCAAACAAACGAGACTCTTTTTTAGTTCGTCTAGCGGACTGAAAGCGTACTCCTACGGCAATTTCCAGCGTGTCATATTTCCACGACAATCGATATTCGAACTGGCTACTCTGCGAGATTTCGGCAATTGATCTAAACCAGAGCCGCGGTTAGCCGCAGGTCTTGCCTACGCACGGATTTTGGAAGAAAACTGGCTGGTGTCGACCCGAATGCCCACTAGGAGCAATCTATGATGCCCAAATCGAATCTACCAGCTTGTTGGGGATTTCTAGTCGTATCGGTGCTGATTTTGTATTGCTGTTCGTGGGCCAGCGAAAACGTTGGCAATAGAAATTTTGTTCATCCTATGGCGGAAAGCACAGTACTCTTTGATGGAAAACTTGTTGCAGACTCGCGTCATGCCGCCATGCTCGGTCTGAATGCAATTCTTGAAAAAACTCAAAATCTCACTTTCGGGCCGTTGTTACCCGCAAAGGATGACAAGGGCAAAGACTTCTGGGAAATGAGTTTTTTTGATGGCGACACAGGAGAGCTTCAGTATTTGATCTTGGTATCTGCTAGCGACGGAACAATTTCGTTCATATGCGGCGCTGAGTCTCGATGTGGAAAGCGATAAAGCTAGTGCAGCTTTGAATAGAATCCTGCTAAGTTTTATGCGTCATCTTTGAGTTGAACTTTGCGGCAGATCAGTCACGTACTGCCTGCCTAGCCGATCGACTAGGCGGATCGACCGAGAAAAAGCCGAAAATGTAATCAGTAGGGTGGACAGTGATCGTCGCTGTCGTCATTCGATTTTTGCTGGCACCGCCCATTTTAGGCGCAGAGTAATGAAAGCGTTATAACTTGAACATGGGCCTTGTCTAATTCGCTGGCTAATATGGGCTCGAAGCTAATCATTTTCTCGAGGAGCTAACTGGTACGCGAAATCAATTTGCCGAATCAATCGTATTCATCGGCCCGCGGCCCTGCGGTTCACGATTTTTGATACTCCAGATGTTTACGCTACGAGATTTTGGCGTGAGATCTAAGCCAGCCGCGATTTGACACAGGTCCTGCCTAGCAACGGTGTTTGAAGGAACTCGCTAGGACAGGCACGCCCGATGCGAGAAATCGAATATCGAATCGAAAGGATATCGCGTGGGACAGGCAAACCCGATTAGAGAAAAGTTGATCGCCGACTATGCATTCACAAATTCTCGGCCGTGGTTGATCACAACCGAATCAACGTTTCAGTCAGACTCGCACAGCGGTCAGGAAGTCCCTGAAGATCGATGACAGGCCCTTTGTATCACCGGCCCGGGTCAGATGCCGTCTTATCCCAGCCCTCCGAATTCAGTCCCATCCGCTCAATGATTATCTTTAGGTCTGCCGACATTCGTCCCTGCTTGCCAGGCGCAGCACATCGAGCAAAGTCATCTACAAGAATACAATAGTCGTTTGCACCAGTTGGCAGTCGACGTAATGGGTGTGTCGCCGGTTCGTCGGCAAACGCCATCAAGGGCTTCGCTTTGATTTTCTCGCGCATGAGTTCGTCACGCGCGTACAGTGCCTTAGCCGCCGCTCTCACTTGGGAATACTGCGACTCTTGTGCCGCGCGCGCCCGAAAGCTCGTGAGTTCCGAATCGCCGGCTGTATCAGCCATTCCGGCACGCGCAGGGTTCAGGTCCACGTAGACCATGGCCTGAACAACTGCTGCCTCCGACCATAGCGGCACGGAATGAAACCGGGCCTCCCAGAAATGCCCGGTGCAGTCATCTTCGGCATTGGCCATGCGGGCTATGGTTTCATTCAGGCACTTTATGAACCAGCTCAGGCTCTTCAGCCGTTCACGGTAGACGGCCGCAATATCAAATACGGTGGCTGATTCTGCGTCTGACAGCGATTCTCCTGCCATAAACCGCTAAACGAGGACATGACCCTTGAACAGGCTGCACCATCGTTCCAATACGTCCTGATCGGACTAGGCATCGGCCTCCTCCGGCGATAGACGAACAACAAGGTGATAATGATTGCTCATGATCGCGTAGGCAGCGATATCGACACAGAAGATGGATGACAGCACTCTAATTCGCTGTTCGATCCAGTCCCGCCGATGCTCGTAGTCGCGTCCACTAAAATGATCCACCCCACACAGGAAGGCGCGGCGGACACAGCGGGCAGTCACACGGTAGTAGGGAGTCTCGTTGAGACAGATAATGTGGTTCCTGGGGCGGGTCGTGCGAGACAGATTACATTCGAACTGTCGGTCTTTTCCTTCTGTAATTGTCGGCGTAGTGTTCTGTTATGTGTCTGTCCTCCAGGCTTGGTAGGGAAGTTACGAGCAGATTACGTCTTTCCTTACCCTGTAAGTATTCGACTACGGTTTCATATGTGCCTGTCCCCGTGATGTCGACGGTTTCATCTGTGCCTGTCCCCGTAATGTCACTATTCCTTGTATAGTTTTCCGCGACGATTAGTGAAGCCGCAAAGGGAGTTCATCGATGGAGTCGCTCGCCGAAGACCTGCGAACGATGGTACGGACGCCGCTCGCTGACGATCATGTCGCGGAGCTGCACAAGATCGGGACTGAAAAGGAATACACGCAGGGGACGATGGTCGTCGAGGTTGGCGATCCGATGGATGCCTTTGTGTACGTCCTCGAAGGTGAGATTGAAGTCGTCGATCCGTTCTCGGGTGAACGACTCCTCGAAAGCTCGCTCGGCCCGACGCAGTTCATGGGTGAGATCTCGTTTCTGAATGCCGGCAGCTATTTCCTGCCCTTGCGTGCGGCGAAGCCGACGCGAACCCTCGAAGTCCCGCGCACGGACATGCTCGAGCTCATGTCGCGCGTGCCGGAACTGTCTGACCATGTGATCAATGTATTCGCTGCGCGTCGGCGGCGTCAGTTCGAGGCGAGAAACAGCGCCGTCAAAATCATCGGCGCCGATCGGGACAAGGCCGTGCAGCGCTGCGAGCAGTTTCTCAACCGCAATCGCATTCCGTTCCAGAGTTTCGATTTTGATTCTCAGGATGATGAGACTCGGGAAGTCTGCGATATCACCAATCACAAACCCTCGGTGATCGTCGGCCGAGACGAAGTGCTGGACGACCCGACACCGCGCAAGCTCGCGCAACGTCTCGGGCTCGATCTCGACGTCTGCCGCGACACCCTGTACGACCTGATTATCGTTGGCGGCGGTCCTGCTGGCGTCGCCGCATCGGTCTATGCCGGCAGCGAAGGCCTGTGTGCTCTGACCATCGAGGACACCGCCGTGGGCGGACAGGCGGGCACAAGCAGCCGCATCGAGAACTACATGGGATTCCCAACCGGGATCAGCGGCACGGACCTTGTCTACCGCGGCCAGATTCAGGCGATGAAGTTCGGCACGCGATTCGCAATGCCACGGCAGGTGCAGGGGCTCTCAAGGCGGGACGACGGAGCCTACTGCGTCACGCTCGACGACGGCGACGAAGTTTGCGCGCACGCTGTCCTGGTCAGCACGGGCGTTCAGTACCGTCGCCTGCCGTTCGAGCGGCTGGAGGACTTCGAGGGCGCCGGTGTGTTCTACGCAGCGACGGATATGGAAGCGCGTTTCTGCCACGGCACCGAAGCCGTCGTCATCGGCGGTGGCAATTCCGCCGGGCAGGCAGCGATGTACTTAAGTCGCAGCGCGAAACACGTCCACGTCCTTGTTCGGGGTGACAGCCTTGCCGCGTCCATGTCGAGCTATCTGACGCAGCGCCTTGATGCCGACCATCGCGTTACGATCCACTTCAACACGAGCGTTACGGCGCTGCACGGCGACGACCATCTCGAGTCGCTGACGATCAAAGGGCCGGACGGCGAACGCCGATTCGACACGCGAGCCTTGTTCATCATGGTTGGCGCCGCGCCGAACACCGATTGGCTGTCCGGCCTCGCCGAGACCGACGACAAAGGTTTTGTCTTGACGGGCGCCAGCGTCGGGCGGGACACGCCGTTCGAGACTAGCGCGGACGGTATTTTCGCCGTCGGCGACGTGCGCGCGGGCTCCGTCAAGCGTGTGGCGAGTGCTGTGGGGGAAGGCTCGGTCGTGGTCAGTCGCATCTGGGACTACGTCGATCGGCTGCGCCAAGACTAGCCTCGCTGTGAATTCCCGGGCGATATTCGGTAACGTGGACAAAAGCTCAGGAACCCGACGATGAGACGATCGCTCATACTGCTGACTTCATTGCTGACCACTGTCGCAGTGGCGGACGATGCATATCTCCTTGGCGTCAGCCTGCAGGCCGACGATGAAGACGGCTTCGGTGTGACTGCTTTCGGCAGCATCGATTTCGCAGAGAAGACGACCTTGTCTGCGGCGCTCGGGCGCAGCACCGTGGATCTCACGAGCGACGAGCGAACGGGGACTGACGGCTCCGACTCGCTCTACGCGGACTTAGGCCTCGACCATCGCTTTGGCATGCTTGGCGTCGGCGTCGGCGCGTCGTACTGGGGCGATTCCGACCTGCTCGATTCGAGAGATCTTCGCGGTAGCGTTTATCTCTCGGGCGAAATGGGATCGATTGGCCTCACTGTCGAAGAGCGCGATTTCGAGTTCCAGTTGCCGCCCTTCGATTTCCTGCAGCGCACGAGCTTTCCGTTTGACGCAAGCGGCGTCGGCATCAACGCGCGCCTGAAGATCAGCGACGCTGTCGATGTGTATGCGTCCCACAAAAGCTACGACTACAGCGTCGACTTCTCGCCGCTGGAGTCCGATCGCATCCGGCCGATCATCGTGATCAGTCGCCTGAGTGTTCTGAGCAGCCTCGCTGACACGCAGACATCTTTTGGCGTCGGCATCAATGTCGGCGAGCAGGAAATCGGCCTCAATGTGACGACCTGGGACGGTGCGATCACGGGCAGCCGTAACGACTCGTATTCAGTCAGCTTCCTGACTCCAATCAGCCTTCGCGTCGACATGGAGATCGAGCTCGGCACCGATAGGTCGGACGTCTATGGCGATGTGACGGTCGCGTCACTGCGTTTCTACTACTACGGCGGCATGGAATAGACCGTTCGCCGATTTCGATTTGCGACCCGGCAAATCCGTCGATCGGTTATCCTTCGTGTATGCGTTACCTGCGCCTGACCCTGTCCTTCCTGTTCTTGTTGTCCGCGCCGGCGTTCGCCCAGGAAGAGGATGCGCCCGAAGAACCCACGCTCCCCGAGCTGTCGTCGTTGCAGCAAAACTGGTGGCAGTACTTTGACGGTGCGCCTGACGTGGTCAGAGCTCGCAGCGATGCATTCCTGGAGCGCGTTAACGCACAGATCTCGGGCTTAAGCGCACAGAATCAGACGGTCGCGCCGCCGATTCTCGAAGCTGTCGGGGACAATCTCTCCGTTTACGTCACCTTGCTCGAAGAGGTCGAGCTCGAGACACAGACGCTTCCCGAGCCTGCGTCGACGTATGCGCTGGACGATCTCCTCGATGTCGCGAACGCAGCGAGAGACGCTCGGCTCGCTGCGGACGCCGCCGAAAATGAAGTCGAACGCGAACAGCGGATTTTGAGCGGCGCGTCGCGGCGACGTGATGCGTTGTTCAAAGACTACCTCGGGGCTGCGGAAGGCGACGAGCGCTGGTTGACGGGCTTGCGTCTTGTGCGTGCTCGCTCCGAACAGGCAATCGCGGCTCGCCGGCTGGACGTTCTGACGCGAAGCGCGGAGAACGCGGAAGACTACGCCGACGCGCTGGACGCGCGGGTGCAGCTCGTGCGCGAACGGCTCGCGTCCGATGCCGGTGCCGAAGCGCTCGCGGCACTTGCCGCAGAGGTCGTCGAACGCGAGGAAGCTGTGGTTGCCGCACGGGAGCGAGCGCGAGAAGCGCAGATCGCCGCGAGCCGACTCGACGTTGAAACCGCGGGCGATCGCTCTGGCCAGCGCGTACAACAGCAGCGTGCGCTGGATGCCGATGTAGAGCTCGCGCTCGCGCGCGTCGACCTTGCGCAGGCGGAGGCGCGGCGCTACTGGACGCTGCTCAACGTCAACGGCGACCCCGATCTTTCGCTGATCGAGGACGAATCACTGGCCTGGTCGGAGCTGATTCGCGAGGTGCGTGAGGATCTGCCGGTCTGGCGACTGCAGACTGAGGACGAGTTGCTCGCGGCGCAGACTGTCGACCGCGACAATCTTGACCGTGCGGCGCGTCGGGTTCTCGACCAGCGGATCGGCACGGCCCAGGAAACACTCGGTCATATTGCGGACCTCGACGAGTCGACGGCGAATCTCGAACTGCTGGTCGTGGTCGTCGACGATGCGAGCGGCGTGTACTCGGGTGCGGTCAGCCAGTGGTTCAGCAACGCCGGTAAAACTCTCAAGACTGGTTGGCTGCGCGTACGCGAATTCGCGGGCACGACCTTGTTCGAGGTGGGCGAGACACCGGTCACGTCTGGCGACATTGTCCAGGGCTTCATCATCTTCTTCGTCGGCTGGGGGCTGTCGCGCATCATTCGCTTCGCGATTCGCCGTGTCGGCCGCAAGGAGTCCGTCGGCGCGCAGGCCTCGCTGTATACGATCAGTCGCTTAAGTCACTACACGATCATCATCGTCGCGGCGCTGATCGCGCTGACGTCTATCGGCCTCGACTTCACGAATCTTGCGCTGGTCGCCGGTGCGCTCTCCGTCGGTATCGGTTTCGGCTTACAGTCGATCGTCAACAACTTCGTCTCCGGTCTTATCATCCTGTTCGAACGCAGCCTGCGTGTAGGCGACTACATCGAGCTCGACACCGGGCTAACCGGCACGGTGAAGGCGATTAACGTGCGCAGCACGCTGATTAACACGAACGACAACATCGACATCGTCGTGCCGAACTCGGAGTTCGTCTCGACGAAGCTGACAAACTGGACGCTGGGCGAGCACATTCTTCGCGTCCGCATTCCGTTCGGGGTGGCCTACGGGTCCGACAAGGAACTCGTGCGCAAGGCCGCGATAGAAGCCTGCGAAGACATCCCGTACACGCTCACACATATGCGCGGTCGCGAGCCGGACGTCTGGCTGGTCGAGTACGGCGACAACAGTCTGAACTTCCTGCTGCTCGTCTGGGTGAACCGCCAGGGCGCACGTCGCCCGACGCGCACGCGCGCAGCCTACCTCTGGGCGCTGGAGACGAAGCTCACGGAATACGGCATCGAGATTCCGTTTCCGCAGCGCGACCTGCACCTGCGTTCGGGCTGGCTGCCGTCGCCGGAGCGCGACGAGGATAAAGTTGCGCCTCGCGAACCTTCTGACGAAACGGACGCTGACGAAGCCAACCGATAGATCGGCAGGCTATAAGCGGCGATGGCGTCTCTTCGAATTCGTTAACGCTTCTATTTAAGGTGTATTGCGTTGACGAAAGTTGCGCGTACTCACGATCGATCGGAATCGCGTTCAACGCTTTCATTCGAAAGCGAATTCTTATTCAAAAATCGTCTTAAATGTTCTGGCTTCTGCGGTCTCTAAGAACTGAGACGCACACTTAACTCGTTTCCGATGATGTAAAAAAGTCGAGCCGCACTGCCACATGGCTACAGCAACTGACGTTCAAAACCTGGGGAGAACTGAAACGTCGCCGTTTACCTGCGGGCTGGCACGGGCCTTTGTTGTTTGCCGTTTCGGGGATCGGCGATGAGTTATTCCGTACTCATCGCAGACGACGAGCCGCTTGCGCTGTCGCAGATATCATCGCTGCTCGCCCATGACGAAGAACTATCGGTGATCAGCGTGTGCAAGAACGGCGTCGAGGCGGCAACTGCCATCGAATCGAAGTCACCGGACATCGCGATTCTCGATGTAGAGCTACCGGGCATGAGCGGCCTGGATATCGCGGACCGCTTCGCGAACGGAAACGGTCCGCGAATTATTTTCGTCAGTCCCAGTGAAGAACACGCGTGCCGCTCGTTCGAACTCGACGTGCTCGATTACGTCTTGAAGCCGGTTCGGAAAGAACGCTTCCTAGAAAGTGTCGCGCGTGCAAAACGGGCGCTGCTGCAGGAACGTGCGAACACACTCAGTAATCGCATTGCATCATTAGTTGCCGAGTACACGGCGGAAGTGCAGGTGAGTCGGGAAGAGGACGATGCATGCTTCGTCACGCGTTCCGGCGAACGGCTGCACTACCTCGAAATGAGCGACGTCGTCTGGGTCGAGGCGTCCAACCAGTACCTCACGCTGCACACGGTCGATGACAGCTTCATGCTGTCGCAGTCCTTATCGAGTTTTCTGAAAGAACATCAGCACTCGACGCTGTGTCGCATTCATCGCTCGCACGCCGTGAATCTCGAAGCGGTTGAAGAGGTGCACAAGCTCGCCTGCGGACGCACCGAGGTGCGTCTGTCCAACGGCGAGAATCTTGCCGTGTCCCGGTCCCGGCAGTCCGTCGTTCCGACGCTCCTGCGCTGGGCGCACGACCTCAAAAAGCGTCGCGCCGGCTGAGGCGATCGCCGAATTCACTTTGTTGTTTTTCTGAGACAGGCTTGTGCTGACGATAGACAGTGGGCAACTGACTCACTGCGCTTCCAGCGCGTAATCCTCTCTGTATCAGTGCTTTAGGCGTCTGGTTCGACAAGCCGAACGACTTCGCGCGGAGCTGTGCGAACGTTGTCCAAAAACAACGAAAAAAGACTTTCTGAGGCCTTCGCGCTTGTCATCGGCAGGAAACCTTTGCGAACTGCAGGGAAAGGTTGCGAGCGACAGGGTGTCCAAGCGCTCGCAAATCTACGCTTGATCCTCGGCTTTTCTAAAGCAACGAAAGGGGATTTCCATGAACGATCAAACACTCTGTTCGAGTCGACGCGCGTCGCTCGACCAGCTTAATGTGCGGCGCGGTCTATTAGGCCGCTCGCTCATCGTCGCAGCCTGTGCGGCGCTTGCGCTTCCCGTGACAGCAGCTGCGCAAGAGACCGAAAGTGAAGCGGCGATCGAAGAAGTTCTCGTCACCGGTTCGCGCATCAAGCGCAGCGATTCGACGAGCATCAGCCCGATCACCGTGCTCACTGCCGAAGATCTTGCGGTCTCCGGTAACCTGACGCTCGAGAACTTCATTCAGGATATGCCGTCGGTCAACGGGGGTGACTTTAACGCCGGCGTCAACAACGGCAACCCGGGTCTTGCAACCGTGTCGCTGCGCGGATTGGGTGCGAACCGCACGCTAGTCCTGGTGAACGGCAAGCGCTTTGCGTCTGCGTCCGTCGACGGCTTTGTCGATCTCAACATGATTCCGACGGCGATCGTCGAGCGCATTGAAATTCTGCGCGACGGCGCGTCGACGGTCTACGGGTCGGATGCAATCGCGGGTGTCGTTAACATCATCACAAAAAGGGATTTCGAGGGCGTTGGTCTCGAGTTCGGCTATGACGTGACCGATGAAGACGACGGCGAAATGCTGAACGGATCCATCGTGCTTGGCGGCACGTTCGATCGCGGCAACTTTGTCGCCGGCATCCAGGTCAATAAGCGTGACGAGATTCGGCAGGGCGACCGTGCGTTTTCTGCCTGCCCGTTCTTCGATGACGGCACGCAGAAGATCTGCGGCGGTAGCCCGACGACCACACCGGCACAGTTCACGCCGCTCGGTCCGGACTCTGCAATCGGCGGTCACGTGCTGGACGCTGACGGCGTAACGGTTCGTCCGTTCGATGCCGCGCGCGACTCCTTCAACTTTGCGGCACTGAGCTATCTCACGACGCCGCAGGATGTCTGGAGCGCGTACGCGTCAACAAACTACGAGCTGCTCGAAGCGCCGGGCCTCGGTGCGGTCAACATGAGCCTCGACATGAACTTCACGAACCGCGAGTCGGACCAGCTTCTGGCACCGGTCGGCACGTTCGGCGGCTGGATCACGTCGCAGGAGCATCCGGATAACCCGTTCGGCGATGCGCTCTGTGCAACGAATCCGCTGTGTACCGCGCCGCAGGACGTCGCAACTTCACGTCGTCTGACGGAGTCTGGTGGACGCCGCTTCACGCAGGACGTGAACACGTGGCGCATTGGCCTGGGCTTCGACGGGCAGTTCGACAACGGCATGTACTGGGACGTCAACTACACGCTGGCACGCTGGGAAGACAGCCAGCGCGACGAAGGTCGCCCGAACCGTCCGAACATCGAGGCGATGATGGACCCGACGCTCTGTGCGGCAGCCACGAACGGCTGTCCGGGCGTGTACAACCCGTTCATCAGCGACAGCATGACGCCTGCGCAAGTCGCCTACGGCTTCGTCGGCGTTAACACGAAGGAAGATTCCGCGCTGAACGTGTTCCAGGCGAACCTGGCCGGCGATCTCGGCGACCTGCAGATGCCGGGCGGACCGATCGGCTGGGCCGTTGGGTACGAGAACCGTCGTGAAAGTGCGTCGTCCAACCCGGACGGCGGTGCGGCAATCGGCGCAATCGCGTTCACGCCGGGTAATGTGACTGGCGGTAGCTTCCAGATCGACGAAGTCTACGGTGAAATCGTTCTCCCGATCCTGTCGGGCGCGCCGATGGCCGAACTGCTGACCCTCGAAACCTCGGTTCGCTGGACGGATGTGAACTTCCTGGACAGCTCCGACAGCGTCTACAAGGTCGCGCTCGAATGGGCTCCGATCGAGGATATTCGACTGCGTACAACCTTCTCTGAAGGCTTCCGCGCGCCGAATATCGAAGAGCTGTTCCTCGGTATTCAGCAGTCTGCCGAGTCCTACACCGACCCCTGCCGCAACTACGGCACGTCGGGCACGGACGCGAACACGGTTGCGAACTGCCAGGCGGACGGCCTTGCGCCGGACTTCAACCTCGCCACCTTCCAGGCGACGACGCTGCAGGGCGGTAATCCGAACCTCGAGCCGGAAACGTCCGAGTCGCTGACCGTTGGTCTGGTCCTGACGCCGAGTTTTGCTGAAGCGCTGACGATCTCGATTGACTACTTCGACATCGAAATCACGGATGCCGTTGGCAGCGCGCCGACGTCTGAAGTGATCTCGGCCTGCTACGCGAGCCCGAACTTCTCGGACCCGCTGTGCTCATTGATCGTCGGACCGGCCTTCCCGGGTGTGGACGAAACGCCGTCACCGGCAGCGCCGACGCGTCGTAACTCGAACCTGCAGATCTCCGGTGTGCTCCAGTCGGAAGCGAACCTCGCGACATACAACACGAGCGGCATCGACTTCCAGGTTGACTACGGCATGGACACGCGGTTCGGCATGCTCGACCTGCGCCTGAGCGGCACCTACCTCGCCGAGTACGACTACCTGCCGTTCGCAGGTGGTGATCTCGTCGAGCTTGCCGGCTTCTTCGGCGGCGATCCGGCCTACGGCAACCCGGCAACCTTCGCCGAGTGGCAGGTCAACTACGGTGTCACGCTGACGCAGGATGACTGGGGTGCAAACCTGTCCGCGCGTTACATGACAGCGACGGACGACATCGATGCAGCGCCGGCGAACCTGTCGAACACCGCAGACGCAATCACCTACTTTGACATCCAGGGCTACTACGACTGGAAAGATGTCAGATTCACGCTGGGTGTGCGCAACCTGACGGACGAAGAGCCGCCGTATGTCACCGCTTACGATGACATGAACACGCTGCAATTCAGCTACGACACGCAGGGCCGGTATCTCTACGGCCGGGCATCAATCAACTTCTGATTGAATCCCAACTGCACGTTAAAGACCTCCGGGGCGAAAGCCTCGGAGGTTTTTTTGTGGCCGGGAAGGGCGTGGGACAGGGCGTGGGACAGGCACTGGGGTGCATGGGACAGGCATCGGTTTTGGCCGGGCTGTGCCTGTCCCCTTTTGAGAATGACGGTCTGCGAGCGTTGGATGACGGTGCCTGTCCCCTGATAGAGGGCTCGTCAGGAGGTCTCGGCGGCGAGGGCGTCGCCGAGTTCGACGACGACCTCGGCGAATGCTTCCACGTCTTCGTTGCGTGTGCGCCAGTTGCAGAATGCGGGGCGGAAGACGACTTTCTCTTCAAATTTGCTGGTTCCGACGAGAAAACGACCGTCGTCAATCACGCGTGCGCCGAGTAGTGTGTTCAATGCATCGAGCGCTTGATCGTCGAGTCCGTCATGGTAGTAGCGGAATGCGACGATATTGAGTTGAGGGTCATTCAGGAGCTCGAGCTTTGGATGCTGTCGCACGATTGCGGCGAAATGTTGCGTGATGTCCAGGCAATGTTCGACGAGTCGCTGGTGGCCGGAGCGACCGTAGGCTTCGAGTGTTGCCCAGACGGCAAAGCTGCGCGCACGGCGTGAGCTTTCCGGGCCGATCGCGCCGTAGGTTGGTCGCTCGAGGTTCTCGACTGGCAGGTAGTCGGCCGAATACCGGAACGCTCGCGCCATTAGTCCGTAGTCGCGGGTGAAGGCGTAGCCGGAGTCGTAGGGGACGTTCAGCCACTTGTGGCCGTCGACGCTGGCAGAGTCCGCGCGCTCGACGCCGGCAACGAAGTGTTCGGTGCGCGGTGATGCGGCGGCGAACAGGCCGAACGCGCCGTCGACGTGCACCCAGATATTGTGTTCGCGAGCGGCTTCGATCATTTCGCTCACCGGGTCGAATTCGCCGCCGTTGACCTCACCGGCGTTAACGACGACGAGGGCAGGGGCACCGTCCAGCGCTTCGAGGCCGCGCCGGTAGGCATCGAGATCGAGCCTGCCGAAAGGATCGCGCGTAAACGTCTGCACGTTGCCGCGACCAATGCCCTGTGTCGCGAGAACCTTCAGGGTGCTCGCGTGGACAAAGCCCGATGTGAGGACAGGCATCTGCGGCAGGCCCGCGAGTCCGACTTCGGAGACGTCCGCACCGTGCTGTTCGCCCCACCACTGGCGGGCCGTTGCGAGACAGACGAAATTCGCCATCGTGCCGCCTGTGACCATGACACCGGGCCAGTCCGCCGGCAGTCTTAATAGTTCTTTCAACCAGTTGAGCGCCTGGCGTTCCATCTCGACGCCCGCCGGCGAGAGCACCCACGTGTAGGTAATCGCATCGTAGGCGGTGGCCAGCAGATCGGCGGCCTGCGCCGCCGGCGTGTTCCCGCCGATGACGAAATGAAAGCAGCGCGGCCCGGGCGTGTTGCCGCCGGCGCGTTCGCAGAGATCGAGAAGTCGTTCGATTGCCGCCTTCGCGCCGCCTCCCGTTTCCGGCAGAGAGCGATGGAAATCGGCCAGCACCTTGCTGGCATCCGGCTGCAGAGCAAGGCGATCGTCTGTGCGGCGGATGACGTCTGTGACCTCGCGGCCAAGTCCCTCCAATAGCTCCTCCACCTCTTCCCGAAAGGACTCGCCTAACGACCTGTCTGTCATGCCCTGTCTCCTGCAGCGCGGATTTGTGTGCCTGTCCCCTGGAGAATGTGCCTGTCCCCTTGAGGATGCGTTCACGGTAGCGCGCATCGGCGGCGGGCGACAATACCGGCGTCGAGTGTCGCGACCGATTACGGCCAGTTTCGTCGGAGCGGTCGTCATCGGGACTGCACTTTCCGTCGTGCGGCGATAGACTGCCCGCATGAAATGGAAGGGACGCCGAAAAAGCACCCGGGTGACCGACGCGCGCCGACGCTCAGGCGGCGGCCGCGCGAATCTCGGCGGGATCGGAACGCTGCTGCAGCTCGCAATGCGTTTCCTGGGCGTCAAAGGCACGCTGGCGCTGGTCGCGGTCGGCATCGTTGCCTGGCAGTTCGGCATCATCGATCCGAACGCACTGTTCGGCGGTGGCGGCCAGACCAGCCAGTCGGACTACCAGCCGACGGCCGCCGAAAACGAGCAGCTCGAATTCGTGAAGGTCGTCCTGGCCGATACGGAAGACATCTGGACGAAAGAGTTTTCGCGGATGGGGCGCACGTATTCCGAGCCTGAGCTCGTCGTCTTCAAAAACCGTTACCCGACGGCCTGCGGCACCGGCGATGCGCGCATGGGTCCCTTCTACTGCCCGGCGGACCGGACGATCTACATCGATCTCGGTTTCTACGATGACCTGGCCCGCCAGTTCGACGCGCCGGGTGACTTCGCGCAGGCCTACGTCATCGCGCACGAGGTCGGCCATCACATCCAGACGCTGCTCGGCATTTCGCAAGAGGTGGCGAAGCGTCGCGGCCAGCCCGACTACAACCAGTATTCCGTGCGACTCGAATTACAGGCGGACTATCTTGCAGGCGTCTGGGCGAATCACAATCGGCGCTATCTTGATCGCGGCGACATTGAGGAAGCGATGCGTGCGGCGAACCAGATTGGTGATGACGCGATCCAGTCACGTACCCGCGGACGCGTGACGCCGCACGCGTTCACGCACGGTACGTCTGAGCAGCGAATGCGCTGGTTTCGGAAGGGTCTCGAAAGCGGGCGCATCGAGGACGGGGACACGTTCAGCCAGCCTTACGATTCGCTCTGACGCTCAAGCGAACGAGCGCGACGCTCAGACCGCAGGCACCTCGCACAGCGTCCAGTACTGTTTTAGCACCGATAGAGCCTCGACCATTTCAGCCATGCCGACCGGCTTCACGACGTAGCCGGAGATCGTTTGTTCGTAAGCCGCGCGGACGTCCTTCTGCCGGCTGGATGTCGTGAGAACGTAGACCGGCGTGGCTTCGAACGCGGGATCCTTCCGCAGTTCGGCCAGGAACTCGATGCCGTTCATCCGCGGCATGTTGAGATCGAGCAGAATCACGACCGGCCCCTTTAATGCAGGCTGATCGCCCGTTCCGCGCAACGCATCAAGCGCCTCGTAGCCGTCCCGTCGATGCTCGACGGGATTCGTGATGTTGAGTTTTTTGAAAGCGCGCAGGAGTCGTTCGGCATCGATCTCGTCGTCTTCGACGAGCAGGAAAGTGGTCGGGGGCATCTTCATGCGCTTGCAACCTCGAATGTGGAGTGGCGTAGCTGTTTTGGCCAGTCGACGGTGAAGACCGTGCCGTTACCCGGCAAGGAGGAAACGGAAATCTGTCCGCCCAGCGCCTCGACGGATTTCTTGACGATCGACAGCCCGACACCGGTGCTCTTCGATTTGTCCTTGGGCTGAAGGGTTTGAAAGACCTCGAAGATTCGTCCGTGAAACTTTGGATCGATTCCCGGGCCGTTGTCTTTGACCGCGAAGCGATAGAAGTCGTCCGTTTCCTCGCAGGTGATGGAGACCGTGGCATTCGCCGTGTCCGGGTTGTACTTGATCGCATTGCTCATCAGGTTGCTCATCACCTGGCCGAATCGGACGCGGTAGCCTTCTATCGTTGGCATGTTGCTATCGAGCTTCAGCTGCCGAGGCGCAATGTCGAGATCTTCGGCAATCCAGCGCAACAGATCGCCGACGTCAAATCGCTCAATCTCGTCGTCGGTGCGGCCCACGCGCGAGTAGCTCATGATGCCGTTGATGAGATCGTCCATCCGC